>JAJNQE010000112.1 GCA_021154985.1 Hydrogenophaga sp.
TTGCGCAGCGGCATACAGGAGGAGGCGGCACCAGCCGCCGGGGGACAGCCGCGGAGCAGCGCACACCGTGTCCGCCAGCCTGCAAGGTCCAGGCACACAACCGCAACGAATACAAACTCAACCAGCGTCCCGCAAAGACTGCTGCCTCGCCCGCCAGGCCCCATAGAGGGCAATGACCCCGGGGATGAAAATCATGGCCCAGATGATCTTGCTCAGATTCGTCTGCACCCACGGCAGGTTGCCAAAGAGGTAGCCCGCCCCCACCCGCCCCACCCCCCAGATCAGCGCGCCCACCACGTTGTAGGCCGTGAACTTGGTGCGCGTCATCTCGGCCACACCCGCCACAAACGGCGCAAAGGTGCGAACAAAGGGCATGAAACGGGCCAGGATGATGGTGATGCCGCCGTACTTCTCGTAGAACGCATGCGCCTGATTGAAGGCATTGCGGTTGAAAAGCTTCGAGTCTTCCCACTGAAACACCTTCGGCCCGAAGTAGCGGCCAATCGAATAATTCACCTGGTCCCCCAGGATCGCGGCCACCACCAGCAAGCCCATGGCCACCGGCAGGCTCATCAGGCCGGCACCGCACAAGGTGCCCACCACGAACAGCAAGGAATCGCCCGGCAAAAAGGGCATGACCACGACGCCTGTCTCCGTGAAGATGATCAGGAACAAGAGTGCGTAGACCCAGGCGCCGTAGTTCTGCACGAAGGTCTGCAGGTGCTGGTCGACGTTGAGGATGAAGTCGATGAGGAAGGCAATGATTTCCATGGTGGGCGATTATCCCTGCGCCCTACAATTTGCCTGTGACAACCCCACCCAGCACCCTCCAGCCGCCGCGCCGGCCCATCCGAGAGCTCCCCGACGAACTGATCAGCCAGATCGCGGCCGGCGAGGTGGTGGAGCGGCCGGCCTCGGTGGTGCGCGAACTGGTGGACAACGCGCTGGACGCTGGCGCCACGCAAATCACGCTGCGCCTGCAGGCCGGTGGTGTGCGGCTCATCAGCGTGGAAGACAACGGCAGCGGCATTCTGCGCAGCGAACTGCCCAACGCCCTCAAACGCCACGCCACCAGCAAGATCGCGAGCCTCTCCGACCTGGAGTCGGTGGGCACCATGGGCTTTCGCGGCGAGGCGCTGGCCGCCATCTGCTCGATCGCCGAGGTGTCGCTGCTCACCCGCGTGGACACCGCCGACGAACCCCACGGCTGGTTGCTCGACGGGCGCAGCGGCGAACTGCAGCCGACGGCGCGCGCACCCGGCACCACGGTGGAGGTGCGCGAGCTGTTCTTCGCCACCCCGGCACGGCGCAAGTTTCTGAAAACCGACGCCACCGAACTCGCGCACTGCATCGAAGCCGTGCGCCGCCACGCCCTTGCGCGGCCCGAAGTGGGCTTTGCCATCTGGCACGACGGCAAGCTGGTGGCGCAGTGGCGCGCGGTGGCCGGTGGCGGCATGGAGGCGCTGCGCCAGCGCCTGGCCGACGTGTTGGGCGAAGACTTCGTGCTGCAGGCGGTGGCGCTCGACTGGCCGCTGGATGCGCAGGACGACGAAGGCCTCCAACGTCTGCGCGTGTGGGGCTTCGCGGGGCTGCCCGACGCCGCGCGCTCGCGCGCCGACTGGCAGTTCGCCTACGTGAACGGCCGCTACGTGCGCGACAAGACCATCACCCACGCGGCGCGCAGCGCCTATGAAGACGTGCTGCACGGCCACCGCCAGCCGGTGTACGCGCTCTTCGTGTCGCTGGACCCGGCGCGGGTGGACGTGAACGTGCACCCGACCAAGATCGAGGTGCGTTTTCGCGACGGGCGCGAGGTGCACCAGGGCGTGCGCCGCGCGGTGGAAGCGGCGCTGGCGGTGCCGCGTTCGGGCGGTGTGGCCGAACCTGTGGTTTCCGAGCCTGCACCCGCGTGGACGCCGCCAGCGCGGCAAGATGGATTTGCTTTCAGTCCGCGTGAGCCCGAGGTGGGGCACCGGGTGAGCGATGTGGGGGCTTTGTGGGGCTACGGGTCTGGAGGGGCTTCGACAAGCTCAGCCCGAACGGACATTGGCTCTGCCCCAACGGATGCTTCCTCACACCCAGCCACCATCTCCGTTCGAACAGAAACCTACCCCGTTCGGGCTGAGCCTGTCGAAGCCCTCGCCAACCCCTTGCCCCCCGGCGACTGGCCCCTCGGCCGCGCCATCGCCCAGTTGCAAGGCGTCTACATCCTGGCTGAGAACACCCACGGGCTGGTGGTGGTGGACATGCACGCTGCCCACGAGCGCATCGTGTACGAACGCCTCAAGCAGCAGCTCGACGACCAGCAGGTGGCCAGCCAGCCGCTGCTGATCCCGGCCACGTTTTCTGCCACGCCCGACGAGGTGGCCACGGCCGAGGACTGCGCCGAGGTGCTCACGACCCTGGGCCTGGAGATCACGGCGCTCTCACCCAAAACGCTCGCGGTGCGCGCCGTGCCCACCACGCTGGCGCAGGGCGATCCGGTGGAGCTGGCGCGCAGCGTGCTCGCCGAGCTGGGCCAGGTTGATGCCAGCACGGTGGTGCAGCGGGCGCGCAACGAGCTGCTGGCCACCATGGCCTGCCACGGCGCGGTGCGCGCCAACCGGCGCCTCACGCTGGACGAGATGAACGCATTGCTGCGGCAGATGGAAGTGACCGAACGTTCAGACCAGTGCAACCACGGCCGCCCGACCTGGCGCCAGCTGGGCATGCGAGAGCTGGACGCCCTCTTTCTGCGCGGGCGCTGAGCGGCCTGGCGCCAGACCGCCGGTCGGGAATCTGGCGGAAACTCCGCCCATCAGCCACCATGGGCCGGCCCGCTGGCACGAAACCTGCGCGCTGCAACATCTGAACTTTTTGCCCCGCGCGCCGCTCCATCCTCCTCATGAAACGCCTGATCGCCCTTTTGCTGGCCGCATTGGCCTTGCTTGCCGGTTGCGCCACGCTCGACGAGAAACAGCGCGCCTGGATCTTCCAGCCCTCGGACCGCAGTTGGGCCGGCGGCACCTACGCAGCCGAAAGCATGCAGGACGAGTGGATCGACTTCACGTCCGAGGTCACCAACAGGCCCGTCAAGCTGCACGGCCTCTGGGCGCAAAACGACAACTTCACCGAGCGCGCCGACGCGCCGGTGCTGCTGTACCTGCATGGCGCTCGCTTCAACGTCACCGGCTCCGCGTTCCGTGCCCAGCGCATGCAGGAGCTCGGGTTCTCGGTGCTGGCCATCGACTACCGAGGCTTTGGCAAAAGCACCAACGAGCTGCCTTCCGAGACCATGGCTTACGAAGACGCACGCGCCGCCTGGGAGTGGCTGGGAGAGAAGTACCCGGGCCGGCCGCGCTACATCTTTGGCCACTCGCTGGGCGGCGCCATCGCCATCGAGCTGGCCGCTCAGGTGAAGGACGAAGCGGGCACGGTGGTCGAGGGCACCTTCACCTCCATCCCCGACGTGGTGAGCACCTTCAAGTGGGGATGGTTGCCGCTGTCGCTGCTGATCACCCAGCGCTTCGAAGCCGTGAAACGCGTGCCCGACATCGGCTCGCCGCTGCTGGTGGTGCACGGTGGCGAAGACCGCCTGATCCAGCCCGAACTGGGGCGCAAACTCTACGAGGCCGCCACCGGCCGCAAGGCCTTCGTGCTGGTGGAAGGCGGCTCGCACCACAACACCAACTCGGTGGGACAAGCGCAATACCGCGTGGCGCTGGCCAGCCTGTTCGGTTTGCGCCCGGATGTTCAGGTGGTCAAGAACTGAAGCGCACACAAGGGCCCGCGCGCAGGGTGTTCTGCTACCCTCGACCGGATGCCCGCCACCCCGCCTTCCCCCGCCCGATCAACCGCCATGCCGCCCGGCCTGGTGGTGCTGGCACTCTCCCTGCTGCTGGGCCTGCAGCCCATCGCCACCGACCTGTACCTGCCCGCCTTGCCCGCACTCACCGCGGGCTTCGGTGCGGCCATGTCGCAAGCGCAACTCACCCTCACCGCGCTGCTGCTGGCGTTTGGCGTCTCGCAGATGTTCTGGGGACCGCTGTCGGACCGCTTCGGTCGCCGCCCTGTTCTGCTGATCGGCATGAGCGCCTTTGTGGTGGCCTCGGTCGGCAGCACTTTTTCGCCATCGATTGAACAGCTCATCGTGTGGCGCGCCATCCAGGGCGCGGCCATGGGTGCGGGCGTGATGTGTGCGCGCGCCGTGGTGCGCGACCTCTACGCGCCCACCGAGGGCGCGCGGGTGATGTCCAAGGGCCTCACCGGTCTGGGTGTGATCGCATGCGCCAGCGCACCGCTGGGTGGCTTCCTGTCCGACCTCATGGGCTGGCGCCTCTCGCTGATGGCGGTGGCCGTGTTCGGCGCCATCACGCTGGGCGTGATCGCATGGCGGTTTGAAGAAACGCTGGCCACCAAGAACCCGCGCGCGCTGCAGCCCGGCATGCTGCTGGCCACCTGGGTGCAGATCGCGCGCCACCCCACCTTCTGGGCGTTTGCCCTGCTCTCGGCCGCCTCGTACTGCGGCCTGTTCACCTTCCTGGCGGCCTCACCCTTCGTGTTCATCCAGGTGCTCGGCATGACCAAAACCGGCTACGGTCTAATGATGATGACGATGTCGCTGAGCTACATCGTGGGCACCTTCATCTGCCGCCGCCTGCTGCGGGTGTTCGGCGTGCGGCGCACGGTGGCCCTGGCCGCTGTGCTCACCCTCGTGGGCGGCACCAGCATGGGTGTGATGGCCTTGCTGGGCGTGAAGAGCGCCTGGGCCATCATGCTGCCGTTTTATTTGTTCATGATGGGCCATGGCGTGCACCAGCCCTGCGGCCAGAGCGGCGCGGTGGGGCCGTTTCCGCAGGCCGCCGGCGCGGCCTCGGCGCTGGCCGGCTTCATCATGATGATCGCGGCCTTTGTGGTCGGCGGCTGGCTGGGCCAGAGCCTGGCGGCCATCCAGGCCGGCACCGGGACCGTGCTGCCGCTCACCAACGGCATCTGGTTCTGGAGCGTAATCATTGCGTTGACCGCCTGGACACTGGTGCAGCGCTTCGGCGAGAGCCGGCCGGCGCCCGAACGCGCGGCGGCCGCCGACGCGGCACAAGGCTGACCCGACCCATGCCCCAGCTGTCCTGCATCGGCCTGGCCGGGCCCACGGCCAGTGGCAAGAGCGCGGCGTCTCTGGCCATTGCGCAATGCTGGCCGGTGGAAATCATCAGTGTCGACTCGGCGCTGGTGTACCGGGGCATGGACATCGGCACCGCCAAACCCACCGCAGCCGAGCTCGCGCAGGTGCCCCACCACCTCATCAACACCCTCGATCCGCTGCAGAGCTACAGCGCGGCCGACTTCGTGCGCGACGCCACGCGCCTGGTGGGCGAGATCAACCAGCGCGGGCGCACCGCGCTGCTGGTGGGCGGCACCATGCTGTATTTCAAGGCGCTGCTGGTGGGGCTGGATGACATGCCGCAGGCCGACGCCACCGTGCGCGCGTCGATCGATGCGCGCGCCGCCGCGCTCGGCTGGCCCGCCCTGCACGCAGAGCTGCAACGCGTCGACCCCGCCACCGCCGCCCGCCTGCCGCCGCTCGACTCGCAACGCATCCAGCGCGCACTGGAGGTGTTCGAAGTCTCGGGCCGCCCGCTCTCCAGTTTTCAGACCGGACGCACGCACAACCCCGACAGCCCGCTCGCGCCCGAACACCTCATCTCGCTCGAACCGCAAGACCGCGCCTGGCTGCACGCGCGCATCGCGCAGCGCTTCGACGCCATGCTGGCCGAGGGCTTCATCGACGAGGTGAAGCGCCTGCGCGCGCGAGGTGACTTGTCCACCGACCTGCCCTCCATGCGTTGTGTGGGCTATCGCCAAGCCTGGGATCTGCTGGATGCCCACGGCAACATGCTCGGCCCCGCCCAGCTGGCCGAACTGCGCGAACGGGGTGTGGCCGCCACGCGCCAACTGGCCAAACGCCAGCTCACCTGGCTGCGTTCCATGCCAGAGCGTCGGGTCATTGCCTGCGACGTGCCCGATGCACCCGCGCGCGTGCTCGAATCGGTGCAAGCCCTGCTGGGTGCACCCACTTGAACCGCATGTCACTCATCGTTGAACAACTCGGCAAACGCTACGGACCCACCACCGTCTTCAGCGGCGTGGACCTCGCCGTCGCACCGGGCGAGTTCATCGCTATCGTGGGTGAATCGGGTGTGGGCAAATCGAGCCTGCTCAATTGTCTGGCCGCGCTGGACGACTGGAGCGAAGGCCGCATCACCCACGCCGGTGTGGACCTCGGAACCCTGAGCGACACCCAACGCGCGCACTGGCGCCGCGAGCACCTGGGCTTTGTGTTCCAGGCGTTCCATGTGCTGCCGCACCTGGACGTGGCGCAAAACGTGGGCCTGCCGCTGTTGCTGCTGGGGCGGCCCGATCCGTTGCGCGTTCAGCAGATGCTGGACGCCGTGGGCCTGGGCGAACTGGGCGCGCGCCTGCCGGCCGAGCTCTCGGGCGGTCAATTGCAGCGCGTGGCGATCGCCCGCGCATTGGTGCACCGCCCCGGTTTGTTGCTGGCGGATGAGCCCACCGGCAACCTCGACCCCACCACCGCCGCGCAGGTGATGGGCGTGCTGGAGCAGCAGGCCCGCGAGAGTGGCGCGGCGCTGGTGCTGGTCACCCACTCGCAGGCTGCTGCCGGGCGTGCACAACGGGTGTTGAACCTCACGGCCAACGGCCTGCGCGCAGCCTGAACCCGCTGCGGTTTCTGCGCGCTTTCAATGGGCAGGACGCGCCAAGGCGGTTAAGGTGGCAACCGTGCGTTCGTACCCGCCTTGTAACTTAATTACATTACGATCACCCTCCGAAGTAACTTCATTCACGCCATGGTCACATCAAGCCCCACCGCCGCCTCCCCCTCCACGGCCCCGCTCGACCTGGTGATCTTCGGTGGGGCGGGCGACCTCTCGGTGCGCAAGCTGCTGCCCGCGCTCTACATGGCGCACCTGCACCACAACCTGCCCGAGGCCACACGCATCCTGGCGCTGGGCCGCCAACCCTGGGACCGCCACACATTCACCGCCTTCATCGACGACAAGGTGCGTGGCTTCATCGATGCCGAAGCGCTCGAAGAAGCCGCCTGGGCCGCCTTCAAAGACCGACTCACCTATGTGTGCCTCGACGCCACGCAGCCGGCCGATTTCGAAGCCCTGGGCGCCGCGCTGCAACACGGCTCCGACCGCGTGTACTACCTGGCCACCGCGCCCACGCTGTTCACCGGCATCTGCGCGCACCTGGCCAGCGCCAAGCTGATCGACGCCCGCTCGCGCGTGGTGCTGGAAAAACCGCTGGGCCACGACCTCGCCTCGGCACGCCAGATCAATGAAGACGTGGGCCGGCACTTCAGCGAAGCGCAGACCTTCCGCATCGACCACTACCTGGGCAAAGAGACGGTGCAGAACATGATGGTGCTGCGCTTCGGCAACACCATCTTCGAGCCGCTCTGGCGCAGCCCGTACATCAAGAGCGTGCAGATCACCGTGGCCGAATCGGTGGGCGTGGGCAGCCGCGCCGGCTTCTACGACGGCACCGGCGCGCTGCGCGACATGCTGCAGAACCACCTGTTGCAATTGCTGTGCATCGTGGCCATGGAACCACCGGTCTCGCTCGACCCGGATGCCGTGCGCGACGAAAAGCTCAAGGTGCTGCGCTCGCTGCGCCCGCTCACGGTGGCCGATGTGGCGCGCGACACCGTGCGCGGCCAGTACACCGCCGGCAGCGCCAACGGCGACAAGGCCGTGGGCTACCACCAGGAAGACAACGTGCCCGCCGACAGCGAGACCGAAACCTTCGTGGCCTTGCGCGCGCACATCAACAACTGGCGCTGGGCCAATGTGCCGATCTTCCTGCGCACCGGCAAGCGCATGGCCGAGCGCCGCTCTGAAATCGTGATCGAATTCGCCGACCTGCCCTACACCATCTTCCCCGACGCACCGCGCCAGCCGGTCAACCGCCTCATGATCCGCCTGCAGCCAGAGGAACACGTGCAGCTGCAGATGATGGCCAAGGAGCCCGGCAGCGGCATGCGCCTGCGCCCGGTGAGCCTCAACCTGGATCTCGAGTCTGCGTTCAGCGCGAGACGCGCCGAGGCCTACGAGCGCCTGCTCATGGACGTGATCAAGGGTCGCCTCACCCACTTCATGCGCCGCGACGAATTGGAGGCCGCGTGGACCTGGGTCGAGCCCATCCTCGACGGCTGGAGGAACCTCAACGAAAAACCCAAGGCGTACACCGCCGGCAGCTGGGGCCCCGCGGCTTCGTCGGCCCTGATGGCGCGCGAGGGCTCGGCCTGGGTGGAGGAGTCATGAAAGAACACGTCTGCAATTCGGCCGCCGAGCTGGCCTGGCAACTCGCCGACACCATCGCGCAGAGCCTGCACCTGGCCATCAACCTGCGTGGCCACGCGGTGCTGGCGGTCTCGGGTGGCAAGTCGCCGATTGCCCTGTTTGAAGCGCTGCGCGTGCTGCCGCTGGAGTGGCAACGCGTGACGGTGCTGCTGGTGGACGAGCGCTGCGTGCCCCACGACCACGCCGACAGCAACACCGCCCTGGTGCGCCAGCACCTGCTGAAAGATGAGGCTGCAGCGGCCACCTTCGTGCCCTTTTTCGACACCTTGCCCGGCACGCTGGACGACAACGCCCTGAACCAGCTGGCCGAAGCCGCCAACCGCCGCCTGGCCACCCAGCCCTGGCCCATGGACATGGCGGTGCTCGGCATGGGCGACGACGGCCACACCGCATCGCTGTTCCCCGGCGCCCCCGGTCTGCGCCAGGCCCTGCACAGCAGCGGTCCGGTGGCCTGGGTGCGCCCGACCCCCGCGTCCAAGGCGCCGCATGCCCGCCTCACCCTCACCCTGCCCGCCCTGCTGGCCACGCGCGAACTCGCGCTGTCCCTCAGCGGCGCCAGCAAGCTGGCCGTGTTCCAGCAAGCCCGCCTCGGCGCCGACGAAGCCCTGCCGGTGTCACTCGTTCTCAACCAGCACCAGACGCCTGTGAGCGTCTGGCTGGCATAGCCTGTGTACACCCCCGTCACTTGCTCACTGCGTGTAGCCGCATCCCCCCTCAAGGGGGCAACACCTGCGGCCGGGCAAAGCCCGTTCCGCGGTGTTCACTTGAATTGAATCGGACACATCATGACCACCCCCCTCCACCCAACGCTCCAGCGCGTCACCGACCGCATCACCGAACGCAGCGCCACCACCCGCGCGGCGTACCTCGCTTCCATGGCGGCGCAGCGCAAGAGCGGCACCCAGCGCGCCGGCTTGGGCTGCGCCAACATGGCGCACACCACGGCAGCGCTGCCGGCGGCCGACAAGCTCAAGATCCACGCCGAGCGCGCGCCGCACATCGGCATCGTCACCGCCTACAACGACATGCTCTCGGCCCACCAGCCGTACGAGACCTACCCGCAGCAGATCCGCGGCATTGCCCACGGCCTGGGCGTCACCGTGCAGGTGGCTGGCGGCGTGCCCGCCATGTGCGACGGCGTCACACAAGGCGCCGCCGGCATGGAGCTCTCGCTGTTCTCGCGCGACGTGATCGCGCTCTCCACCGCCGTGGCGCTCTCGCACAACGTGTTCGACGCAGCGCTCATGCTCGGCATCCACAAGGCATAGACGCGCACGTTCTCCAGGATCACGTCGCAGGTCTGGGTTCCGCGCTGCCCCATTTTTCTGTCCTTCTTGCCGAGCTTGAGCCCGGGGGTGTCGGCCGGCACGATGAAGGACGAGATGCCACCGGCGCCCGGCCCGCCGGTG
>JAJNQE010000147.1 GCA_021154985.1 Hydrogenophaga sp.
AGCTTGTAGTCGATGCAGGCGTCAAAGCCGAGTTCTTCCACCGCGTACTTGCACTTGTCAGGACCGCCGGCAATGCCCACCGCGCGGCAACCGCGCGCCTTGGCCAGCGCACCGAATGCGCTGCCCACCGCGCCGGTGGCCGCGCTCACCACCACGGTGTCGCCCGCCTTGGGGTTGATGATCTTCACCAGGCCGTACCAGGCGGTCACGCCCGGCATGCCGACCGCACCCAGGTAGTACGACAGCGGCACATGCGTGGTGTCGACCTTGCGCAGCGCGCCGGGCTGGGCAGCGTCAACCACGCTGTACTGCTGCCAGCCGCCCATGCCCACGACCTTGTCGCCGGGCTGGAACTTGGGGTGCTTGGATTCGACCACCTCGCCCACGGTGCCGCCGATCATGACCTCGCCCAGCGCCTGCGAGGCCGCGTAGCTCTTGCTGTCGTTCATGCGTCCGCGCATGTAGGGGTCCAGGCTCAGAAAGTGGTGACGCACCAGCACCTGGTTGTCGGCAAGTGCCGGGGTGTCGGTCGAGACGAGCTTGAAGTTGTCGACGGTGGCTTCGCCCTGGGGACGGTTGTCGAGCACGATCTGTTGGTTGGTGGGCATGTGTGTCTCCTGAAAAGTCGGTGTGTGAAATCGGCTGGTGAAGTCAGTCGGTCGAGATGCGGTTGAAAGCCTGCACGCTGCCCGCGCCCACGGGCAGGCGGGCAACAAACTTGAAGGTACCGGTGGCATGAGAGCAGAGCTTGCCCGCCGCGTCAAAAATGCTGCCTTCGGTGAAGGCCATGGTGGCGGTGCGGTGCAGCAGCTTGCCTTTGGCGGTGAGCGGCCCCTTGGCCGCGCGCATGAAGCTGGTTTTCATCTCGATGGTCACAACGCCCATGTCGACCTCCACCGAGCGTGCGGCGTGCGCCATCACCACGTCGAGCAAAGTCATGCTGGCGCCACCATGCACCACGTCGAAGGAATTCAAGTGGTCATCGGATGGCTTGAACGTGATCTGTGCTTCGCCGCCTTCGAACTTGTTCAGTTCGAAGCCGAGCAGTTCGACGAAGGGGATGCGAACGGAAAACTCCATGAAGGGATCACCCGCCCGTGACAACGGAAACGCCGCCGTCCACAGCGAGCCACTGGCCGGTGATGTGTTTGCCCGCGTCAGACGCATACAGCACGGTCAGGCCTTTCAGGTCTTCGTCGTCGCCCAGGCGGCGCAGTGGGGCGTGCGAGGCCAATTTTTCTTCGCCCATGGCCTTGAGCGTGCCCACGGTCATCTTGCTCGGGAAGAAGCCCGGGCAGATGGCGTTGACGGTGATGCCGTACTTGCCCCACTCGGCAGCCAGCGCGCGGGTGAAGTTGATCACCGCGCCCTTGCTGGTGTTGTAGGCAATCGTGTTCATGCCCGACGGGTTGCCGCCCAGGCCGGCGATGGACGCGGTGTTGATGATGCGGCCGCTTTTTCGCGCAATCATGCTGCGCTTGGCTACGATCTGGCTCAGGATGAAGTAGCTGCGAACGTTGAGGTTCATCACCTTGTCCCAGGCGTCCACCGGATGGTCTTCGGCCGGCGCGCCCCAGGCGGCGCCTGCGTTGTTCACCAGGATGTCGATGTTGCCCAGGCGCTGCAGGCTTTCATCGGCCAGTCGCTGGATGTCCTCTTCCTTCGAGCAGTCGGCTGCGATCCAGCTGGCGTCGATGCCGGCGGCCTTCAGCTCCGCCGTGGCCTCCTCCAGATCGGCAGCCTTGCGCGAGCTCACCAGCACGCGCGCGCCGGCTTCGCCCAGCGCGTGGGCCATCTGCAGACCCAGGCCGCGCGAGCCACCGGTGATCAGGGCGGTCTTGCCCTTGAGGTCGAAGAGTTGTGGGATGGTGCGGGTCATGTTGTCGTCCTCTTTGTGTTGGGAAGTTTGCTGATCGGGATTGTGGGTGCATCAAGCGGACGTGTCTGTCACCGGCGCGGCCTGCAGAGCCTGCAGCTTGCGCCACAGGTGCGCCCGCATGCGCAGGTCGCCGGCGACACCCGGCACGCAGCGGCCTCAGAACGACTCTTCGGGCAGGGCCGCGCAGGTCTGGTCACGGTTGCTCACCACCTGCAACCAGGCACCGATCTTGGGCAGTTCGTAGTGGAAAAAGAAACGCATGGCGGCCAGGCGGCCGGTGCGTGCGGCCGATTCGGGCGCGACATGCGCGGCCAGTGCCACATCGAGCCACACCCAGGCCAGCACCGTGTGGCCAAAGGCTTGCAGATACGGCACCGCGTTGGCCAGTGCATCGGTGGGTTCGCCGGTGGCCCAGGCGGCCTTGGTCGCGGCGCCCACCTGTGCAAGTGCCTGGCCCAGCGCGTTGGCGTGGGCTGCAAATTCGGGCACCTGAATCGCACGCTGGATGGTGTCGTTGATGCGCCCGGCCAGCAGGCTCAGGCCCTTGCCCCCTTCCATCAGCACCTTGCGGCCCAGCAGGTCCATGGCCTGGATGCCGTGTGTGCCTTCGTGGATCATGTTCAGGCGGTTGTCGCGCCAGTACTGCTCCACCGGGAAATCGCGCGTGTAGCCATAGCCGCCGTGGATCTGGATGGCCAGCGAGTTCGCCTCCAGGCACCACTCGCTGGGCCAGCTTTTTGCAATCGGGGTGAGCACTTCGAGCAGCAGGCGCGCGTCGTCCGCCGTGGCGGCATCGGCCGTGTGCTGCTCGTCCACCAGGCGTGCGCAATACAACTCCAGCGCCAGCGCGCCTTCGCAGTACGACTTCTGCGCCAGCAGCATGCGCTTCACGTCGGCGTGTTCGACGATGCGCACCGGCGGCTGCGCCGGGTCCTTGCCGGCCGGACCCATGGGGCGGCCCTGCGGGCGGTTCTTTGCATAGTCGAGGCTGGCCAGATAGCCCGCCATGCCCAGCATGGTGGCGGCCATGCCCACACCGATGCGGGCCTCGTTCATCATGTGGAACATGCAGTGCAGGCCCTTGCCGGCTTGCCCGACGAGATACCCCACCGCACCGGCTTCGCCCTTGACCGGGTACTTGCCTTCGCCAAAGTTCAGCAGCGTATTGGTGGTGCCGCGCCAGCCGCACTTGTGGTTGAGCCCGGCCAGCGCCACGTCGTTGCGTTCGCCGGTCAACTCCCCTGCGGTGTTGACCATCTTCTTGGGCACGATGAACAGCGAGATGCCGCGCGTGCCCGGCACGAGCTTGCCGTGCTCATCGGGAATCTTGGCCAGCACAAGGTGGATGATGTTCTCGGTGAGCTCGTGTTCTCCCGCCGAGATCCACATCTTGTTGCCCTTGAGGCGGTAGCGCGGGCCCAGCGGATCGTCGGCAAAGTCGGCGCCATCGGGCACGGCGCGGGTGGCCACATCGCTCAGGCTGGAGCCGGCCTGTGGTTCGCTCAGGCACATGGTGCCGGAGAAGCGCCCGCTGAATTCGTTGAGGGCGAACACCTGCTTCTGCGCTTCGGTGCCGTGCACCATCAGCAGGTTGGCGTTGCCGGTGGTGAGCATGCCGCTGCCGATGCTGACCGAGGCCATGGCGAAGAACGCGTTGGCCGCGGCCTCCACCGTGTAGGGCAACTGCATGCCACCCACCTCGTAGTCCTGCGCTGCGCTGAGCATGCCGCTGGCCGCATAGGCCTTCTGGGCGTCGTGCGTGGCCTGCGGCAGGATCACCTTTTCGCCGTCGAAGTGCGGCTCCTGCGTGTCCACGAGCCGGTTGAAAGGCGCGTACTTCTCGCGAGCAATGCGTTCGCAGGTGTCGAGCACCGCATCAAATGTTTCGCGGCTGTGGTCCGCGAAACGTTCACGCTGCTGCAGCGTCTCGACGTGCAGCCAGTCGTGCAGCAGGAAGTCGACGATCGGGCGCAGAGTCATGTTGCGCCCCGGCTTCAGAGGACTTCGAACACACCAGCAGCGCCCATGCCGCCGCCGATGCACATCGTCACGCAGACGCGCTTGGCGCCGCGGCGCTTGCCTTCGATCAGCGCATGGCCGGTCAGGCGTTGGCCCGACACGCCGTAGGGGTGACCCACCGCGATCGCGCCGCCGTTGACGTTGAGGCGGTCGCCCGGGATGCCCAGCTTGTCGCGGCAGTAGATCACCTGCACCGCGAAGGCTTCGTTGAGCTCCCACAGGTCGATGTCGCTGATCTTCAGGCCCAGGCGCGCGAGCACCTTGGGGATGGCGAACACCGGGCCGATGCCCATCTCGTCGGGCTCGCAGCCGGCCACAGCGAAGCCGAGGAAACGGCCCAGGGGTTGCAGGCCACGCTTCTCGGCCATCGTTTCGTTCATCAACACGCAGGCGCCACCGCCGTCGCTGAACTGGCTGGCGTTGCCGGCCGAGACCAGGCCGCCCGGCAGTGCCGAGCGCAGGCCGTGGATGCCGTCAAAGGTGGTGCCGGCGCGGATGCCTTCGTCGTTCTCCACCGTCACCTGTTTGGTGGTGAGGCCCATGACCTTGTCGGCCACGCCGGCGGTCACGGTAATGGGGGCAATTTCGGCTTTGAAGAGGCCAGCTTCGAGCGCGGCCGTGGCCTTTTGCTGGCTGGCGGCGCCGTACTCGTCCATCTGGTCGCGGCCGATGTTGTAGCGCTTGGCCACCTGCTCGGCGGTCTGCAGCATGTTCCAGTAGATCTCGGGCTTGTTCTTCACCAGCCAGGGATCAGCCAGCATGTGGGTGTTCATTTCCTGCTGCACGCACGAAATGCTTTCCACGCCACCGGCCACATACACATCGCCTTCGCCCGCAATGATGCGCTGAGCGGCCATGGCAATGGTCTGCAAGCCCGACGAACAGAAGCGGTTGACCGTCATGCCCGAGGTGGTGATGGGCAAGCCGGCGCGCAGCGCGATCTGGCGCGCGATGTTGGCGCCGGTGGCACCTTCTGGGTTGGCACAACCCATGATGACGTCGTCCACTTCGGCGGCGTCGATGCCGGCGCGGGCAACAGCGTGCTGCACCGCGTGGCCACCCAGGGTGGCACCGTGGGTCATGTTGAAGGCGCCCTTCCAGCTCTTGGCCAGGGGTGTGCGGGCGGTGGAAACGATGACGGCGTTGGTCATGAAAATTCTCCTGATGTGTTCGGGTGGTGTGGGATCAGTTGAAGGTCTTGCCTTCAGCGACCAACCTCGCCAGCAGCGGTGCCGGCTCCCAGAATTTCGCGTCGTCCAGCGGGTTCTTGGCAAAGCGCTTCATGCTCTGCACCACGTTGAACAGGCCCACGGTGTCGGCGTAAATCATCGGGCCGCCGCGGTGCGCGGGGAAACCGTAGCCGAAGATGTAGACCACATCGATGTCGCTGGCCTTGTTCGCAATGCCCTCTTCCAGAATGTGTGCGGCTTCGTTGACCAGGGCGTACACCAGGCGCTGCACGATCTCTTCATCGGAGATCTTGCGCGGCGTGATGCCCAGGGCCTTGCGATGGTCCTCGATCATCTTCACCACTTCGGCGTTCGGGATCGCGTCGCGCTTGCCCGGCACGTAGTCGTACCAACCGGCGCCGGTTTTCTGGCCGAAGCGGCCTTTCTCGCACAGCAGATCGGCGGTCTTGCTGTACTTCATGTCGGGCTTTTCCTGGTAGCGGCGCTTGCGGATCGCCCAGCCGATGTCGTTGCCGGCCAGGTCACCCATGCGGAACGGGCCCATGGCCATACCGAACTTCTCCATCGCCTTGTCCACCTGCTCCGGCGTGCAGCCTTCGTCCAGCAGGAAGCCGCCCTGGCGACCGTACTGCTCGATCATGCGATTGCCGATGAAGCCGTCGCACACGCCGGAGACCACGGCGGTTTTCTTGATCTTCTTGGCGGCGGTCATGACGGTGGCCATCACATCCTTAGCGGTCTTCTCGCCGCGCACCACTTCCAGCAGTTTCATCACGTTGGCCGGGCTGAAGAAGTGCAGGCCCACCACGTCTTGCGGGCGTTTGGTGAAGCTGGCGATCTTGTTCACGTCGAGCGTGGAAGTGTTGCTGGCCAGGATCGCGCCCGGCTTCATCACGCGGTCGAGTTCCTTGAACACCGCTTCCTTGACGCCGATCTCTTCAAACACCGCCTCGATCACGAGGTCGGCGTCTTTCAGGTCGTCGTAGCTCAGTGTGGTGCTCAGCAGCGCCATGCGCTGCTCGTATTTGTCCTGCTTGAGCTTGCCCTTCTTGACCTGGGCTTCGTAGTTCTTGCGGATGGTCGCGATGCCACGGTCCAGCGCTTCCTGCTTCATCTCCAGCATCTTCACGGGGATGCCGGCGTTCAGGAAGTTCATGGCGATGCCGCCGCCCATGGTGCCGGCGCCGATGACGGCCATCGACGCGATCTCGCGCTTGGGCGTGTCTTCCGGCACGTCGGGGATCTTGCTCGCAGCGCGCTCGGCCGTGAACAGGTGGCGCAGTGCGCGGCACTCGGGTGTCCACATCAGGTTGATGAAGATGTCGCGCTCGAAGACCATGCCGTCGTCGAACTTCTTCTTGGTCGCGGCTTCGACCGCGTCCACGCACTTGGCGGGCGCGGGGAAGTTTTTCGACATGCCCTTGACCATGTTGCGCGCGAATGCAAAGTACGCGTCGCCCAGCGGGTGCTTGCACGGCAGGTTGCGCACCTTGGGCAGCGCGCTGCCGTCGGCGTGTTTGGCGGCCATCTCTTTGGCGAATGCCAGGGCCTCGGCGGCCAGGCTCTCGGGTGAGGCGGCCATCTTGTCGAACAATTTTTGGCCCGGCAGCATGGCCAGCATTTCGCTCTTGACCGGCTCGCCGCTCACGATCATGTTCAGCGCGGGCTCCACGCCCAGGGCGCGCGGCAGGCGCTGCGTGCCACCGGCGCCGGGGATCAGGCCCAGTTTCACCTCAGGCAGGGCCACGTTGGTGCCGGGCGCGGCAATGCGGTAGTGGCAACCCAGCGCCAGCTCCAGTCCACCGCCCATGCACACGCTGTGGATGGCCGCAATCACGGGCTTGGAGGTGTTTTCCACCGCGAGGATGACGGAGAGCAGGTTGGGCTCGGCCAAGGCTTTGGGGGAGCCGAATTCCCGAATGTCGGCGCCACCGGAGAACGCCTTGCCGGCGCCGGTGATCACGATGGCCTTGACCGCCGCATCGGCTTCCGCCTTTTCCAGGCCAGCGGCAATGCCTTGGCGGGTGGAGAGACCCAGACCGTTGACCGGCGGGTTGTTCATGGTGATGACGGCCACATCGCCGTGGACCTGGTACTCAGCGGTCATGGAATCTCCTTCGTTGTTGGCGGAAAACGGCCCCGGGGGGCGTTGACTGTGACGTTCTTCTTGAAAAAGAACGATCGTTCGATTCTAGAAACTTGCTGCGCCGCCGCAAGGCCCACTTGTCGCCAGTGAGTCAGGCGGCGGCGCATCGGTGGCGTGCCACGTGCGTTCACCAAGGATGCCGTGGATCTGACATTGACTGGCCACAGGCATCGCCCCTCAGTGGAGCGTGACGCCGGAGGCGGCGCGGGGGGCGTTCAAACCTCCAGCCACTCTTTGCGTGTCTGGGCGTCGGCGCGCAAGGTTTCGGGGGTGCCCTCGAACACGATGCTGCCGTGCCCCATGACCAGCACCCGGTCGGAAATGCTCAGCGCGATGGTGAGTTTCTGCTCGATCAGCAACACAGAAACGCCCCGGCTCTTCAGCTTCTGCAGGTACTCGGCCACCAACTCCACGATCTTGGGCGCGAGACCCTCGGTGGGCTCGTCGATGATGATCAGGTCGGGGTCGCCCATGAGGGTGCGGCACAGTGTGAGCATCTGCTGCTCGCCGCCCGACAGCACGCCCGCTTCGGTGTGCTCGCGCTCCTTGAGGCGCGGGAACATCGCGTACATGTCGTCGAAGCTCCAGCGAGCGCCCGTGCCCTTGCCCTTCTGGCCGAGCAGCAGGTTCTGATGCACGGTGAGTTTGGGAAAGATATCGCGGTTCTCGGGCACATAGCCCAGTCCCAGGTGCGCAACCTCGTAGGCTTTCTTGCCCACGATCTGCTGGTCTTTCCAAAGCACGCTGCCATTGCAGTCCACCAGGCCCATCACGGCCTTGGCCGTTGTCGAGCGTCCTGAACCATTGCGTCCGAGCAGCGACACGATTTCGCCGGCCTGCACATTGAAATTCACGCCGTGCAGAACGTGGCTCTTGCCGTAGTAGGCGTGGAGGTTGTCGATCTTCAACATCAGTGTTCCGCTCCCTGTGTGTCTGCCACATGCGAGCCCAGGTAGGCTTCCTGCACGCGCGGATTCGCCCGAACGGCCGCGGGCGTGTCGAACGCCAGCACCTCGCCGTAGACCACCACGGCGATGCGGTCGGCCAGGCCGAAGACCACACCCATGTCGTGCTCCACGGTCAGCAGCGTCTTGCCCACCGTCACCTCCTTGATCAGGCTGATGAACCGGCTGGTTTCGCTCTTGCTCATGCCGGCAGTGGGTTCATCAAGCAGGATCACGTTGGCGCCACCGGCGATGGTGATGCCGATTTCCAGCGCGCGTTGTTCAGCGTACGTCAGGTTGACCGCGAGCACGTCGCGCCTGCGCTCCAGCTTGATCATCTGCATGAGCTCTTCGGCACGCTCGTTGGCGTCGTCCAGATCGGCCAGAAACTTCAGGAACGTGTACTTGTAGCCCAGGCTCCAGAGCACGCCGCAGCGAAGGTTCTCGAAAACACTCAGCTTGGGGAAGATGTTTGTGATCTGGAAACTGCGCGAGAGACCGGCGCGGTTGATCTCGAATGGCTTCTTGCCATCGATGCGCTGGCCATTGAGCAACACCTCGCCGCTGGTGGGGGCGAAGCGTCCGCTGATGAGGTTGAACAGCGTGGATTTGCCGGCACCGTTGGGGCCGATGATCCCCACGCGTTCGCCGGCCTTCACAGCCATGCTCACGCCCCGGATGATCTCGGTCTTGCCAAAACTCTTGCGCAGGTCTTTCAGCTCCAGCGCGATCTCGTTGGACCCATGGCCGACCAGCGCGCTGGTGCCCGTTACCTGCAGCGAGGTGTTCATGCCGTTGTTGTCTGTCTGGGTTGCGCTCACAGCGTCTCCCTCCGCTTGATTTCGTTCTCGATGTAGGCCTGCACCGCGCTCCACTTGCGCGCGAAAGCGCGACGGGTGATTTCAAACAGGCCCAGTCCGATCAGCATGATCACGGTGGCGCTCAGCCAGTGCCCGGTCTTGTGGGCGTCCAGCGGTACGCCGAGAAAGCGGAGCTCGGAGCCCAGCGTGGTGTTGAGTTGCAGGTGGTAGATCATCTCGATCAACGCGGCGGCTCCGGCCAGCATCACCAGCGAAGTGATCGCCAGTGCGAGGTAGGTCAGCAGCAGTTCGCGCAGCCGGCCAAAAGCGGCCACCCTCAGGTTCATCATGATCAGGCTGGCGATGCCACCAGGGGCGTACATCACCATGAACAGGAAGATCAGCCCCAGGTCCAGCAGCCAGGCCTTGGTGAACTCCGACAACAGCACAAACGCCAGCACCATGAGGACGCCGCCGATGATGGGGCCGAAGAAGAAGGTGGCGCCACCCAGGAAGGTGAACAGCAGGTACGCACCCGAGCGCGCCGCGCCCACCACCTCGGCCGTCACGATCTCGAAGTTCAGCGCGCCCAGGCCGCCGGAGACGCCGGCAAAGAAGCCCGCGATGATGAAGGCGATGTAGCGCACTTTCTGCGTGTCGTAGCCAACAAACTCCACCCGCTCTGGGTTGTCGCGCACGGCGTTGAGCATCCGGCCCAGTGGGGTGCGCGTGAACGCGAACATGAGGGCCACCGAGATGAAGGTGTAGACCGCAATCAAGTAATACACCTGCACCTGCGGGCCGAAGGTGACACCCATGAACGGCTCACCCGACATGCGGTCACCCGACACGCCACCCTCACCGCCGAAGAACTCGGGGATCATCAGCGAGAGTGCAAACACCAGCTCGCCCAAACCCAGCGTGATCATGGCAAAGGTGGTGCCCGACTTGCGGGTGGTCACGTAGCCGAACAGCACCGCAAAGCCAACACCCGCCAGGCCGCCAACGATCGGGACCAGTGAGACCGGCAAGGGCAGAGAGCCGTCGGTCACGCTGTTGAGCGCATGGATGGCCAGGAACGAGCCCAGGCCGGTGTACACCGCGTGGCCGAAACTCAGCATGCCGCCCTGCCCCAGCAGGATGTTGTAAGACAGGCAGGCAATGATGGCGATGCCCATCTGCGAGAGCACCGTCATGGACAGACCGCTGGTGAACACTTGCGGCGCCACGATCAGCAGCAGGGCGAACGAGCCCCAGGTCAGCCAGCGGCCGACGTTGAATGGTTTGGTTGTTTTGGATGGGTTGGTCATGGTTCAGCCCTCCCGCTTGCCGAGCAGGCCACGCGGGCGGAAGATCAGGATCAGCACCAGGAACAGGTACGGCAGGATCGGTGCCACCTGTGACAGCGTGAGCTTGACGTAGGAGTTGTTGGCCACCGCGTCCGACAGCGGCAACCCGATCTGTTGCGCCAGCGTGAGCAGCGAGTACTCGAACGCCACCGCGAAGGTCTGCACGATACCGATGAGCAGCGACGCAACAAAGGCGCCCGAGAGCGAGCCCATGCCTCCGACCACCACCACCACGAAGATCACCGAGCCCACCGTGGCCGCCATGGCCGGTTCGGTGAGGAAGGTGCTGCCGCCGATCACACCGGCAAGCCCTGCCAGCGCCGAGCCGGCACCAAACACCAGCATGAACACGCGCGGCACGTTGTGGCCGAGCGATTCAACCGCCTCCGGGTGGGTGAGCGCGGCCTGAATCACCAGACCGATGCGGGTGCGCGTGAGCAACAGCCAGACCGACACCAGCATGACCACGGCCACCAGCATCATGAAACCGCGTGTGGCCGGGAATGGCGAGCAGACCAGGCGCACCGCAGCGTCTGCCGCCGTGCACAGCTCGGCAGGCGCGGCGCCCCACACGATGCGAAGGCCGTCGATCGAGTGGTTGATGAGCGTGAAAACGGGGCCCCGCAGCTCTTCGGGCGGACGAAACTCGACGGCGATGCGGCCCCAGATGAGCTGGACCAGTTCAACGATGACGTAGGACAGGCCAAACGTCACCAACAGCTCCGGCACGTGGCCGTACTTGTGGACCTTGCGCAGGCACTGGCGCTCGAACAGAGCCCCCATCGCCCCCACCACCACCGGAGCAATCAGCAACGCCGGCCAGAAGCCGAACACCTGTGCAACCGAGTACCCCACGTAGGCACCCAGCATGTAGAAGCTGGCGTGCGCGAAGTTGAGCACACCCATCATGCTGAAGATCAGCGTGAGCCCCGAACTGAGCATGAACAGCAGGAGCCCGTAGCTCAGTCCGTTCAGCATCGAGATGATGAAAAACTCCATTCCCTCAGACCTTTCTCATCGACAAAAAGTGAAAGAGCCCGATACGGCACCCCGCTCGGGCTCTGTGTCAGGCGCGAAGGCGACTCAGCCTGGTCGCTTCATCTGGCAGCTGGTGGGCGTGCTCGACACGTAGTTCGGGTACTCCGCCACAGGCGCCAGCGTCATCCCCGTTTTCTCAGGGCTGTAGGGATACTTCGCGTCGGCCTTTTGCCACACCGACATGTACAGCGGCTGCTGCAGCTGGTGGTCGGTCTTGCGCATCTGGACTTCGCCATTGAAGCTCTTGACCGTGAGGCCTTCCAGGGCTGCGGCCACCTTCACCGGGTCGGTGGACTTGGCCTTGGCCATGGCAGCACCAAGCATTTCGAAAATGCGGATGGTGGAGCCGGTGTAGAAGTCGTCGTTGTACTTGGTATTGAACTCCTTCATCCACTTGTCCATCTGCCCACCCATGTTGTAGTGGTTGTAGGCAATCTGGTAGACCCGGCCTGCACCGTTGGTACCGAGGGCCGAGGGCGTGCCGGTGACGCCCGCGTAGTAGGTGAAGAATTTGCCGGTGTAGCCGTTTTCGTTGGCGGCCTTGATCAGCAGCGAGAGGTCAGAACCCCAGTTGCCGGTGATCACGGTGTCTGCGCCCGATGCCTTGATCTTGGCGATGTAGGGAGCGAAGTCGCGCGTTTGCGCGAGGGGATGCAGGTCTTCACCCACCACCTGGATGTCGGGGCGTTTGCGAGCCAGTGTCTCCTTGCCGAACTTCACGACCTGGTGACCGTGCGAGTAGTTCTGGTTCAGGAAGTACACCTTCTTGATGTCGGGCTGCGTCGCAATGAAGCTGGCCATGGCCTCCATCTTCATGGAGGTGTCGGCGTCAAAGCGGAAGTGCCAGTAGCTGCACTTGCTGTTGGTCAAGTCGGGGTCCACAGCGGAGTCGTTGAGGTACAGCACCTCCTTGCCGGGGTTGCGTGCGTTGTGCTTCTCGACCGCATCGGACAGCGCCAGCGCCACCGAGGAACCGTTGCCCTGGA
>JAJNQE010000017.1 GCA_021154985.1 Hydrogenophaga sp.
CTGTACCACGCCCAGCGCATGCGGGGTGAGCTGGCGGGCACGCTGCGCGCGCTGCTGCCGCGCATCGGCCACATCCAGATCGCCGACAACCCCGGGCGCGGTGAGCCCGGCAGCGGAGAGATCCATCACCGGTTCCTGTTCGACGAACTTGACCGACTCGGCTACAGCGGCCATGTGGGCTGCGAGTATTTCCCCCTCGACAAAAACACCAACGGCACCCGTGCCGGCCTCGCATGGCTGGCCGCCCACGGACGCCAACCCAACGGAAGACCCCTCTGATGCAACCCAGCCTGAACGATCCCCGCGCCCTGCTGCGCCACCTGTTCGATGTGGCGGTGCAGCGCGCGCTGCCGCTGCACAACACCGCCGCCTTTTTGCCTGCGCCGCCCAAGGGCCGCACCGTGGTGATCGGCGCCGGCAAGGCCGGTGGCGCCATGGCCCAGGCGGTGGAAGCGCTGTGGCCGGCCGACGCGCCGATCTCGGGCCTGGTGGTCACGCGCTACGACCACACGCCGCCGCGCCCGGCGGGTTTGAAGAACCGCATCGAGGTGGTAGAGGCCTCGCACCCGGTGCCCGACGCCGCAGGGCTGGCCGCCGCGCAGCGCATCCTGCAGCTCACCCAGGGCCTCACGGCCGATGACCTGGTGCTCTGCCTCATCTCGGGTGGCGGCTCGTCGCTGCTCACCTTGCCGGCCGAGGGTCTCACGCTCGAAGACAAGCAGCGCATCAACCGCGAGCTGCTCAACAGCGGTGCCAACATCCTGGAGATGAACACGGTGCGCAAGCACCTCTCGCGCATCAAGGGCGGGCGGCTGGCGGCGGGCTGTGCACCCGCGCGCGTGGTCACCATCACCATCAGCGACGTGCCGGGCGACGACGTGAGCGTGATCGCCAGCGGCCCCACGGTGGCGGACGCCACCAGCTGCGCCGATGCGCTGGACATCCTGCAGCGCTACGGCATCGACGTGCCACCCGCCGTGCGCACGCAGCTGGAGCGCGGCGAACTGGAAACACCCAAGCCCGGTGACGCACGCCTGATTGGCCACGAGGTTCACCTGATCGCCACACCGCAGCAAAGCCTGGAGGCCGCCGCCGCCGCGCGCGCGCGATCGGGCTCAACACCTATGTGCTCAGCGACGAGATCGAAGGCGAATCGCGTGAAGTGGGCAAGGTGCACGCGGCGCTGGCGCGCTCGGCCGCGCTGGGCCGCAGCGATTTCAAGACGCCGTGCGTGATCCTGAGCGGCGGAGAGACCACCGTGACCGTGCGTCCCCGTGTCGAGGGGCAGGCCAAGGGCAAGGGCGGCCGGGCCGGGGAGTTCTGCCTCGGCATGGCGCAGGCCCTGAACGGCATCGGCAACGTGTGGGCACTGGCCGCCGACACCGACGGCATCGACGGCATGGAAGACAACGCCGGTGCGCTGGTCGCGCCCGACACCCTGGCCCGCGCCGCAGCCCAGGGCCTCAAGGTCACCGACCACCTCGCGCGCAACGATGCGTATGGCTATTTCGCGCCGCTGGGCGACCTCGTGGTCACCGGGCCCACGCACACCAACGTGAACGATTTTCGCGCCGTGCTGGTGCTCTGAGGCCGCTCCAACCCGAGTCTATCGGGGCGCATTTTCATTGGCAAAGAGTAGCCAGGCTATGGCCTGAGACTTCGCCGCTTGCTAGCCTTCCGACATGCCGAAGACAGACTTTTGACAAATCACCGTTGATGTGGCGGGCGGGGTCACAGGCGAAGTGCCGGAGCAATAACTGAGGCCTCAAAAAGGAGATCTGCTGTGAAAGGGGTCGTGACAGATTTTCTTTAGAGCGTGGAAGACGTCTTGACGATGTCGGAGACGATGGAGCAATAAAAAACCCGCCGAAGCGGGTTGGGGTGAGCGTGGCAAGCAGATCAGGCTGCTTTTCGCAACTCTTCAATCCTGGCCCCGGCTTGCTCGGCTTTCAGATTCTGTTCTGCGACGATTTCTCTCATGCCTTCAGGCACGAACCGTTGCAGGATGTCTCGCATTAGGGGTTGGTAGCCGATGCCGTGATGGCTCGCGATCAGCTTGTATGTTTCGATGAGCTGACGCGGCAAACGGATCGATATGGACTGCAGTCCAAGCGATTCCTCTAGTGCTGTAGCGTGCTCCGCGCCGGCCACCTTCGCGTGAGCCGGATCTGCGCCGAGTTCACGGCTTTCCCAAGCTTCATCGGTGCCTGCGATTCGTTTCATGTAGTTCTCCATTAGGGTAAGTGACTTGAGTAAATGAGCATCTCGGACTCGTTGGGCTCATAGCATGTGCGAAGCTGGACTACACTACCTCGCTGTATATACACAACTTTGAGTAGCCGATTCTTATTTGTGCGGCTGACAAACCAAAGCGTTGGTGGGTCAGATTTATGGTCTTCTCGATCATCAATCAAGAGTGGACCATCAATGTTATCAAAGCATTGTTCGACTTCACGGACCGTGACATCATGTTTGTCCCTGAGCTTATCGAGTGTTTTCGTCGAGACCTTGAGGTTTTTCATTGGAAGCGCATTGTATATACAGAGCTGTCGACGTGCAGTGTAGTTCCCTTAAAGTTTTGATCGCAAGTGGGCTAGTTGCCTGATCTTTCGTCAGAAACACACACGCGGCGCAGAACTTCACTGATGATGCATACAGGCTGCTGAGCCAAAAGCCTTTGTGGTTGATGTTCTGTTATACCGAACCATTACCCCCTGGGCTATCGGTTACAAGTCGGCCCGGCGGATCGTTTCTAATGTCGCCTTGGCCACTGGTCGTCCAGCCTGGCTCCCGCTGACGGGCGTGCACGCCCCCGACGTCGGCAACCCACCCTGTTCTTGATGCCGAATGCGCCCGCCGGGCGCCAAGGAAAGCTTTTTTGCGCAGCCATTTCAACCGCTCAGCCCTGGTGCGCCAGCTCGCCGGCTGGCAGCCCACGCCCGATGACCTGCCGCGCCAGGACGTGGCCGAGCGCCTGGGCCAGTGGTTTGGTGTGCATGACGCCATCGCGCTGAGCGCAGCCCATCAAGCCATGCCCGCCGTGGCACGAGCGCGGCGCCCGGCCGCTCCGGCCGCTGCCCGCACCCTGCAGGCCGAGCTGCAGCGCGTGCGCGCCACGCTCAGCCAGGCCATCACCCGCCCCCCGCTGGAAGCGGGTGACGAGGGCCTGGACGCCGACGCCGGTTTCGCGCTGCACCACCAGCGTTGCCTGGAGCAGCAGCGCCGCATGGACATGGCCATCGAGGCGCTGCGGAGCCACGTGCGCAAGACCTTGTCGCAAACATCGCCCCGCCTGGCGCAACTCGCCGCGCTCGACGCGGTGATCGAGCCCATGCTGGCCGGGCGCGAGCAGCGGCTGCTGGCCACCGTGCCCGGTTTTCTCAAGGCGCGCTTTGTGCAACTGCGCCAATCCCACCCCGACGGCTGGCCGCCGCTGTTTGAACACGATCTGCAGCAGACCCTGCTGGCCGAACTCGACCTGCGCTTGCAGCCCGTGGTCGGCATGGTCGAGGCCCTGAGCCAGGAAGTGACACAACATCCATGAATGCCAACACCGTGAACCGTTTTTCCGTAATCGCCGCCTTTGCCTTCGGCCTCGTCGCCCTGGTCTGGGTCGGCTGGGGCTTTGCCGGCACCAGCGCCATCGCACTGGCCATGACGCTGGCCATTGGCGCTGTGTACGGGCTGGGCGCGGCCGAGATCCGGCGTTTTCGCGCGTCCACCACTGGGCTGGTGCAGGCGCTGGCCGAGGTGCCGCAGCCGCTGACCCGGCTGAACGACTGGCTGGTCCGGGTGCCACCGGCGCTGCAGGGTGGTGTGCGCGCCCGCATCGAAGGCGAGCGCGGCGCGCTGCCTGGTCTCGCGCTCACGCCCTACCTCATCGGCCTGCTGGTCATGCTGGGCATGCTCGGCACCTTCCTGGGCCTGGTGGTCACCTTCCGGGGAGCCGTGTTCACGCTCGAAGGCACGGCCGATCTGCAGGCCATCCGCTCGGCGCTGGCCGAGCCCATCAAGGGCCTGGGCCTGGCGTTCGGCACCTCGGTGGTGGGCGTGGCCACTTCGGCCATGTTGGGTCTCATGTCGGCCCTCAGCCGGCGCGAACGGCTGGTTGCGTTGCGCCAGCTGGACGCGCAGATCGCCACCGTGTTCCGCCCGTTTTCCCTCGCGCACGAACGCAGCGAAACGCTCAAGGCGCTGCAGCAACAGGCCGGCGCGCTGCCGGCGGTGGTGAACCAGTTGCAGGCCCTGATGGACCAGATGGAGCGCCGCAGCCAGCAGCTGGACGAACAGTTGCTGGCGCGCCAGGACACGTTCCACCGCGAGGCGGGCGCGGCCTACCGGGCGCTGGGCGAGTCGGTGGCGCACTCGCTCAACGAAAGCCTCTCGGCCAGTGCGCGCCTGGCGGGCGAAACGCTGAAGCCGGTGGTGGAAAACGCCATGACCGCCATCGCCATCGAGTCCACCCGCCTGCACGAGCGTGTGCACGGTGCCGTGCACACGCAGATGGAGGACCTCTTCAGCAAGGTCGAGCAGCGCTCCAGCGCCCTGATCGCCAGCGTGCAGGACACCGCGACCCGCGCACAAGCCGAACAGCGCGCCGCCGAACAGCAGCGCCAGGCCGCATGGACCGGGTCCTTGCAAGCCATGGCTGCCACCCTGCAAACCGAATGGCAACAGCTCGGCGCACAGACCCTGGCGCAGCAGCAGGCCGTGGGCCACACGTTGGAGCAGACGGCCCACCGCTGGCGCGACGAGCTGGCCGCGCTGCGCGGCGAAGAGGCCGCGCGCGGCGAGGCGGCGGTGCAGCGCCTGGCGGAGTTGCAAGCCTCGCTCAATGCCGAGGTGACCGCCCACCTGGGCACGCTGGGCGCCGCCATCGAAGCCCCCATCGCTCGCCTGCTGGAAACGGCGTCGGAAGCGCCCCGGGCGGCGGCCGAGCTGATCGCCGAGCTGCGCCGCGAGACCACACAACTGGGTGAGCGCGACCAGCTCGTGCTGCAGGAGCGCGCCACACTCATGGCCGACATGGCCAGCCTGTTGCACACCGTGCAGCAGGCCACGGGCGAGCAGCGCGCGGCCATCGAATCGCTCGTCTCCTCGGCCAGCGCCGTGCTCGACCAGGTCGGTCGCCAGTTCGCCGAGACCGTGGGCGCGCAGGCGCACCGCGCCGACGATGTGGCGGCACGGGTCAGCGGTAGCGCCATCGAACTCGCTGCGCTGGGTGAGGCCTTCGGCCACGGCGTGCAGCTCTTCGCCGCCACCAACGACAAGCTCATCAGCAGCCTGCAGCGCATCGAGGCGGCGGTGGGCCAGTCGATGCAGCGCAGCGACGAACAGCTGGCCTATTACGTGGCACAAGCGCGCGAGGTGATCGACCTGAGCATCAGTTCGCAGCAGGGCATCGTGGACGACCTGCGCCGCCTGCGCAGCGACCAGCAGCGCACGGCGGAGAACGCTGCGTGATGACCGGGACGGACGACACCGTGGAAGACGTTGCGGACGGGCAGACCGCGCCCGTCTGGGCCGTCTTCGGCGACCTCATGGCCGGTCTGGTCGGCGCCTTCGTGCTCATCCTCATCGGGGTGCTGGTGGTGCAGATGGACCTGGTGGCCAGCCTGCAGGCCGAGGTGCAGAAGCGCCAGCAGGAAGAGGCCCGCCGCATGGCGCTGGAAAAGGCGCTGGCCATCCCGTTGCAAAGCGGCCGTGTGACGCTGGACAACGGCCGCATCGGCATCAGCGGCAGCGTGCTCTTTGCGCTGAACTCCGACGAGCTGCGGCCCGAGGGCCGCCAGGTGCTCAAGAGCCTGGTGCCCCCGCTGCAGGTGTACCTGGGCGAGCGCGACGAGATGCTGATGGTCAGCGGCTTCACCGACGACCGCCCGGTGCAGGCGAACAACCAGCGCTTCGCCGACAACCTCGAACTCTCGGCGCAGCGCGCACTCACCGTGACCCGCGCGCTGATTCAGGAAGGCATGCCGCCGCAGCGCGTGTTCAGCGCCGCGTTCGGTGCCGAACAACCCGTGGCGTCGAATACCGACGAGCAGGGCCGAGCGCTCAACCGCCGGGTGGAAATGGCACCGGTGCCCAAGGCCAACCACCGTGAGTGACGCGTTTCAACCGCACTTCGAGACGCCGGTGCGCCACAGCGGACTTTCCCCGTTGGCGCTGCTCAACCGCGACCTCGCGGCCAGGGCACTGCCGGGCGGAGAACTTCGCAGTGTGCGTGGGTTTCGCGAGGCCTGGTCGCGCATGTCCGCTGAAGACGAGGTGACCCAGGCCGTGCAGCACGGCCCCGAGAACGCCGGGCCGCTCAACTCCCACCGCCTGGTGCTGCACACGCTGGCGCTGATGCGCGACCTCTCGCCCGATTACTTGCGCCGGTTTTTGCTGCAGGCCGATGCGCTGCTCTGGCTGGAGCAGGCGCAGTCCAAAGCCCAGGCTTCGGTGAAGCCGCCGGCTGCCAAGCCCAGGTCAGCGCGCACCCCAAAATAAAAAGCCCGGCACCAGAAAACCGGTGCCGGGCTTGGCTTGCAGGGCAGGGCAGGGCGGTCAGCAGGCCCCGCGATGCCGCATCACTTCAGGTCGAAGCGGTCCAGGTTCATCACCTTGGTCCAGGCGGCCACGAAGTCGCGCACGAACTTGGCCTGTGCGTCGCTGCTGGCGTACACCTCGGCCAGCGCGCGCAGCACCGAGTTGGAACCGAACACGAGATCGACCACCGTGCCCGTGCCTTTCGCTTTGCCGGTGGCCCGGTCGCTGCCTTCCATCACGCCGTCGGTGGCAGATTTTTTCCACACGGTGCCCATGTCGAGCAGGTTGACGAAGAAGTCGTTGCTCAGGGTGCCGGGCCGCTGGGTGAACACGCCGTGGCTGGTGCCGCCGGCGTTGGCGCCCAGGACGCGCAGGCCGCCCACCAGCACCGTCATTTCGGGTGCGGTCAGTGTGAGCAGGTTGGCCTTGTCGAGCAGGCGTTCGGCGGCCGAGCTCTCCAGACCTTTGCGCACGTAGTTGCGGAACCCGTCGGCCAGCGGCTCCAGCGGTGCGAACGAATCGGCATCGGTCTGGGCTTGCGTCGCGTCGGCGCGGCCGGGTGCAAACGGCACGGTCACGTCCTGACCGGCCTTCTTCGCAGCGGCTTCCACGGCAGCGCTGCCCGCAAGCACGATCAGGTCGGCCAGCGAGATTTTTTTGCCACCGCTCTGCGCGCCATTGAACTCGGCTTGGATCGCTTCCAGTTTGGCCAGCACCTTGGCGAGCTCGGCGGGCTGGTTGGCTTCCCAGTCTTTCTGTGGCGCCAGGCGGATGCGGGCTCCGTTGGCACCGCCGCGCTTGTCGGAGCCGCGGAAGGTGGAGGCCGAGGCCCAGGCCGTGCTGACCAATTGCGCGATCGACAGGCCGGAAGCAAGCACCTTGGCCTTGAGCGCGGCCACGTCCTGTTCGTTGACCAGGGGGTGGTTCACTGCAGGCACCGGGTCTTGCCAGATCAGCTCTTCCTTGGGCACCAGTGGGCCCAGGTAGCGGGTGATGGGGCCCATGTCGCGGTGGGTCAGCTTGAACCAGGCGCGGGCGAACGCGTCGGCAAACTCCTTGGGGTTGGCCATGAAGCGGCGCGAGATCTTCTCGTAGGCCGGGTCCATGCGCATGGACATGTCGGCCGTGGTCATCATCGGCAACTGGCGTTTGGCCGGGTCGTGCGCATCGGGCGCGGTGGCGGCGTTGGGGTTCTTGGGGGTCCACTGGTGCGCGCCGGCCGGGCTCTTGGTGAGCTCCCACTCGTTGCCGAACAGGGTTTCGAAGTAGCTGTTGTCCCAGGTGGTGGGCGTGGGCGTCCAGGGGCCTTCGATGCCGCTGGTGATGGTGTGCGCACCCTTGCCGCTGCCAAAGGTGTTCTTCCAGCCCAGGCCCTGCTCATCGAGGCCGGCACCTTCGGGCGCTGCACCCACATACTGGCCGGGGTCGGCTGCGCCGTGGGCCTTGCCGAAGGTGTGGCCGCCGGCGGTCAGCGCCACGGTTTCTTCGTCGTTCATCGCCATGCGGGCGAAGGTTTCGCGGATGTCGCGCGCCGAGGCCAGCGGGTCGGGCTTGCCGTCCGGGCCTTCCGGGTTCACATAGATCAGGCCCATCTGCACGGCCGCGAGCGGGTTTGCGAGGTTGCGGTCGCCGGAGTAGCGGCTGTTGGGCTTGTCGCTGGTGGCGAGCCATTCGGCTTCCGGGCCCCAGTACACCTCTTCAGGCTCCCACACGTCGGCGCGGCCGCCGGCAAAGCCGAAGGTCTTGAAGCCCATGGAGTCCAGGGCCACGTTGCCGGCCAGGACCATCAGGTCGGCCCAGGAGAGCTTGTTGCCGTACTTCTGCTTGATGGGCCAGAGCAGGCGGCGCGCCTTGTCCAGGTTGCCGTTGTCGGGCCAGCTGTTGAGCGGAGCAAAGCGCTGCATGCCCGCACCTGCGCCACCGCGGCCATCGGCAATGCGGTAGGTGCCGGCGCTGTGCCAGGCCATGCGGATGAAGAAGGGTCCGTAGTGGCCATAGTCGGCGGGCCACCAGTCTTGCGAGTCCGTCATCAGGGCGGTCAGGTCCTTGATCACGGCGTTGAGGTCGAGGCTCTTGAAAGCTTCCGCGTAGTCGAAGTCCTCACCCATGGGGTCGGTCAGCGGAGAGTTCTGGTTCAGCAGCTTCACGTTGAGCTGGTTGGGCCACCAGTTGGCGCTGGTGGGCGTACCGGCCACGGCGTTCTTGGGGACACCGCTGGAAAAGGGGCATTGGGCTTGGTCAGACAAGGTGTTCTCCTGTGTGTGTTGTTGGGAAGGGCGAAGGGACACTGTAGGCACCGAAGATGAAATCTTCAATGCATTTCTCGCAATGACGGCCATAGCCAAACTGCCGATGGCCTCGGCGGGATCAGCGTGATGGATCTTCGGGCAGCAGCGCCTTGGCCGCCTCGATGCGCAGCGCGAGCGGCACCGAGGCATCGTTCATGACAGCCAGCAGGAAGGCTTGTGGCGTCTGGGACGCCGTGGTGGCCACCACCGCGGCGCCGCTGGCGGCGAGCGGCACGGCCTCGGGCCGCAGGCGCTGCAGTGCAGCATCGAATTCGGCCGGCCGAATGTTTTTGAGGCGCGACAACAAATCGGCCTGGTTGTCTTCGCCGGGGGGCAGGTCCAGCGAGGGATCGTCGGCGAACACGGCGGCGAGGTCGGCGCTGACGAAGGCCGACCACTGGCCCGCGTCGGCGAGCGGCGCGGGCACCAAGCGCGCGTGTCCGCCCGGCGTGGGCGAGCACGCAATGCGCGCGGGCGCGACCTCGTTCAGGTAGCGCAAACGAAGCCCTTCCAGAAATGCCTGCGCCTGCGCCACCGACACCGGTTGCGCCAGCGAGAACCACAGCTGGTAGCCCTCGGTACCGCAGACCGCGATGGCCGGCGCGGGCAGCTCCAGGTCGGCCTGCACGCCTTGCCAGACAGGGCTCAGGGCGTTCCAGTCGGCGGGCCGCGCCAGCCCGAGCACCAGCGCCCGTGTGAGGCCGTTGGCGTCGAGCAGGTCGGCTGCATCGACCGCTGCCTGCGCACCGGCGGGCTGGGCGAGGTACAGCCGGGAGAGTTCGGAGTGCAGTCGGCTCATGGTCAGCGCCGGATGCGGTGGCCGGTCTTGAACACCCACCACACCACGCCCAGGCAGGTGAACATGAAGGCCAGCGTCATGCCGGTGCTCACGGCGATGTGCACGTCGGCCGCGCCGTAGAAAGCCCAGCGCAGGCCGCTGATGAGGTAGACCACCGGGTTGAACAGTGACACCGTCTGCCACAGCGGCGGCAGCATGTTGATGCTGTAGAACGCGCCACCCAGAAAAGTGAGCGGCGTGATCACCAGCAGCGGGATCACCTGCAGCTTCTGGAAGCTGTCGGCCCACAGGCCGATGATGAAACCGAACAGACAGAAGGTGATGGCGGTCAGGATGAGGAAGCCCACCATCCACACCGGGTGCGCCACCTCGTACGGCACAAACAGGCGCGCCGTGAGCAGGATCAACACGCCCAGCGTGAGGCTCTTGGTGGCGGCGGCGCCCACATAACCCAGCAGAACTTCAACCCAGTTCACCGGTGCGCTCAGCAGCTCGTAGATGGTGCCGGACCACTTGGGCATGTAGATGCCGAAGGCCGCGTTGGAAATGCTCTCGCTCAGCAGCGAGAGCATGAGCAGGCCGGGGATGATGTAGGCGCCGTAGCTCACGCCGTCGATGTCGCCCATGCGAGATCCGATGGCCGAGCCGAAGACGATGAAATAGAGCGAGGTGCTGAGCACCGGCGCCATGATGCTCTGCGCCCAGGTGCGCAGGGCGCGGTTCATTTCGAACTGGTAGATCGCCCGCACGGCGTGAATGTTCAAACCCATCATGCTCGGGCCTCTTCTTTTTGTTCGTGGACCAGGCTGACAAAAATGTCTTCGAGCGAACTCTCGCTGGAGCGCAGGTCCTTGAAATGGATGCCCGCTTCGCTGAGCGCGCGCAGCAGCTCGGCGATGCCGGTGTCGTCTTTCTGCGCGTCAAAGGTGTAGGTGAGGGCGTGGCCGCCTTCGGTGATCTCCAAGCCCCAGGGCGCGAGCGCCTCGGGCAGGTGGGTGATGGTCTGCTGCAGCGTGAGCGTGAGCTGCTTTTTGCCCAGCTTGCGCATGAGCACGTGTTTGTCTTCCACCAGGATCAGCTCGCCCTTGCGGATCACGCCGATGCGGTCGGCCATGTCTTCGGCCTCTTCGATGTAGTGCGTGGTGAGGATGATGGTGGTGCCGGCTTCGCGCAGCGCGCGCACCATGCGCCACATGTCGTGGCGCAGCTCTACGTCCACGCCCGCGCTGGGTTCGTCGAGAAACAAAATCTTGGGCTCGTGCGAGAGTGCCTTGGCGATCAGCACGCGTCGCTTCATGCCGCCCGAGAGCGCCATGATCTTGTTGTCTTTCTTGTCCCAGAGCGAGAGGTCTTTGAGGATCTTCTCGATGTAGGCCGGGTTGGGCGCCTTGCCGAACAGGCCGCGGCTGAAGCTCACCGTGGCCCACACGGTTTCAAACGAATCGGTGTGCAACTCCTGCGGCACCAGGCCAATCGCTTCACGCGCCTGGCGGTAGTGGCGCACGGTGTCATGGCCGTCGGCGATCACGGTGCCTTCACTGGCGTTGACCATGCCGCAGATGACGCTGATGAGCGTGGTCTTGCCGGCGCCGTTGGGGCCGAGCAGGGCAAAGATTTCGCCTCGGCGGATATCGAGGTCCACGCGCTTGAGGGCCTGGAATCCGCTGGCGTAGGTTTTGCTGACGCCGCGCACCGAGACGATGGCCTCGGCGCCGGGGCTGGAGGGAGATGGGGACATGGGGCTCCACAGACGGTGGATGAAAAGAGTGTGGCAATGATCATGTATCTTAGGCTGTATCTGTGTACAGTGTTTGCTTCATGCCGACTGTCCACATTCCGTTGCAGGCCATCAAAGGGCGCGGCCTCGCCCAGCACCAGCCGCACCGCTTCGAGCGCCACGCCCGCGAGGCCTTTGACGACGGCTGGGGCGCGCTCGCCGACGCCGCGCTGGCGCAAGACGAGGCCCCGCCACCGGCCACCGAGGTGAGCTTTGAAGACGCCAGGAGCGCCATCACCCACAACGACTCGCCCGACATCGGCTTTCGTCTCGGGCTGAATCCGTACCGGGGCTGTGAACACGGCTGCGTGTATTGCTACGCGCGGCCCAGTCACAGCTACCTCAACCTCTCGCCAGGGATCGACTTCGAAACAAAGCTGATCGCCAAACGCAACATCGCGCAGGTGCTGCAGCGCGAACTGGCGAGCCCGCGCCATGTGCCCGAGCTGCTGGCCATCGGCACCGTGACCGACGCCTACCAACCCATCGAGCGCGAGCTGCGCCTGATGCACGGTGTGTTGCAGGTGCTCGGCGACACGCGCCACCCGCTGGCTATCGTCACCAAAGGCAGCGGTGTGGAGCGCGACATCGATCTGCTCGCGCCCATGGCCGCGCAGGGCCTGGCCGCGGTGTACGTGACCATCACCTCGCTCGACGCGAAGCTCACCCGCCTGCTGGAGCCGCGCGCCGCCGCGCCCCACCGCCGCCTGCGCACCATCCGCACGCTGGCCGAGGCCGGTATTCCGGTGGGCGTGAGCGTGGCGCCGCAGATCCCGTTCATCAACGACGACATGGAACAAGTGCTGGAGGCCGCGTTCGAGGCTGGCGCGCGCCGTGCGTTCTACACCGTGCTGCGCCTGCCGCATGAGCTCAGTCCCATGTTTCGCCAATGGCTGGAGCTGCACTACCCGGACCGTGCCGCGCGTGTGATGGCTCGGGTGCAGGAAATGCGCGGTGGACGCGACTACGACGCCGACTTTGCCCAGCGCATGAAAGGCCGTGGCGTGTGGGCCGACCTCATCCGCCAGCGCTTCGAGAAGACCTGCGACCGCCTGGGCTTCGCGCGCGAACGCGAGCCGCTGAACACCGCGCTGTTCAGGCCGGCGGGCCTGCCGGGGCAGCAGTCGCTGTTCTGATCAGCGCCAGCGCGTCCGTGCGCCAGTGGTGCAGGGCCTCGTAAAAACCTTCCCATACGCAGCCGTTGCAGCCGCGTCCGCAGCAGGTTTGGGGCTCGGGTGGGGGTGGGCGCAAGGCGGTGTCCAGCACCATGCCCTGGCGCTGCGCCAGACCGCGCAGGTGTGCCACCAGGGCCTGCGCGGTGGGCAGATCGGCCAACGGCACACCGGCTGGGTCATGAAGAACAAACCGGGGCTGTGTGCGGCCCTCGAATTCACCTGTTTCGCCAAACATGGCGGCTGGCCGCACCCACTGGCCCCAGCCGCCGTAGAGCGCGCGGTACAGCGTCATGCCCTGCAGGGTTTCGCTGCAGCGCACGGTGTCCAGCACTTCGTACCAGCCGCCCTTGTAGTGGCGGTAGAGGCCGGGCGGGGTGGGGTTCAGCGGGGGCAGGTCGTGGTTGGTCATCGCGGGTGTCAGCGCTTGAACTGCAGCAGCACATGGGCCGCCATGCCGCGCGCGAGTTCTGTATCGCCCAGGAACACGGTGCCCAGGCTTTCGCTCTTGAGCAGCTCGGCTTCTTCTTCGTTGTGTGTGCGCAGGATCACGTCGATCCCGGGGTTGAGCGTGCGCGCGATCTCCACCATCTTGCGCACGCTCATGGTGTCGGGGATGGTGATCACGAGCACGGCTGCGCGGGCGATGTGCGCCTGGATCAAGACCTCGGGCGTGGACGCGTCACCGCTCACCGCTGCGATGCCGTCCTTGCGCAGCGCATCCACCACTTCGCGGTTTTCATCGGCCACCACGAAGGGAATGCCTTGTTCGCGCAAGGACTGCGCGATGCGCTCGCCCACGCGGCCATGGCCCACCAGCACGACCTGTTTGGCCAGCAGCGAGGCGTGGGTGGAGGCCGGCAGCTCGGCCAGTGGGTCGTCTCGCGCTTCGAGCTTGCGCGCGTAGGCCGAGCGCTCGCGTATCCAGGCCTGCATGGGCTCCACCGCCGAGAACAGCGCGGCGTTGGCCGCAATGGAAATGAGCGCGCCCGCCAGCACCAGGCTCTGGCCCTCCACCGGCATCAGGTTCAGCGCCACGCCCAGGCCCGCCAGGATGAAGGAGAACTCGCCGATCTGCGCCAGGCTCACGCCCACGGTGAGTGCGGTGTTCAGCGGGTACCTGAAGAGCAGCACCAGCGCCACCGCCGCCACCGTCTTGCCCAGCATGATGATGGCCACCACCGCCAGCAGCTTGAGTGGCTCGTTCCACACCACGGCGGGGTCGAACAGCATGCCCACCGACACGAAGAACAGCACGGCGAAGGCGTCGCGCAGCGGCAGCGATTCGTCGGCCGCGCGGTGGGCAAACTCGGACTCGCGCATCATCATGCCGGCGAAGAAGGCGCCCAGCGCAAACGACACGTCAAACAGCTTGCCCGCGCCAAACGCCACGCCCACCGCCACCGCCACCACGCTCAGCGTGAACAGCTCCTGCGAGCCGGTGCGCGCCACCCACCACAGCGCCTTGGGCAACAGCCGGCGCCCCACCACCAGCATGAGCACGATGAAGGCCGTGACCTTGGCCAGCGTGATGCCCACCGCTTGCCAGATGTCGCTGCCCGGCGTGGCGGCCGCGCCCTCGGCCGGTGCCAGCACTCCCGCCAGCGCAGGCAACAAAACCAGCACCATGACCATGACCAGGTCTTCCACCACCAGCCAGCCCACAGCGATCTGCCCGTTGATGGACTTGAGCAGCCCCCTGGCCTCCAGCGCGCGCAGCAGCACCACCGTGCTCGCCACCGACAGGCACAAGCCAAACACCAGCGAGCCCGCCAGGCTCCAGCCCCAGAAGTGCGACAGGCCGAAGCCCAGCAAGGTCGCCACGGCAATTTGCACGATGGCGCCCGGTACCGCGATGCGGCGCACGGCCATGAGGTCACCGATCGAGAAATGCAGGCCCACGCCGAACATCAACAGCATGACGCCGATCTCGGCCAACTGGCTGGCCAGTCCCACGTCGGCCACGAAGCCGGGCGTGGCCGGGCTGATGACAATGCCCGCGAGCAGATAACCCACCAGCGGCGGCATGCGCAGACGCACCGCAATGAACCCGAAAACCATCGCCAGGCCAAAACCCGCTGCAATCGTGGCGATCAGGCTGACGTCGTGCGGCATCGGCGGGGCCTTTCTGCGGGTTGGGTTTGGGGTGGTGGGTTCTCCGGTCTCGTGAGTCCGGTGCTGCGTCCGATTATGGAGGGGCAGTCGGGTGTCGGCTGGCGGTTGGCTGCTTGTCCCCGGGCGGGCCGCAGAGCCGGGTCCGTTCAGAGTTGGGCCAGACGCCTGAGTTCTTCCGGCGTGGTGCCGGGCAGATCAAAGAACTCGAGGTAGGCCGGTATCTGCTCGAAGAGCATGTCCACACCCGCCTGGGTGCGGCAACCCCGGGCCTTGGCGGCCGCGAGCAAAGGCGTGACGGGCGGTTGCAGCACCACCTCGCCCACCCAGGTGGACGGTGAGAGTTGGTCCACGGAGAACGGCAGCGGATCGTCGGCACGCATGCCCAGCGGCGTGGCGTTCACGACCAGATCCAGACCCGCCGGATCGGGTGGACCAATGGAGGTCTGCAAGCCGGGGTGGTGCGCGGCCAGTCGCGTGGACAACCGCTGGGCGCACAACGGGTCCGCGTCGGACAAATGCAACTCCGCCACGCCGGCCCCCGCGAGCGAGGCTGCGATGGCGCAACCCACGCCGCCGCTGCCCACCACCAGCGCGCGCGCACCCTCGGTGCGAAAGCCCTGACGGCGCAAACCGCGCACAAAGCCCTCGCCGTCGAACTGCTCGCCCACCAGACGGCCTTGCGGGTCACAACGCACGGCGTTGCAGGCGCCAGCGACCTTCACCGCGGTGCTGGAGGCGTCCAGCAACTCCAACACCGCCACTTTCAGGGGCATGGTGATCAGTGCACCGCGCACGTTGCGCAAGCGCAGCAGTGAGGGCAGAAGGCCACCCAACTGGTCTGCTGTGCAGGCCAGGGGAACCACGGCCATATTGATGCCGTGTGCGGCGAAGTAGGGGTTGTAGATCAGCGGCGATTTGAAGCTGTGGGTCGGCCAGCCCAGGTGCACGATGACCTGGGTGTTGCCATCGATGCGCGGGGCAGGTGCGGATGCGGGCGCCGGGGCTGCGCTGTTCATGCGGTGCGGGTCCTCATCCGGTGTAGCCCGCCAGCCGTGGCACGAACAGCACAAAGTCGGGCCACAGCGTGATGACCACCAGTGCGCCGATCATCACGACCAGGAAGGGCACGACTTCGCGCACCAGCGCAAGCAGCGACACATCGGCAATTTTGGTCATCATGAACAGCAGCAGGCCATAGGGCGGAGTGACCAAGCCAATCATGATGTTGAGCACCGCCACCACACCGAAGTGCACCGGGTCGATGCCCAGCGCCACCGCCGTGGGCAACAGCACCGGCAAGATCACCAGGATGATGGTGGACCCTTCCAGGAACGCACCTAGCACCAGCAGCAGGAGATTGACCATCAGCAGGAAGGCCAATGGCGACATGTCCAACGTTCTCAGGACCGTGCTGAGCGAGGCCGGGATGTTCTCCGAGGTGATCACGTAGTTGAACACCAGCGCGCCGGCGATCAGCATGCCGATGGAGATGCTGGTGCGCGCGCTGGACAGCAGCGATCCATAAATGTCGCGCCAGCCCAGGCTGCGGTAGAGCACCGAGGCCACCAGCAGCGCATAGGCTGCGGCCAGACCCGCCGCCTCGGTGGGGGTGGTGATGCCGCTGTACAGACACCCCAGCAGGATGATGGGCAACATCAGCGCGGGCAGTGCCTCGCGCGTGATGCGGGGCAGCTCGCGCAGCGGCACGGCGGGTTCCACCGGAAACCGGTGCCGCTTGGCCTGCACGTAGATCAGCCCCATCTGCACCGCAGCCAGCAACAGTCCAGGCAGCACGCCGGCCAGGAAAAGGAAGCCGATGGAGGTGCCCGAGATCAGGGCATAGAGCACCAGCGGTATCGAGGGCGGCAGGATCGGCCCGATGACGGCGGACACGGCGGTCAGTGCACCCGCAAACGCGGGCGTGTACTTGCCGTTGCGGGTCATCATGGCCTGCATCAACTTGCCCGAGCCCGCTGCATCGGCCAGGGCCGAACCGGACATGCTGGCGAACACGATGCTCTGCAATACATTGACCTGCGCCAGCCCGCCGGGGAAGCGCCCGACGATGGCATTGCAGAAGCGCAGCAGGCGGTCCAGCACGCTGCCGGTGCTCATGAAGCTGGCCGCCAGAATGAACAGCGGAATGGCCAGCAACAGGTAGCTGGAGTAGGTGCTGTTGAGCAACTGCTCGGCCGCGCTGCCCATGTCCATGCCCTTGAGCCAGAGGTACAGGATCGAGCCACCGATCATGGCCTGCCCCACGGGAACACCCAGCAAACTGAGCGCAACGATGGTGGCCAGGGCCAGCGAAAACGGACTGGTGAAGTTCAAGGGCGTCTCAGGTGGAGGGTGGGTCGATCGGGTCGGCGATGGGGCCGCGCACCAGCGCCACGATCTGCCACAGGTGCCGCACGATCACGGCCACGGCAAAGGCGAGGTAGATCGAGAACAACCAGTCGAACCGGATCTTGAGGTAGGAGGTGCTCTCGACCTTCATGAAGGTCACGTAGTCCCAGGTGGCGGGCAGCGCCAGCCCGAACAGCACCACGATGGCGATGGAGCCGATCGCTCGGGCGATCCGGCGAATCCGCGGGGCAGCGACGACGTCGAGCAAGTCCAGACGGATCTCGTCCTCGTCGCGCAACACAAAAGCCGCGCCCCACAGCACCAGCCACAGCCAGGCCACCAGCGAGATTTCCGCTGTCCAGCCCACAGGCCAGTCGAACGCATATCGCAGCACGATCTGCAGGATGAAGGCGATGAAGATGGCCGCGAGCAAGGCTGCGGCCACCCCGTCGGCGAACAGGCGGAGGGCGCGCATCCTCATTTCATCGCGTTGATTTTCTCGAGCATGCCGGCGGGCCAATTTTTGGCCTCGTCAGAAGCCAGGTAGATCTTCTGTGCGTTCTCGCGGAAGGCATTGATGTTGGGCGCGTACACGTCCAGGCCACCGCGACGGAAGCCTTCGGCCAGGTCGGCTTCGCGCTTCTGGTGCTCGGCCGTGCTCCACGCGATGGCCTTGTCGGCCGCGGCCTGAAACGCGCGCTGCTTTTCTGGCGACATGGCTTGCCAGGTCTTGAGATTGAGCGTGAGCAAGTCGAAGCCCACCAGGTGCGAGGTCAGCACGATCTGCCCCATGACCTCGTTGAACTTCATGTTCTGCACGTTGGGCAGCGGGTTGTCCTGGCCGTCCACGGTGCCGGTCTGCAGACCGGTGTAGGTTTCGGCATAAGCCAGCGGCGTGGGGTTGGCGCCCAGCGAGCGGCCCAGCAGTTGCCATGCATCGCCGGGCGGCATGCGCAGCTTCACACCAGCCAGATCGGCTGGGGTGTTGATCTTCTTTTTGCCGCGCAGGCCCACATGGCGCGTGCCGAAAAACACCGGTCCGAGGACCTTGACCTTGAGTTGGTCCTCCACCAGCTTCTTCATTTGCGCGCCCATGTCGCTGGCAAAGAACGCGGTGAGGTGGTTGGCGTCGCGGAACAGGTAGGCCGAGGTCAGCAGCGACCAGGCCGGCACCTGCTTCGAGATGTCTTGCGGCGAGATGTTGCCCATCTCCAGGTTGTCGCGCTGCAGCGCGACCAGCTCGGTGCCCTGGCGGAACAGCGTGGAGTTGAGGAACAGCTCGATCTTGTGGTCGGCGGCCACCTCGGCGGCCAGGCGCTTCATCATCTCGGCACGGATGTCCGTGTCGGCAAACACGGCGGCAAAGCGCAGTGTGCTCTGGGCCTGGGCCAGCGTTGGCCAGAGCGTTGCAGCGGCCAGGGTGGCGCCCGTGCACAGGGCGCCACGGCGGGTGAGGGTTGTTTTCATGGTGTTGTCTCCTGTTGTTGCTGGTGGCGAAGAAAGCGGAAGAAACATGGGTGCGTGATCAGGCTGGCGCAGCAGATTTGAAGTGCTCGACCAATGCGCGAAGCGCAAGTTCGTAGCCCAGCGGCCCCAGCCCGCAGATCACGCCGGTGGCGCCCAGCGAGATGATGGACTGCTGGTACAGCGCCTCGCGCCGGTGGATGTTGGTGAGGTGCACTTCCATCACCGGCTGGTCCAGTGTCTTGAGCGCGTCGAGCAGGGGTATCGACCGGAACGAAAGCCCTGCGGGGTTGATGAGAACCGCCGCGCCCCGCGCACGTGCCTCCTGCACCCAGTCGATCAACACACCTTCGTGGTTGGACTGTCGGAACTCGCACTCGAGTCCCAGTTCTGCGACCACCGCGCGACAGCGTTGTTCGATCTGGGCCAGCGTGGTGTGGCCGTACAGGTGGGGTTCCCGGATGCCCAGCAGGTTGAGGTTGGGGCCGTTGAGGATGTAGACGGTGGTGGTCATGGCGGTGGGCATGGGGTGATGAGGGCGCTGCTGCCCGAGCGGTCCCGTGCGCGTCGCGGCGGGCTTGGCTGGGCGTGGGCTTGGCCCTACAGTTGTCTCCAGTTGTTGTTGCTGCAGCCGCCCATCGGGGCGTGGCGACCGTTGTCTTGCGGCGATTCTTGCCCTGAATCCGGAAACTCTTTCCAAGTTGGAAAATCGTTTCATATAAAGAAATTAAACCATGAACCTTGCTCTCGACCGAGGTCTCGCGCTGCTCGAACACCTCTCGCGCAACCCCGACGGTTTGCCGCTGGCGCTCATGGCCCAGGACCTCGATATCCCCTTGAGCGCCTGCCACCGCTTGCTGGGCGACCTGCAGCACTGCGGCTATGTGCGGCAGAAGCGCAAGCAGGGGGAATACCAGCTCACCACCAAAGTGGTCTCGCTCGGTTTGGGCTACCTCAGCCATGCCGGCATCGTCGACATTGCCGAACCGCTGCTGGAGCGGCTGGCGACGGAGTCCGGCGAACTCGTGCGGCTGTCGATCGTGGACGACGAGCGACTGATCTGGGTGGCCAAGGCACAAGGCACGCGACAAAAGGGCATTCGCTACGACCCCGACATGGGCATGGAGGCCCGCCTGTCCTGCACGGCTTCGGGCCACGCCTGGCTGCAGACCTTGAGCGACGAGCGCGCGCTCGAACTGGTGGCACGCCAGGGTTTTGGTGCACAGAAGGATTTCGGCCCCAAGGCGCCCACCACCATCAAGTCGTTGCTGGGGTTTCTGCACGCGGCGCGCGTGCGCGGCTGCGCCCTTATCGACGAGGTGTTTGCCCCGGGCATGAGCGCCATGGCCGCGCCTGTGCTCAGGCGGCAAGAAGCCATTGGCGTCATCAGCATCGCAGGGCCGCGCCAGCGGCTCACCATGGAAGCGATGCAGGACCTCGTGCCCGCCTTGCTCGCCGCCGCCGCCGAGTTGGGGCCGATCAGCAACGCGTCGAACCTGTTCGGCCGACCGCCGCTGGGCAAGGGCTGAGGATCACCACCATGCTCGACCTGCTGATCACCCACGCCACCTTGCCCGACGGCCGCACCAACATGGGCGTGGCCGTGCAGGACGGGCGCATCACCGAGGTGTCTGAAGGCCTTCAGGCCCCCGCGCACGAAACGCTGGACGCCGCTGGCCAGCTGCTCACCCCGCCTTTTTGCGACCCGCACTTTCACATGGACGCCACGCTCAGCCAAGGCCTGCCGCGCGTGAACCAGAGCGGCACCTTGCTCGAGGGCATTGCGGTGTGGGGCGAACTCAAACCGCAGTTGACCGAAGCGGCGCTGGTGGAGCGCGCGCTGGCCTACGGCGAATGGGCCGTGGCCAAGGGCTTGCTTGCGATCCGCAGCCACGTGGACACCAGCGACCCGAGCCTGCTGCCGGTGCGCGCCATGCTGGAAGCCCGGCGCCTCATGGCGCCTTACCTCGACGTGCAGCTGGTGGCGTTTCCGCAAGACGGCGTGTTGCGTTCACCCGGTGGACTCGACAACCTCAAGCGCGCGCTCGACCTCGGCGTGAACGTGGTCGGTGGCATTCCCCACTTCGAGCGCACGTACGAACAGGGCACCGCCAGCGTGAAGCTGTTGTGCGAGCTGGCCGCCGAGCGCGGCCTGCCGGTGGACATGCACTGCGACGAAAGCGACGACCCGCTCTCGCGCCACATTGAAACCCTGGCCTCCGAGGCGCAGCGCCTGGGGTTGCAAGGTCGCGTGAACGGCTCGCACCTCACCTCCATGCACAGCATGGACAACTACTTTGTGTCCAAGCTGATCCCGCTGATCGCCGAAGCGGGTGTGAGTGCCGTGGCCAACCCGTTGATCAACATCACGCTGCAGGGCCGGCACGACACCTACCCCAAACGCCGCGGCATGACGCGCGTGCCCGAGCTCATGGCCGCCGGTGTGACGGTGGCCTTTGGCCACGACTGTGTGATGGACCCCTGGTACCCGCTGGGCAGCGGCGACATGCTGGAGGTGGCCCACATGGGGCTGCATGTGGCGCAGATGACCAGCCAGACCGGCATGCGCCAGTGTTTTGAAGCGGTCACCACCAACGCCGCGAAGGTGATGGGCCTGCAGGGCTACGGCATCGCGCCGGGCTGCGACGCCAGCTTTGTCCTGCTGCAGGCGCGCGACCCGATCGACGCCATTCGCCTGCGTGCCACACGCCTGAAGGTGTGGCGCAAAGGGCACCTGCTGGCGGAGACGGCGCCCAGCACGCCACACCTGAATCTGCCCCGATGGGCCAGCATCTCACCAGGCCATTGAACCCATGCACAACCCGCGCGACGAACACTTCAAGACCGCCCTGCAGATCTTGGCCATCCTCTGCCTGGTCGGCTTGTTCGCCATGATTTTTCACAAGGCCTTTGCCGATATTTCGGTGGTGTGGCAACAGCACTCGGGCGCGGACTTCTGGGTGGCCTTGGGGCGCTACCTGTTTCGCAACCTTGCGGGCTGACAGGCGCCGCGCATCAAGGACCGGCTGGCGGCCTCAAGGCAAGCGGTACAGCGCGCAGAGTTTGTTGCCGTCCGGGTCTCGCACGTAGGCCAGGTGCATGCTGCCCGACGGACCACCGCGCGGGCCGGGCGCGTCTTCAATCGACACGCCGCCGTGAGCCACGGCGGTGTCGTGGAAGGCCTGAAGCTGCTCGGGCGAAGCGCATTTGAAACCGATGGTGCCGCCGTTGGCAGGGCAGGCCGCTTCGCCGTTGATGGGCTCGCTCACGCAGAACGAGGTGCCTTCGTGGCGAAAGAAGAGCCGCTTGTGGCCCGAGCCGGCGGTGTTTTCAACCGGTCCGCCCACGCCGAGCGTGGCGAGCACCGCGGTGTAGAACTTCTTCGAACGCTCGATGTCGTTGGACCCGACCATCACGTGACTGAACATGGCATCTCCTGAACCGCAAAAAAGTTTGCCGGCGGATGGTAGCGTGATGTGAAAGCCGGGTGGCGCACCCGCCACCTGCAAGGCTCAGTCGCCGTCTTCGTTTTCCTGCGCCAGCAGCAGCTTGAGGTGGTAGGCGTCAACGTCGAAGTCGGTGCCGTCCGACACAGCCGTCAGCACCAGGGGCTGCACGCGTTCGCGCTCCTCCTCGGTCTCGGCGGTTGTGAAGCCCGCCGCCGAGGCTTCGGCGGACAGCTTCTCCAGCAGCCGTGTCGCCCTTGCTTCGTGGCTCTCAATGTCGGGGTTGGCGCCGGGAGGGATGTTCTCTTCGATCCACGTCTCGGCCCACCTCAAGAAGCGCTTGCTCATGACGGTCCACCTGTCTCCTGCGTCGATTGCAGCGCCGGTTTCCCGGCCCGGTTCGACTGGTTTGTTGCGTTGGCCCCACTGCCTGACAGCGTACTGCACAACGTGTCTGGCGGTGGGTCAAGACCCTTCGCCCGACCCGACCCAATCACTTCCTCACGGCCAGCAGCTGCACCTGAAACTTCAGCGTCGTGTTGCCCGGGATCACGCCGGCGATGCCGCGCTCGCCGTAGGCCGTGGCCGGGGGGCAGGTCAGCTCGGCGGTGTCGCCCACCTTCATTTCCTGCAGGGCTTGCGTCCAGCAAGGCACCACCCGGTTGAGCGGGAAGCTCGCTGGCTCGCCGCGCTTGAACGAGCTGTCGAACTCTTTCCCGTCCGGCAGCGTGCCGCGGTAGTGCACCTGCACGGTGTCGGTGGCCAGGGGCTTGGCGCCGGTGCCGGCCGCGGTCCATTTCAGGGCCACGCCCGAGGGCAGGGTTTTGTCGGCAGGCAGCGCGCTGGTCGGCTGGGCCTGCGCGGCCACAACGAACGACAGGGCGCAGAGGACGGCGGTGGTGCGAAGCAGGGTTTTCATGGGGCTCTTGGGAGGGTTGAGAAACGACAGCCCGGGGCGCGGCCGGGCAACGGGCTTTGACTTTAGTTGAACCCGTGCGCTGTCGGTCCCACCGCCCGCAATACCTCTTCGGCCGTGGCGGGCGCATTCATGCCCTCGGGCTGCCCGCCCGCCTGCGCCACCGCGTCGCGCAGTGCCTCGAACACGCTGATGGCCAGCATGAACGGCGGCTCACCCACGGCCTTGCTGCCGTGCACGTTGTCTTCCCGGTTGGGTTCGGGCCAGAGATCGACCTTGAAGTGTTCGGGGATGTCGCCGGTGGCGGGGATCTTGTAGGTGCTGGGCGCATGGGTTTGCAGGTGGCCCTTGTCGTTCCACACCAATTGCTCGGTGGTGAGCCAGCCCATGCCTTGCACAAAGCCGCCTTCGATCTGCCCGATGTCGATGGCGGGGTTGATGCTGCGGCCCACGTCGTGAAGGATGTCGACCTTGAGCACGCGGCTCTCGCCGGTGAGGGTGTCGATGGCGACCTCGGTGCAGGCGGCGCCGTACGCAAAGTAGTAGAACGGCCGGCCCTGCATGGTGACCTTGTCGTAGTGGATCTTGGGTGTGCGGTAGAAGCCGTCGCTCCAGAGCTGTATGCGGTTGGCGTATGCGGCGTGCACCACCTCGTTGAAGCTGCGCGTGGTCTTGGGCGTGATCACCTGGCCGGCTTCAAAGCGCACGGCACCGGCGCCGCAGCCGTCGAGCCCGGCCACAAAGGCGGCGAGGTTGTCGCGCACGTGGCGGGCGGCAAACTGCGCGGCGCGGCCGTTGAGATCGGTGCCGGCGCTGGCGGCGGTGGCGCTGGCGTTGGGCACCTTGCTGGTGTCTGCTGCCGTGGACATGACTTGCTCGAACGGCACACCGAGCTCGTCGGCCACGATGGCGGCCACCTTGGTGTTGAGGCCCTGACCCATTTCCGTGCCGCCGTGGTTCACCTGCACGCTGCCGTCGGTGTACACGTGCACCAGCGCGCCGGCCTGGTTGAACAGCGTGGCGGTGAAGCTGATGCCGAACTTCACCGGGGTGAGCGCAATGCCTTTTTTGATGACGGGGCTCTTGGCGTTCCAGGTGTTGATCTGTTCGCGGCGTTCGCGGTAACGGCTGGTCTGCGCCAGCGTGGTCATGAGGGGTTCGAGGATGTTGTCCTCGACCTTCATCTGGTAGTGGGTGACGTTGCGCTGTGCGGGGGCTTCGACAGGCTCAGCCCGAACGGAACTCGTGGGTTCATCGCTGTACAGGTTGCGCAGCCGCACATCCAGCGGGTCCAGGCCGAGCTGGCGCGCGATGTCGCTCAAGATGTGCTCGATCACGATCACGCCCTGCGGCCCGCCGAAGCCGCGAAACGCGGTGTGGCTTTGCGTGTTGGTCTTGCAGCGGTAGCTGGCAATGGCCACGTCTTCGAGAAAGTAGGCGTTGTCGGCGTGGAAGATGGCGCGGTCGGCCACGGGGCCGGAGAGGTCGGATGAAAAGCCGCAGTTGGCCAGCATCTCCAGTTCCAGCCCGCAGAGCAGGCCGCTGTCGTCAAACCCCGCGCGGTAGTGGTAGGCGAAGGGGTGGCGTTTGCCGGTGATCATGAAGTCATCGTCGCGGTCCAGCCGCAGCTTCACCGGGCGCTTGAGTTTGTTCGCGGCAATGGCGGCCCACACGGCCAGATGCCCGGCTTGCGTTTCCTTGCCGCCAAAGCCACCGCCCATGCGCCGGCACTCCACGGTGACGGCGTGGTTGTGGATGCCCAGCGCATGCGACACCCAGTGCTGCACCTCGCCGGGGTGCTGCGTGCTGGTGTAGACCCACCACTGGTTTTGCTCCAGCGGCAACACGTAGGCGATCTGCCCTTCCAGATAAAAGTGTTCCTGGCCACCGACTTCAAACGTGCCTTCCAGCACGTGCGGGGCGCGCTTGAGTGCGGCGGTGGCGTCGCCGCGTTTCACATGCACCGGCGGCAACACTTAGCTCTCCAGTGCGTGGGCTTCGTGCACGCTGACCACGGCGGGCAGGGGCTCGATGTCGAGCTTCACCAGACGCGCGGCGCGGCGGGCGGTCATGGTGTCGTCGGCCAGCAGCAGGGCCACCACCTGGCCGGTGAACTGCACGGTGTCGCTGGCGAACACGGGCTCGTCGTGGCCGAAGGCGGCGAGGATCGGGTCGCCCGGGATGTCGCGCGCATCCACGATGCCGCGCACGCCGGGCAGGTCCAGCGCGGCCGTGGCG
>JAJNQE010000175.1 GCA_021154985.1 Hydrogenophaga sp.
AGGCTGGCCTGCGGACCTACATCCGCTACTACAACCAGGACCGTATCCGGCTGAAATTGAACGGCTTGAGTCCCGTCGAATATCGCCAGCGCTTCGCCACGAACTAGCCACCAACTGTCCAACTTCTGGGGGTCAGTTCAGAGTTGAGGTGGACACGAGCGTCCTATGCGCCTATCGCAGATTCAAGATGGGATGGCTGGCCGCTTACCAAATTCCCCCACCCGTGGCCACCCCAAATTCCCTACATGGTCCGCCCAAGAAGAACAAGTTTCGGCTTCGTGATGGATTAAAAGGTTTGCTGCCTTACATCCGGGCTTTTGGTGCAGTGGGTACTACTGCCCATGATGGCTATTCGCGGCCGGGGTTCCTACCTCCAGGCTGTACTCGAGGTACCGGGAATTTGTCGGAATGCCCCCAACCCGGTTTGACCTTTGTTCCATCACTGCTGCGTCTTGCAGGCTCTCCTTCAAAACGGAATTAACGGATCGTCTTCGGTATGTCGTTGAAACGGGTGATGGTGATCAGATCGCAGTCACCGGCTCCAGAGGATTCCACTTGACCTGGTCAAAGGCTGCGGCCTTAGCCAGGATCGCCCACGCGGTTCGCGCCATCTTGTTGGCCAGCGCCACCACAACCACGTTGTAGTGTCGCCGTTCAAGAAGTCGGGTGATCCAACTCGACCTCTCAGCTCTTGCTATCACGGATCTGGCCCCGGCAATCAGCAGGGTACGCAGGTAGGTGTCACCCCGCTTGGAGATACCCAGTTGCTGCGTCTTGCCCCCGGTGCCCACCTGCCGGGGCACCAGCCCAACCCAGGATGCGAATTGGCGCCCGGATTTGAACGTCGAGAAGTCACCGACGGCCGCCACCAGCGCAGAGGCCGTCAAGTCCCCCACACCCGGGATTTGCTGAATGGCCTGCATCTGCCGGTCTTCGCGAATCATGGCAAGCAGCCGCTGACCCAAGTGGTCGATATCCACTTGCAAGGCCACAATGCGTCTGAGTTGCTCCTGCACGCTGAGCACGAGATCGGCAGACAGCTGATCAGCCTGCTGCGCCCGGGCCAACTCGCCCTGAATCGTCTTGAGCAACTGGTTGTGCCCCACTGGCAAAGCGATGCCGAACTCGGCCAGCATGCCGCGCAGTGCGTTGGTTTGCATGATTCGCATCTTCATGAGCTGGCGGCGCATGCCGTGCAGCGCCATGCAAGTTTGCTGGCGCTCCGTCTTGACCGGCACGGGCTTGATGTGCGGCTGTTGAGCGGCCACCCAGATCGCTTGCGCGTCCATGGCGTCGGTCTTGTCGGGAAGCAAGAAGGCCTTGACGTGCTGGGCAGGCAGCAGCTTGACCTGGTGCCCCAGGGAGCTGATCACCCGCGCCCAGTGGTGCGCAGTGCCGCATGCCTCCATCGCAACCAGGCTGCGCTGGCATTTGGCGAAGAACTCGGTGAGCTTGGCTCGCTTGATCTGTCGGCGCTGAATCTCTCCAGTTTCACCATCGACGATGTGCAGCTGGAACACGGACTTGGCCAGATCCAGACCAATGACGGGCAGATTCGCAGTGGGTTGCATGGCGGCCTCCAGGTTTAAGTGGTTGGGAAGACCACTACTTTGGCACTCTGATGCCGTTTCTGCGAGGCCCCACCCGACTCAGGATGGAAGCCTCACTTCAGCAGCAGCGCTGTAGGTGGGCGGACCATGCCATCTCCAGTCAGGACCGCCGGATTATGACGATTCGGGGCTGATGGCGATGCGAGCGGCAGCATCCTTCAGACGGTAGCTTTTGCCCTCTAACTCCAGCATCGCGCAGCGATGCATGAGGCGGTCCAAGATGGTGGTGGCCATGGTGGCATCGCCCAGGTATTTGCCCCAGTCCTGCAACTCGCGGTTGGAGGTGATGACGATGGAGCGGCGCAGCTTGTAGCGTTGGTGCACGATGGCCTGCAGCACCTCGGCGGCGTGCTCGCTGATGCGCCTGGCCAGGAACAGGTCGTCCAGGATGATCAGGTCCGGTGTGACCCAGTCCTTGAGCAGCTCGGTGCGCTCTGAGTCGCTGGCCAACGCGTAGCGGGCAAATTCGGTATCGGCCTCCAGGTAACGTGCGTCATAGCCTTGCAGCGTGGCCTGATAGGCCACGGCCTTGGCCACATGGCTCTTGCCGGTGCCCGGCTTGCCGATGATCAGCGCGTTGGCCCCCTCACCGATGAACTTCAGGGTGTGCAGCTCGAAGCAGGCACTGCGCGGCAGCTTCGGGTTGAAGCGCCAGTCGAAGTCCGCCAGCGAGGGCCGCTCATCCAGGCCCGAGCGTTTGAAGCGGCGCTCGGTCAGACGAGAGCGCCGGCGGTCCAGCTCGTCTTGGAGCATGGAAGCGAAGGTCTCCAGGAACGGCTCCTGGGAGGTCTGGGCCTGCATCACTCGGGTGGACAGGGTCTCGGCAATGCCGGACAGACGCAGCTCGCGCAGCGCGCGTTCGATCTCGATCATGTTCATGGCTGAACTCCCGGTGCGGTGTTGTTGGTGGTGTTCGCCGTGGCGGCGGCGAGCATGCTCGTTGCGGTGGCGGCCGCCGCGTGTGCGAACAGATCGGCGTACTCATCGGCATCGCGAATCAGGTCATGCTGCTGGGTCAGCGTTCGGGCACCGGCGGCGGTCCCACCGCTGGACGCACTGATGGACTCAGTCTCGATGGCCGCCAGTGCCTGGGCAAAGATGGCTTCAGTCAACGCCAGCACGCGCTTGTAGCTGTAGACCCCTTGCTCCAGGGCCTGCGCGCAGGCCGTATTGACGCAGTGCGCGGGATAGCGCCTGGCCAGACTGACGATGCCCCAGAGCTTGCGCTGGCCCACCCGGCCCTCGATGGCAAAGAGCAGCTCACACAGCCGCCTGGCGTGCTCACCGATCTCGCCTGCCTGACGCAGGATCAGGCGGGTCTCACGAGAAGGATTGAACACCCGCTCCTCCATGGGCAGCACCACCGTGCCCGGGCGCTCGGCCTTGGCGTGGGTGCGCAGCAAGGCCGTGGTGTGCATGTCACGGATCTCGATGCGCTGGGCGTAAATGCGCACCAGCACCTTCGATCCAATGGCGGCCGGGCGCGCGGCGTAGCTGCTGTGATCCACCCGCACACAGCTGTCGTCGCAGACGGTGCGCACCGCCTCGTCGAAATACTGCATGCCCAAGAGAGGCAGGGGTTTGAGGTGGCTGCGCTCCTCCTCGAACATGGCCTGCACCTGGCGTCGCTCGGTGCCGTGGATGCGCTTGGCCGCCCAGTTCTTCTCCCAGTGCGCCAGGAACTCGTTCTGGGCCTCAATGGACTCAAAGCGCCGGCCCTTCAAGGCTGTGGCCTGGGTGTGGCCGATGGCATGCTCCACCGTGCCCTTGCGGTTGGGGTCTCGCACCCGCGCCGGGTCGGCCACCACACCGTAGTGAGTCAGGGTGGCGGCGTAGACCCGGTTGAGCTCGGGCTCGTACAGGTCGGGCTTGATGACGCCTTCCTTCAGATTGTCCAGCACCACGTATTGCGGGCAGCCACCGAAGTAGCGAAAGGCCCGCTCGTGCAGTTCTGCCCAGATCTGGTGGCTGGACTTCCAGACCACGCACCGGAAACTGGCACGGGAGTACCGCAAGGTGGCCACGAACAAGCGGGGTTTGCGGTACCGCTCGCTGCCGGGCACGCGGGTGGGCGCGCCCTCGCCGTAGTCCACCTGCATCTCCTCGCCGGGCAGGAAGGACAGGCGATCGAACTGCTCGGGCTCCTTGTGGCGCAGCTTTGCGCAGAAGCGTTTGACCGAGTTGTACTGACCAGCAAAGCCGTGCTGGTCGACCAGGTCCTGGTAGATGGCCGTGGCGTTGCGCTTCAGGCGCAGCTGGGCTTCGATGAACTCGCGCCAGGGTTCGCACAGGGCGGTGGCCACTGGCCCAGGATCCGGTGGCCAGGGTGGGGGAATTTGCTCTGCCGAGCCGGTGGTCACCCCAGGGGAATTTGACGGCAACTGCTCCAGCTAGCCCTCGGGCGCCGAGGTTACGCAGACCTTCATTTGCATCGCTCTTTGATGACCAAAATGTCATGCGTTCGCAAGCTGTCAGACAGGGGTGTCTCGCTACATTGGATTCGTACGCTGTACCACATCGGCTCATTCGAACGGTGTGATCGTTATCCAAGGAGCACTTCATGATTCGCAAACTCAACATCCTCATCTTGTCTCTGGCTGCAGCAGCACCTGCTTTCGCCATGGACGCCGCTCGATCAGAAGCCAAGGAAGTCATCGCATTGCAGAATGGCGAAGCGTTGTACGTTTTCAAAGACGGCCAGATGGCCAAGGAAAGCAAGTTCGGAGGCGTACTTCATCTCAAAAAAGGTGAAGTCGTCCAAACCGCTGATGGCAAAAGCGTCACGACGGTTGGCAATGAAGTTGCGCGCCTGAGCTACCTGCTACTCAAGGGCCACGGCCACTAAAGGCTGAAGTAGCTCAAGGGCAAAGCCTGGTGTTACCAGGCTGCACAGACCCTCTCTCGGTAAGCCGCGAGAGGGTTTTTTCTTGTTTCTCTCACCCCACTCCCGGTTTGTGCAGACTCAACTTTCTCGAATGACCGCACCCCGCAATCGCAAGGCGTTACCGATCACCGATGCTGAGCTCAGGCTCATGGCCAGGGCGGCGATCATGGGCGAGAGAAGCCAGCCTGTAAACGGATACAGCAGCCCGGCGGCCAATGGGATGCCCAGCGCGTTGTAGAGAAAAGCAAACGCCAGGTTCTGCTTCATGTTCGCCACCGTGGCCACCGAGAGTGCTCGGGCCGTGGCAATGCCCCGCAGATCGCCCTTGACCAACGTGAGTTGCGCGCTGTTCATGGCCACGTCGGTGCCGGTACCCATGGCAATGCCCACGTCGGCGCGAGCCAGTGCGGGCGCGTCGTTGATACCGTCGCCAGCCATGGCCACCACACGGCCTTCGGCCTGGAGCTTTTCCACGAGTTGTAACTTGTCCGCTGGCTTTACCTCGCCATGCACCTCATTGATGCCCAGCCGCTGGCCGACTGCGCGCGCAGTGGTCAGGCCGTCGCCTGTGGCCATGACCACGCGAATGTTTGCCTGACGCAGCGACGCCAGTGCCTCAGCCGTGGTGGATTTAATGGGATCGGACACGGCCAGCAGACCGGCCAGCACCTGGTCCACCGCGAGGTACATGACGCTGGCCCCCTGTGCACGAAGCGCTTCAGCCTCGGTAGTGAGCGGCGATGCGTCCACCCCCAGCTGCTGCATCAGCGCCGTGTTGCCCAGGGCAAGCGCCTTCCCTGTGATGACACCGCGCACCCCGATGCCGGACTCGGAGTCGAACTGCTCGGGCTTGTCCAACGCGAGACCCCGTTGATTCGCCGCAGCCACTATCGCTGCTGCGAGCGGGTGTTCGCTGCCCTGGTCCAGGCTGGCTGCCAGCCGCAAGACCTCGCCTTCGGAGAACGCCCCCAACCCGATGGCGCGTTCGAAGGTGGGACGCCCTTCGGTGAGGGTACCGGTCTTGTCTACGATCAGGGTATCGACCTTGCGCAGGTTCTCGATAGCCGCTGCGTCGCGGAACAAGACCCCGTTCGTGGCGCCGCGACCGCTGGCCACCATGATGGACATCGGTGTTGCAAGTCCCAGCGCGCAGGGGCACGCGATGATGAGCACAGCCACCGCGTTGATGAGGGCGTAAACCCAGCTTGGCTCGGGCCCAAAGGCACCCCAGACCAAAAAGGTGAGCAAGGCAACCACCACGACACCGACCACAAAGTAGCCAGCCACCTGGTCGGCCATGCGCTGCATGGGCGCCCGCGAGCGCTGCGCCATGGCGACCATCTGAACAATCTGCGCGAGGACGGTGGCTGAGCCCACATGCTCCGAGCGCATCACCAGCGCACCACTGGTGTTGAGCGTGGCGCCAATCAGCTTGTCGCCCACCCGCTTGGTCACCGGCAGGGGCTCGCCGGTGAGCATGGCTTCGTCCACCGCACTGCTGCCCTCCACCACCACACCGTCGGTGGGTACCTTCTCACCCGGGCGCACGCGCAACAGATCGCCCACATGCACATGGGCCAGCGGCACGTCTTCCTCTTGTCCGTCGGCCGCGATGCGCCGCGCGGTTTTGGGGGCCAAGCCCAGCAGCGAGCGGATCGCCGCCGAGGTCTGTGAGCGCGCCTTGAGTTCAAGCAACTGGCCCAACAAGGTGAGCGAGATGATCACTGCCGCTGCTTCAAAGTACACTGCCACGCGCCCCATGGACAGAAAGGAGTCCGGGAACACCTGCGGCGCCACCGTGGCCATTACGCTGTACACGAAAGCCGCACCCGTCCCCAGGCTGATCAGCGTCCACATGTTCGGGCTGCGGTTCACCACCGACTGCGCGCCACGCACGAAGAACGGCCAGCCGGCCCACAGCACGATGGGAACGGACAGCACGAGCTCGATCCAACTCTGGGTAGCCATCTCGAACCAGCCGAGGCGGTGGCCAGCCATTGCCAGCACCGTGACCACCACAGTCAGGGGCAAGGTCCACCAGAAGCGGCGCTGAAAATCCTGCAGCTCCGGGTCCTCGGCCTCGTCCAGTGTGGGCATCACCGGCTCCAGCGTCATGCCGCACTTGGGACAGTTCCCCGGGTGATCCTGGCGAATCTCTGGGTGCATGGGGCAGGTGTATACCGTGCCCGGCGGAAGTGGAGATCCGATTACGGCAGGGATCGGCTGCGGTGCATGCGCATGGTGATCGTGGTGGGCGTGGGACTTCATGACAGCCGTTCCATTTGGGGGTTTAACCCGTGCACAGACCTGGCATCAACCACAGCAACATCCGCCCTTGCGAGCAGCTTTTTCCGCTGGAGGCACCGAGAGAGCAATCGACTCTGCTGCCTGGGCAGAGACCTGGCTTTCGTATCGCCTCGCGCTCAATGCAGCGATCAGTTGGGATGGTGGAACGGTTGCATCAGACGTGATACGAACGCGTCCTGCCTTCAGATCGACAGCAACATCGTGCACCCCGTCGATGGGCATCAGGGCGGACGTGACGCGCTGGACACAGGCGCCGCAGGTCATTCCTTGAACGTCGAGATCAATGGTGTTCATGTGGATTTCCTTCATTGGTTGGTGGGTGGGGCGGTCGCGCCCGGCATGCGCTGCATCATCATTTCCATCATGCTCTGCATCATGTCCATGCGCATTTCCATCATCTGTTGATGGCTGGCTGAATGCATTGGCATGGGCTTCGCTTCGGTCATTCCTGGCATCCCAGGCATTCCATGCATGCCACCCACGCCTTTCATCATCTCCATGCCTTCGTGCATGGACTTCATATGCTCTGCCATGAGCGCCTGCCGTTCGGCCGGCGTTTTGGCGTTCTTCATCTTGTCGCGCATGGCCTGCATGTCTTTCATGCGCTCGTGCATCGCTGGAGGCGTCTTGGATGATGCGGCTGCCGCTTGGTGGGCGGCGTGTTCATCCGCTTTGGCAGATGAGAACTTGCCTGCGCCAGGTGCAGTCTGACCAGCGCAGGCTGTCAGAAGTACGACGGTAGAAAGCAATAGGGTGATGGAGCGCGTTTTCATGGTGGTGTCCTTGGTGGATCGATACAAGCCGCACAAGTGCTGCGGACTAAGGGCAGGAAGCAGGTTGAGCCTGCGCCTGTAGCAATGCCACCCAGACACTCTGGACTTCATGGCACTTCCGTTCAATGGTCGACTCTTAAAGGTCGGGCACGGTTGATACAAATCAACAAAGGCCTTCTTGGCGCCCTATGCAACAGCTTGCTGACACGGCCTTTCAATGTGACTTTTGGTGCGTTTGCACACCGCGCATCCAGGCCATGAGATCAATGCCGCTGCTTGCGCTGTCGCGGGCCTCGTTGGCCGGGGTGCTGCCCTTTTTGAGTTGCGGTTTGTGTGCAGGTTTGTGCTGGGGTGGGCTGTGCAGGGACAGCTTGTCCAGGATGGCGCAGTGAGGCTGGTCGTTGCCGTGACAGGCCTTCACCAGCACCGACAAGCCGTCCATCATTTGATCGATCTCCTGGCGCTTTGTTTCCAGGTCGGCCAGGTGGCGTTGGGCCACGGCCTTCACCTCGCGACTGGTGCGCTGCGAGTCGCTCCACAAGCCGATGAGTTCTGCAATCTGCGTCACCGAGAACCCGAGTCGGCGCGATTGGCGAATGAACCGCAGAACCGAGATCTCCCGATCGCCATAGAGTCGATAGCCCGCTTCGGTGCGTTCAGCCTGGGGCACGAGACCGATCTGTTCGTAGTGGCGAATCATCTTGGCCGAGACGCCAGCGGCGCTGGCCGCTTCGCCAATGTTCATAAAGGTGTTCATGGGGTACTCCTTTGGCTAGGGTTCTGCATATGGCGCAGATTGCAGCTTGACACCATGGGAAGGTCAAGACTTTCGTAGGGAGCCTTGACCAACGGTGGTCAGAGTGGCGGGTAGCCGGCCTCGGTCAGGGCTTCAACCAATGCGCCGCGGTCTTCAATGCTCTTCACAGGTTGATCTCATTTCCGGTGCAGGAGGCACGGTTTGCGAATGTCGGTTTAACCCAGGTCCGTTGTCGCAGCCTCAAGACCTGCACTCGGGTAAAGGTCCGCATAACCTTTTTGTGGTCTGTGTTGCACCTTGATGAAAGTCATGTGAACCCGCGGGGCCATCTGTTGTATCTCATGGCAAACCCGCTTGTGACAGCCCAGTGTCACAGAATTTTCTCGGCGCTTCGATGAAATACGAAGTACTCCCTGCATGGTGCAGGAGTCAAAGGGACCTCAGGTCCCGTGCAACCCATTGGAGCAACCACATGAAAAAGAGCCTGATCGCTCTGGCCGTTCTGGCCACCACCGGCGCCGCCTTTGCGCAATCTTCCGTCACCCTGTATGGCACCCTCGACGTGTCCGTTGGCTCGTCCAAGATTGGTGCGCCCGCAACGGCTACCAGCACCAGCCAGATGTTCAGTGGCAATCTCGCCTCCACCCGTTGGGGCGTTCGCGGCAGCGAAGACCTCGGCGGTGGCTTGAAGGCCATCTTTGCGCTGGAGCAAGGCTTCGACGTCAGCAACGGCACGCAAGCGGCCGGCAGTGCGTTTGACCGCATGTCCATCGTTGGCCTGAGCGGTGGCTTCGGCACCGTCAAATTCGGCCGTCATGACACGTCGTTTGACGACATCCGTGACATGTCTGTCAGCAGCAATATCTTCAATGCGCCCGTATTCGCCACCACCGAAGGCGTTGTGGGCACATCGGGTTACCTGGGTGTTGGCCAACTGGCCGACTACGGCGACCGCGCCAGCAACCAGATCCGCTACGAGTCACCATCGTTCGGTGGTTTCTCGGCGGGTTTCAGCTACGGTCTTGACGAAGCGGCCTCCCCGGTGAAGCGCGACGTCACCGCCTTCAACCTGCGCTACAAGGCGGGCAACCTCGACGTGGGTTACGGCTACCAGGAAAACGCCAACGAAGTGGCTGCCGGCAACCTCGAATACAACACCCTGGGCGCTGCCTACAACTTCGGCAGCTTCCGCCTCTCGGGCGGCTGGAACCAGGCCAAGAACAAGACCTCACGCAAGTCGGACGCGTACAGCATCGGCGCCATCGTGCCGGTCGGCGCATTCGACTTCTCGCTGGGCTACAGCACCGCCAAAGCCAAGCAGGGCAGCGCCACCTTCGAGAAGGGTGACGCATTCTCCGCAGCCGTGGCCTACAACCTGTCCAAGCGCACCCGCGTGTACGCAGGCCTGACCACCGGCGACATCGAGAACGCAGCGGGCACCAAAGTGCGCGAGCGCGAGTTGTACGCACTGGGCTTGGTCCACAACTTCTGATTTCCAAGCCCTCTCGAATCTCCAAGGCTTGTTTCAACCCACCGCTCGTTAGAGCTGTGGGTTTTTTGTGTTTATTCCTGGTCACCTGACCCGGACTCCCTACGACTCTCGATGCTCCAGTCTAGATTGATCGATGCGTCAACCCTGACACTCCCCCGAGCCCGGTGAAGGTACTACCACCACAAGCTTTGACGGGATTTCTTTGAGCAAAATTTACAGTCTCCACGAGAGATCAATTTGGAGAAACACCCCCAGAAACAAGAGCTGGGTGTACTTCATGCGGGTTCTTATGACGTTCGGCGGATGCTAAACTCGCAATGTGCGCAAATTTCTCTTCACTGCTTTATTAGTGCTCATGCCTCTACAAGCGGCATGGAGCATGGCGACGAGTTATTGCGACCACAGTAGGGGCCCACATACCTCGCATTTTGGGCACCACGAGGGTCATCATCATGAGGCAGATGGTGATGTCGTTGACAACCTTCAAAACCTGCCTGACGATGGTGAAGCGGCTCACTGTCATGGGTTGAGCGCTGTCATTTTGAGTGCAGGCACCTCAGCGTGCGTGTTCGCCGAAATGCTTCAGGCTCGTCACGGCGCACTGGTCGACTGGCGCTCTTTGCCCTTAGAGCCTCCTGAACGCCCCGCATGGGTGGACCACGCCTGACCGATTCGGCGTGGTGGTCGTGACAGACCATTGAGAAACACCTCCGGCTGTCTGAAGCCGCGTCGAATCTTTTACGTTGTCTTGCTCCGTATGCGTTCGCATCCGGAACCACTTCGAGGAGATGTCGATGAGTCGACCCATACGCTTTTCTTTTGCCTTTTTGGCGCTCACCTTGCTTGCCAGCACGGCCGCCGTGGCCCAAACAGCCAGCGAACCCAGACGAGGTCTGCAGCCCGCTGCGGTTGAAGGCACGGCTGCCCTTACCCTGCCGCGAGCCCTGGCGTTGGCAATGTCTGTCAGCCCTGAGTTGGCCGTCGCTCAGCGTGAACTTGAGGCCAGCGAAGGCCAAGTGCTGCAGGGCGGCGCTCGCCCCAACCCCGAGGTTTCCTTGCTGCTCGAGGACACTCAGCGCGCCACTCGCACCACGACGGTCCAAATCAACCAGGCCATTGAAATGGGAGGCCAGCGAACAGCACGCATCAACGCGGCGCAATCCAGCCGCGACATCGCTGCAGCTGAACTTGCGACCAAACGCGCCGATGTGCGCGCGGCCGTAGTCTCCAACTTTTACTCGGTGCTGCAGGCGCAAGAGCGCATCGTGCTGGCCAGCGACTCGGTGGCACTGGCCCAGCGTGCCAGCGACGCAGCGGCCAAGCGCGTGCTGGCCGGCAAGGTCTCGCCCGTGGAGGAAACCAAAGCCCGTGTTGCCGAGGCATCCGCGCGCCTGGAAGCGGCCCAGGCACGGTCTGAACTGACACTGGCGAGGCAACGTCTGTCGTCGACCTGGGGCAACGGCAATCCCCTTTTCGAGCGGGCCGACGCCAGTGGCAGTGCCGTCTCCGACTTGCCAGCCCTTCCCTCCTCGCAGGCCGTGGCCGCGCGGCTGTCAGCGTCGCCCATCCTGCAGCGTGCCCGCATCGAAGTGCAACGCCGGCGCGCGCTGGTCGAACTTGAACGCAGCAAGCGCACACCCGACGTAACCGTCAGCCTGGGGATGAAGCGCGATGCACAGGCAGGCCGCAATCAAGCCATCCTGGGTGTCTCGATTCCGTTCCCGCTGTTCGACCGCAACCAGGGCAATTTGCTCGAAGCGCTGCGTCGCGAAGACAAGGCGCGTGACGAGCTCGTAGCGGCAGAACTCCAGCTTCAAGGCGCCGTATTGCAAAGCATCGGCCAGTTGGATGCCGCCAGCACCGAAGCCCGCACCTTGCGCGACACCGTTTTGCCGGGCGCGCAAAGCGCTTACGACGCGGCGACCACCGGCTTCGAGCTGGGGAAATTCAATTTTCTTGATGTGCTGGACGCACAGCGCACTTTGTTCCAGGCCAAGTCGCAATACCTTCGCGCCCTTGGTCAGGCACAAGCTGCAGCCGCCGAAATCGACCGACTGTTGGGTGACGGCAGCAGTGCTGTATCCACTTCCATGAACAAGTCCCAGGAGTGAGCCATGAAATCTGAGAACAAATTTTTATCGAAGCAAACCTTGCTCATTGGCCTGGTGCTCGTTGCCGGGCTGATCGGCGGCTGGTTCATCCTTGGCGGCACGGGCTCAACAGCCACCGGCGATGAACACGGGGACGAGCCGCATGCCGAGGCCGAAGCGACGGCTGAGGGCGACACCGAAAAGGCCGCCGCCCCGAAAAAAGGCCCTCATGGTGGCCGCATGTTCACCGCTGACAATTTCGGCTTGGAACTGAGCATTTTCGAGACCGGCGTGCCGCCCCAGTTTCGCGCTTACACCTATTTGGACGGTAAGCCCAGCGACCCGGCGCAGAGCCAGCTCAAGGTCAGCCTGGAGCGACTGGGCCGCGCGCCGCAGGCGATTGCCTTCACCAAGGAGGCTGACTACCTCAAGGGCGACGCCGTGGTCGAAGAGCCGCATTCCTTTGTCGTCAACATCACCGCCACCCAAGCCGGCAAGACGCACCAATTCAAGTACGAACAGGTCGAGGGTCGCGTCACCATGGCCGACGCCCAGTTGCAGAGCAATGGTGTCGAGCTGGCCACCGCCGGGCCGGCGCGCATCAACGTGGCGCTGCAGTTGCAGGGCGAGGTGCGTTTGAACGAAGATCGCACGGTGCATGTGGTGCCACGCCTGATGGGCTTGGTGGAGTCGGTGGCTGTGAACGCAGGCGACCGGGTGCGCCGCGGCCAGGTGCTGGCCGTCTTGTCCAGCCAGTCCCTGGCTGACCAGCGCAGCGAGCTGCTGGGCGCGCAGAAGCGCATGGCCCTGGCCCGCACCACCTTCGAGCGTGAGAAGACGCTGTGGGAGGGCAAGATCTCGGCCGAGCAAGACTATCTGCAGGCCCGCGCGGCGCTGCAGGAAGCCGAAATCGCCGAGCAGTCGGCGCGCCAGAAACTGGCTTCACTGGGCGCCGTGGCGCTGGCTTCAGGCAACCTCACACGCTACGAGGTGCGCGCACCGATCGATGGCGTCATCGCCGACAAGAAAATCTCGGTGGGTCAGGTAGTTAAGGAGGACGCGAACATCTTTGTCGTCGCTGACCTGTCCTCCGTGTGGGTCGACATGACGGTTTATGCCAAGGACTTGAATGTCGTGCGGGTGGGCCAGCAGGCGGTGGTCAAAGCGACCTCGTTCGAGGCCGAGGCCAACGGCAAGTTGACCTATGTCGGTAACTTGGTGGGAGAGCAGACTCGAGCGGCCACGGCACGCATCGTGCTGTCCAACCCGAAGGGGCTGTGGCGCCCGGGTCTTCCTGTGACGGTGGTTTTGACCGCCGAAGAAATCGATGTGCCCCTGGCCATTTCCAACGACGCGCTGCAGACGTTGCGCGACAGCACGGTGGTCTTTGGCCGCTATGGCCAAGAGTTCGAAGCCCGACCGCTGGAGCTGGGCCGCAGCGACGGCAAGATGACCGAGGTGCTTGGCGGCTTGGCTCCTGGCGAGAAATACGCAGCCAAGAACAGCTATCTCATCAAGGCAGACATCGGCAAGGCCGGTGCGAGCCACGACCACTGAGGCGAGTCCCATGAAACAGATCACCGCCATCTTCCAGCCGCACCGCCTGGAGCAGGTCGAGCAGGCCCTGCACGCCATGCCGCACCTGCCCGGCTTCACCGTGCACGCCGCACGTGGCCCTGCCCGCGGGCACGGCACCGAGCACCGCTTCGATGTCGACGAGTGGCTGCCCGATGCCCACGAGAAGCTCGTGCTCGTCATGTTCTGCGCCGACGCGCTGGCCACGCCCCTGGTCGATGCCATTGCCCAAGCGGCCCACACCGGCCAGATCGGCGACGGCATGGTCGCCGTCACGGAACTGACCGATTTGGTGCGCATACGCACCGGTGAACGCGGCGACGCCGCCGTCTGAACGAGCTCACACCATGTTCGAAAAACTCATCCGTTTTGCCATTGATCAGCGGTGGCTGGTCCTGTTGCTGGTGTTGGGAATGGCCGCGCTCGGCATTTACAACTACCAGCGTCTGCCCATCGACGCCGTGCCCGACATCACCAATGTGCAGGTCCAGGTCAACACCTCGGCGCCAGGGTATTCGCCGCTGGAATCAGAACAGCGCATCACTTTCCCGGTCGAGACCGCGATGGCCGGCCTGCCCAACCTGGAGCAGACCCGTTCAATCTCGCGTTATGGTTTGTCGCAAGTGACCGTGATCTTCAAGGACGGCACCGACATTTATTTTGCGCGCCAGCTCGTCAACGAACGGATCCAGGAAGCCAAGGACAAGCT
>JAJNQE010000019.1 GCA_021154985.1 Hydrogenophaga sp.
GTATCGACATGCCGACGCCCGACGAGCTCGTGGCGCACAACCGCACAGTCGAGGAGGTGCGCGAGAGCATTGGCTGCGATGCGCTGATCTACCAGGATGTGGACGCGATGAAGCAGGCCATCGGCTCGCTCAACCCCAAGCTCGCCGGATTTGATGCCTCGTGTTTCGATGGCGTGTACGTCACCGGCGACATCACGCTGGCCGACATCGCACGTCTGAACGCGGGCCGCGACCAGAGCGAAGAGGGCGAAGAAGACACCTCGCGCCTGGCCTTGCCCAACGCCCAGGTCGCCTGAAAGAACAGGCCCATGACCCAGAAGAAAATCGACCTTCACCGCGACACGCTGGCCGTACGAGAAGCCGTGGAGCGCAGCCAGTACGGCGAAAATTCCGAGGCCCTCTATCTCACCAGCGGCTACGTGCAACCCAGCGCCGAAGCCGCCGCGCGCCGCTTTGCCGGTGACGAAGAAGGCTTCACCTACGGCCGCTACGGCAACCCGACGGTGGCTAGCTTCGAGCAGCGCCTGGCCGCACTCGAAGGCGCTGAGGCCTGCATCTCCACCGCCTCGGGCATGTCCGCCATCCTCATGATGTGCATGGGCCTGCTCAAGGCCGGCGACCACGTGGTGTGTTCGCATTCCATGTTCGGCTCCACCATCAAGCTCATCGGTACCGACCTGGCCAAGTTCGGCGTTGAGTCCACCTTTGTCTCGCAGACCGACGTGTCCGCGTGGCAAGCCGCCATCAAGCCGACTACGAAGCTGCTCTTTGCCGAGACGCCGACCAACCCGCTGACCGAGGTGTGCGACATCCGCGCACTGGCCGACGTCGCGCACAACGCAGGTGCGTTGCTGTGCGTGGACAACTGCTTTGCCACGCCTGCTCTGCAGCTGCCGATGAATCTGGGCGCCGACATCGTCATGCACTCGGGCACCAAGTACCTCGACGGCCAAGGGCGCGTGATGGCGGGTGCCCTGTGCGCCAGCCAGGAACTGGTGACCAAGACATTCCTTCCGGTACTCAAGAGCGCCGGCATGACACTCGCGCCGTTCAACGCCTGGGTGGTGCTCAAGGGCCTGGAGACGCTGGATATCCGCATGCGGGCGCAATCGGCCCGCGCGCTTCAACTCGCCCAGTGGCTGCAGGACCATCCTGCCGTGGCGCGTGTGCATTACCCCGGTCTTGCCAACCATCCGCAACACGCACTGGCCATGGCGCAGCAGGCCGGCTGCGGCGGCGCGGTGCTCTCGTTCGAGGTCAAGGCGTCCGATGCCGACCAAGCGCGCGCGCGCGCCTTCCACGTGCTTGACTCACTGCAGGTCATGTCGCTGTCCACCAACCTGGGCGACACCAAGACCTTGATGGCCCACCCCGCCAGCACCTCGCACGGCCGCCTGACCGAAGCACAGCGCCAGACCGCCGGTGTGGTGCAAGGCCTGATCCGCGTGGCGGTCGGGCTTGAACATCTGAACGACATCCAGGCTGACCTTGACCGCGGACTTCTCACCCTCTGACATGACCACCACCGTCCGCACCCGCTTTGCCCCATCGCCCACCGGCTTCATCCACCTCGGAAACATCCGCTCCGCGCTCTACCCTTGGGCGTTTGCGCGTTCCACCGGCGGCACCTTCATCCTGCGCATCGAAGACACCGACCTGGAGCGCTCGTCGCAAGCCGCGGTGGACGTGATCATCGAAGGCATGAAGTGGCTGGGCCTCGATCACGACGAAGGCCCGTTCTACCAAATGCAGCGCATGGACCGCTACAAGGCCGTGCTCGCCGAGATGGTGGCTGCCGGCCTTGTTTACCCTTGCTACATGAGCGTGGCCGAGCTCGACGCATTGCGCGAAGCGCAGATGGCCGCCAAAGAAAAGCCGCGATACGACGGCACCTGGCGGCCCGAGTCGGGCAAGGTGTTGCCGCCAGTGCCCGACGGTGTGAAGCCTGTGCTGCGCTTCAAGAATCCGCAAGGCGGGGTGGTGGCCTGGGACGACAAGGTCAAGGGCCGCATCGAGATCAGCAACGACGAACTTGACGACCTCGTGATCGCACGGCCCGACGGCACGCCCACCTACAACTTCTGCGTGGTGGTCGACGACATCGACATGGCCATCACCCATGTGATCCGGGGCGATGACCACGTGAACAACACGCCGCGCCAGATCAACATCTTCCGAGCACTTGGCAAGGAGCCACCGGTCTACGCCCACCTGCCCACCGTGCTCAACGAGCAGGGCGAGAAGATGAGCAAGCGCAACGGCGCCAAGCCGGTGACGCAGTACCGCGACGAAGGCTACCTGCCCGATGCGATGGTGAACTACCTCGCCCGCCTGGGCTGGAGCCATGGCGACGACGAGATCTTCAGCCGTGCGCAGTTCCTCGAATGGTTCAACCTCGACCACCTGGGCCGCAGCGCAGCGCAGTTCGATGACGCCAAGCTGCGCTGGGTCAACGCGCAACACCTCAAGGCCATGGCCGACGATGCACTGGCATCGCTGGTGGCCGAACAACTGAGGTCGCAGGGCCTCACAGTGGACGACCGCCTGCCGCGCATCTGCGGCCTTTTCAAGGACCGCTGCGACACGACGGTGGCGCTGGCGCAGTGGGCGAGGGCGTTCTATGCCGACATCACCCCCAATGCAGACGAGCACGCACTGCACGTGACCGACGCGGTGCGTCCGGCACTCGCCGCGCTGGCGGGCAAGTTGGGTGATGTGGCGTGGGACAAGACCAGCATCTCGGCGGCCATCAAACAAGTGCTCGCCGAACACAGTTTGAAGATGCCGCAGATCGCCATGCCGGTGCGGGTGTTGGTGATGGGCACGGCGCAGACGCCATCCCTCGACGCGGTGCTCGAACTGCAGAAACGTCAAACAGTCCTGGACCGTTTGCAGAAGGCCTGAAAAAATCGCCTATAATTTGAGGCTTGCTGAAACGCAGCGCTGACTCAGGTTGGCAAAGCAGATCAACAAACCCTGTGGGGGTATAGCTCAGCTGGGAGAGCGCTTGCATGGCATGCAAGAGGTCAGCGGTTCGATCCCGCTTACCTCCACCAAAAATCTGGAGCCGCGAGGTGAAGTTGAAGAAGGAACACCACCTTCCGATGCTACAATTCGAGGCTTCGAAAAACGCGGTTTTCAGTGCTGCGTTTCGGTTAGTCCAAGGTTTTGACCCTATCGTCTAGAGGCCTAGGACATCACCCTTTCACGGTGAGTACCGGGGTTCGAATCCCCGTAGGGTCGCCAGAATTTGCCGCAAGGCAGCTCAGGCACAAGTGGTTGGCACTTGGTTCGCAAGAACGAACGCCATCTACCAGGAGTGGTAGTTCAGTTGGTTAGAATACCGGCCTGTCACGCCGGGGGTCGCGGGTTCGAGCCCCGTCCACTCCGCCAGTCAAGAAACAAGTCACCGCAGTCGCAAGACTCCGGTGATTTTTTTCGTCTGTCTGCTGGTCAGACTGCCCGCTCCAGCCAGCGCAGCCGCACAAGCCCGGTCGACAAGGCCGTGCCGCAGATGATCACCAGGCCACACCCCACCATCCACGGCGTGATGGTCTCGCTCAGGAACAGCTCGCCATAGCCCAGAGCAAACACGGGCACGAGAAAGGTGACGGTGAGGGCCTTGCTGGGGCCGGCTTGTTCGATGATGTGGAAGAACAGGATGTAGGCGATGGACGTGCACAGCAGCGCCACCGCCGCAACCGCTGCCCAGGCCGCCAGGCTCACGGGCTCGGTGGGCCAGAACCACAGCATGGGCACGGCCAGGCCGAGCGAGGCGCCGATCTGGCTGCCGGTGGCGGTGGCCAGCGGATGGGCGCCGGTCAGGTAACGTTTGGTGAAGCTGGCGGCCAGGCCGTAGCACAGGGTGGCCAGCAGGCAGGCGCCCATGGCCAGCAGCGTGGTGCCGGTAGAGCTTGCGCCTGCAACGCCGGTGGCGCTGAACCCCGACTTGCCGACCACCAGCAGCGTGACGCCGGCAAAACCGATGGCAAGACCCAGCATGCGCGAGCCACCAGGCCGGTCCTTGAGCCAGAGCCACGCAACGAGGGCGCCCGTGAGCGGCACGGTGGCGTTGAGGATGGAGGTCAGCCCGGTGGTGATGTGCATCACCGCAAAGGCGAACAGCATGAACGGGATGCCCGAGTTGAGCAGGCCGACGAAGAGGATGGCCTTGGCGCGTTGGCGAAAGTCGGCCCAGACGCCTTTGACCAGGAACACCGGCAACAGGAACAGCGCGGCCAGCCCCACACGCAGGCCCGCGGTGGGCACGATACCGAATTCGGCAGCGCTCAGGCGGGTGAACAGGAACGATGAGCCCCAAAGGGCGGCGAGCAACACGAATTCCAGGGCGAGGACGGGGTTCATGGCGTGAAAGTATGCAGGGGCGTCGTCGGCGTTCGAGGGGTGGATTGATGCCGGATGGGTGCGCCATTGATGCGCCGCCCGCCTCAGTGGCGTGCAGCCTCAGGGTACCGTTGCGCCTTCCAGCCGCAGCAGCGCAGTCTTGCGTTCCAGACCACCGGCGTAGCCCGTGAGCGAGCCGTCGGCCCCCAGCACGCGATGGCAGGGCACAACAATGCTGACCGGGTTGCGCCCCACCGCAGCGCCGAGCGCGCGCACCGCAGCCGGTTTGCCGATGGCAGCGCTCAGGCGTCCGTAGCTGGTGGTGGCGCCCGGGGCGATGCGCAGCAGGGCCTGCCACACCTGCTGCTGGAACGCCGTGCCGGCGTGCAAGTCCAGCGGCAGGTTGAAGGCCGTGCGCTGTCCGGCGAAATACTCGCCGAGTTGCTGGATGGCGGTCAGCAGCACGGGGTGCGCGGGATGGCGGCGCCAGGCCGAGGTGTCGGGCCCGTGGCGTTGGCCATCGAACCACACGCCGCTCAGGCCGCGTGATGTGGCCGCGAGCGTCATGGCGCCCAGCGGGCCGGGCCATGCGGTGAAGACGGTGAGGGGATCGTGTTTCATGCGGTGGTTCCTGTGGGGGGTGCGACGTGTCCGGCCGACCAGGCCCGGACCACCGCATAGCTGCGCCAGGGTTGCCAGGCCCGTGACAGGGCCTCGGCTTCGCGCGCGGGGTGTTTGCAGTCCTGCACGCCCAGCGCCTTGTGCAGCGCCACATCGCCGGCTGGGAAAGCATCGGGCCAGCGCAGCGCGCGCATGGCGATGTACTGCGCGGTCCAGTCGCCGATGCCCGGCAGGGCCTTGAGCGCGGCGATGGTGGTTGGCACGTCGGCGCTGCCATTGAGCACGAGCCCTTGTTCGACCACGCCCCGTGCGAGCGCCATGATGGCCGCCTGGCGTTGTTTGACGATGCCCAGCTCGCCCAGCGCATCACCGCCGGCCTGCGCCAGCACTTCCGGCGCCGGAAACAGCCGCGTGAGTTCCTTGAAGGGTGTGTCGATGGGCTCGCCGAACCGGTTCACCAGCCGCTGCGCCAGCGTGCGTGCGGCGGCCACCGTGATCTGCTGGCCGAGCACGGCGCGCACGGCGAGTTCGAACCCGTCGAGCGCGCCGGGCACGCGCAGGCCGTTACCGTCGGGGAACGGGCCGTGCAGCACGGCGTTGATAGCACCTGGGTCGGCGTCCAGGTCGAGGGCTGCGCGCACTCTGTGGATCACCTGCGGCAGTACCCCGCGCAGTTCGGTGCTCACGCGCAGCACCAGTTGGCAACGTGCCTCATCGAACTCCGCCAGCAACCAGCCGCGGTGGCTTTGGCCGCCGATGTCCATGCGCAAGGTGAGTCCGAGGCGCAGCCGGTCGTCAACGAAGGCCACGCCCTCGATCAAGCGCTGCCGGAAAAACGCCAGCGTCGCGGTCACGTCATACGGTGGTCGGTAGCCCAGGCGCACGGTGGCACCCTGCCCAGTGTCTCGACTGCCGGTTTCGCGACGCAGCTGGGTGGGGTTCAGGCGGTAGTGGTCGAGGAAGGCGGCGTTGAAACGGCGCACGCTGCCAAATCCGCTGGCCAGCGCGATCCGGGTGATCGGCAGATCGGTGTCGGCGAGCAGCTGTTTGGCGGTGAGCAGCTTGCGCGTGAGCAGGTACTGCAGCGGCGAAACACCGAGCCGGTCCTCGAACACGCGGCGCAGGTGACGGTCGCTCACGCCCAGCCGTGCCGCCAGCCGTTCACCCGTGTTGCCTTCTGCGTCGTGCCAGTGCTGGGGGTCGTCGAGCCACAGCGTGCCCTGCTGCAGCAGGATCGCGGAGGCGTCCTCGGTGGACCAGTGGCGGTCCATGGGGGCCAGCTCGGGGCGGCAGCGCAGGCAGGGACGAAACCCGGCGCGTTCGGCCTGCGCGGCGTGTTCGAAAAAGCGGCAGTTTTCGCGCCGGGGGGTGCGCACGCGGCAGACCGGCCGGCAATAGATGCCGGTGGAGGTGACAGCGGTGAAAAACCGCCCGTCAAAGCGCGCGTCGTGCGAACACAGCGCGCGGTAGCAGGCGTCGTCGTCGATGCGGTCCGGGCGGTTCATGCCTGCCATGGTAGGCCGTTCGAGGGGGGCTCGGCTGGCCGTTTTCGGACATGTGCCCCGAGCGCCTGAAAGTGGACTTCTACAATGACCCACTCCGGACAACAGGACACACCATGCAAGTCACTCCCTCGATCTTCAAGGCCTACGACATCCGCGGCGTCACGCCCACAGCCCTCAACGAAGACGTGGCCGAGGCGCTCGGTCTGGCGTTCGGCACGCAGGCCATGAAGCTGGGCGAGAAGAGCGTGGCGGTGGGGCGCGATGGTCGCCTGAGTGGCCCGGCCTTGTCGGCTGCGCTGATCCGGGGGCTCGTGGCCGCAGGGGTGGACGTGATCGACATCGGCCTGGCCACCACACCCATGCTGTACTTTGCGGCCGCCACGTTGTGCACCAGTGGCATCCAGGTCACGGGCAGCCACAACCCCAAGGACTACAACGGCTTCAAGATGGTGCTGGCCGGGCGCGCGATCTACGGCGACGACATCCAGGCGCTGCGCAAGACCATGGAAGCCGAATCCCACACGCGTTCCGATGGTGGTCGTGTTCGCCTGATCAATGTGCAGGCGGCGTACCAGGCCCGCATCGTGGGCGACATCAAGATCTCACGCCCCATGAAGATCGTGGTGGATTGCGGCAACGGCGTGGCTGGCGCCTCGGCACCCGCGATCTTTCGCGCGTTGGGTTGCGAGGTGGTTGAACTCTTCAGCGAGGTGGACGGCAACTTTCCCAACCACCACCCCGACCCGAGCAAGCCCGAAAACCTGCAGGACGTGATGCGTGCGCTGTGCGAGACCGATGCCGAACTCGGTCTGGCGTTTGACGGCGATGGTGACCGCCTGGGCATCGTCACCAAGGAAGGCAACAATATTTACCCCGACCGCCAGATGATCCTGTTTTCGCAGGACGTGCTCTCGCGCGTGCCCGGTGGCGACATCGTGTTCGATGTGAAGTGTTCGCAGCGCCTGGCTCCGGCCATTGAAGCCGCTGGCGGCGTGGCCCACATCTACAAGACGGGGCACTCGCTGATCAAGGCGCGCATGAAAGAGCTGGACAGCCCGCTGGGCGGCGAGATGAGCGGCCACATCTTCTTCAAGGAGCGTTGGTACGGCTTTGACGACGGCACCTACGCGGGCGCGCGCCTGCTGGAAATTGTGAGCCGCAGCCCGAGCGCCAGCGAGGTGCTCAACGCCTTGCCCACCAGCTTTAGCACGCCCGAACTCAACGTGGCCTGCGCCGAAGGCGAGCCCCATGCAGTGGTGGAAAAACTCATTGCCTTGGCGAAGTTCGACGCGCCCGCCAAGCTGTCCACCATCGACGGCGTGCGGGTGGACTGGCCCGATGGTTTTGGTTTGATCCGCGCCTCCAACACCACGCCGGTGCTGGTGCTGCGCTTCGAGGGCCAGACCACCGAAGCGCTGCATCGCATTGAAGCGGTGATGCTTGACCTGTTGAAGGCGGCCAAGCCCGACGCCGTGGTGGGCGCCAGCGCGCACTGAAACAGGGTCAGCGCGGCAGCAAGCCCTGCACGCGCTCGATCACCGCCTCGGCCTGTTCGTCCACCAGGGCGGTGGTGTCCAACGTGCGCTGGGTGCTCCAGACCGCCGCCACCGCCAGGGCCACATCGGCTTCGCTGTTCACCAGCCGCGCGTGACGCAGGCTGTCGAGCCGCTCGTAGCTCTCGGCGAAGTTCCACACATTCGGCCCGTGCAGCACGGCGCAGCCCAGCGCCAGCGGTTCGTGCGGGTTGTGTCCACCCACGCTGGCAAACGACCCGCCCACCAGCGCCACCGGCGCCAACCGGTACCACAGGCCCATTTCGCCGATGGTGTCGGCGATGTAGACCGGGGCTTCGGTCGCGGTGTGGGCGCCGGTGCTGCGCAGGGGAACGTCTTGCAGGCCGGCCGCTGACGCGATTGCGGCCACTTCGATGCCGCGCGCGGGCGCGCGCGGCGCGATGACCAGCAGCGCGTCGGGTCGCTTTTCCCGCAGCTGGGCGTGGGCCGCCAGAGCGAGCGCTTCCTCACCCGGGTGGCTCGATGCCAGCAGCCAAACCGGCCGGTCGGCCAGGGCCGCTTGCCAGGTGTCCAGATCGTCGGCATCGCAACCCAGCGGCGGCACCAGCGCCTTGATCGTGCCGCTGATGGTGATGCGTTCGCGCGGCGCGCCCAGTTCAACCAGGGCGTCGACGGAGGCCTGGTTCTGCGCGAAGAGATCGCGGAACCCCGGCAGCAGGGCCTGGTAAATCCAGCGGCCCCAGCGGCGCTTGGCAAGCGATTCGGGCGACAAGCGCGCGTTGACCAGGACGCGCGGAATGGAGCGCGCATCGGTTTCGGCGATCAGCGCGGGCCACAGGTCCATCTCGCACCACAGCGCCAGCGACGGGCGCCAGTGGTCGAGAAAACGCGACACCGCGTCGGGCGTGTCCACCGGCGCGAACTGGTGCTGGCAACGCGGCGGCAGGCCGGTGCGGCGCAGCGCGTCGCCCGAGGTGCGCGCGGTGGTGGTGATGAGAAAGCTGCAGTCGGGCCGCTTCTCGGCCAGCCGGGCAAACAGGCCAGCCAGTGCCATGGATTCGCCCACGCCCACGGCATGGCCCCACACCAGCGGGCCGCTCGGGCGGTCGGCGTATTCGCTGCCCAGCTTTTGCCGCACGCTGCGCGGTGTTTCCTTGCCGCGCAGCAAGCGGCGTTGCAAGCCCTTGCGCCAGACCGGTGCCAGCCAGCGGGCCACCACCAGGTAGGCCCGCAGTGCCCAGGGCTGGCGCGTGCTCGTCATCGGGCTTCCAGCCAGGGCACGAGCGTGGCCATGTGTTTGGCGGTGGCACCGCCGTGTTCGGCGTAGAACGCCTCGGCACCCGCGATGGCGCGGGCGTAGTCGGTGGGCGAGGTGAGCAGTTGCACCAGCGAGGCTGAGAGGCTGGGGATCGTCATGTGCTGCTGCAACACACCGGCGGCCAGCGCTTCCACGCCGGGGTACTCGATGCCCCAGATGCTGTGGCCCACCATCACCGGTTTCTTGAGCGCCAGCGGTTCGATCACGTTGTGCGCGCCCAGCGGCACAAACGACGCCCCCACCACCACCACCTGCGAGAGCGCGAGGTAGAAATACATCTCGCCGAGCGAGTCGCCCATCAGCACGTCGATGGTGGTCATGTCGGGTGCATCGCGGGTGGGCTGCAAGGCAGCGTCGAGCATGCGGCTGCGCCGGGCCACGCGCAGACCGGCGGCCTCGAACATCTGCACCACCGTATCAAAGCGCTGCGGGCTGCGCGGCACGTACACCACCAGCGGTGGCGGCAAGCCCGCCGCCTGCAAGCCGGTTTGCACTTGCCGGATGGCGTCGATGAACTGTTCGTCTTCGCCCACGATGGCGCTGGCAAAACACAGCACCGGCCGTTGTCCACCAGCGGCCGTGGCAAGCTGCCAGGGTGCGAGCAGAGACTGCGCGGCAGCGATCTGCTGGGGCGACACCGGCAGATCAAACCGGGTTTCGCCGGCGATCACCACGCGTTCGCAGCCCACGTCGCGAAAGCGCTGGGCATGGGTTTCCGATTTGCACAGCACGAGCTCGTAGGCCTGGAAGATGCCGGCGCGAAAGCCGCCCCATTTGCGGTCGCGCACGATGCTCTTTTTGGGGTATTGCGCATTCGCCATGGCGAGCGGTACACCCTGGCGTCGGATGGTGGTCAGCAGCACCGGCCAGGTGTCGATTTCGGTCATGACCGCCGCGCGAGGCCGCACCCGGCGGATCAGCCGGCGCACCGCCCAGCCCAGTTCCAGCGGCACATAGCTGACCTTCAGGCGCTGCGCCTCAATCGCCTCGGCAAACAGCGTGTGTGCGGCGGTGCGGCCCGCCGGAGTGAGGGTGGTGATGAAGACCGGGTAGCCCGCCGCCAGCAGCGCCCGCACCAGGGGCGCCGCGCCGCGCATCTCGCCCATGGAGGCGGAATGCACCCACACCGGGCGGTCCAGGCCGGTGGGCGCAGCACCGAAACGCTCAGTCCAGTGCGCTCGGTACAAGGGCTCGCGCTGGCCGCGTTTCCACAGAAACAGCAGGAACACCGGCAGCAGCAGGTGCCACAGCATTTCGTACACGCCGATCAGCACGGACAGCCGCCAGCTGGGCGGAAAAGGGCGGGACGCGCTGAGGGTGGAAGAGGGGGAGGCCATCGGATGAAACGAAACGGGTCGGGCGGGGGTGCCTGCGCGTCGCTCCAGGGGCTGCGGACGAAGGCCATTCAGTATAGTTACGCCCTTGGGCAGACCCGCACCGCGCGGCCAGCCTCCCCACACAGGAATACCACCCATGCCCCTCCCCACGCCGGCCTGGACCGCAGTCATTCCGCTGCGCGCCGGATCCAAGGGCCTGCCCTCCAAAAACATCCGCCCCCTGGCGGGCAAACCGCTGTACCGCCACGCGGTGGACCAGGCGCTGCAAGCCGGCGCCCAGCGCGTGGTGATCACGACCGACATTCCCGAGGTGCTGTGGGCCGAACTGCCCACCCAGGTGACGCTGGTGGAGCGTCCCGCCGAGCTCGCGGGCGACACCGTGCCCATGGCCCCCGTGCTGCAACACGCGCTGCACACCGCCGACTGCCATGGCACCGCGGTGTTGCTGCAGGCCACATCGCCCCTGCGCCAGAGTCGCGACATCGAAGCCGCGCTGGCGGTGTTCGCCGGGGGCTACTTCGAACTTGTCATGTCGGTCACCAGCGCCGACCGGGGCGTGCTCAAGTGGGGCACGCTGCGCGGCAACCGCTTCCAGCCGCTCTCGGACCCGGCGCACTGCTTTGCCAACCGCCAGAGCCTGCCCCCGGTGGTGCGGCCCAACGGTGCGCTGTACGTGTTGAACGCCGACCGTTTTGTGGCCAGCGGCAGTTTTGTGTCCGAGCGCATCGGCGTGGTGGACATGCCGGCCGAGCGCAGCCTCGACATTGATTCGCTGGACGACTTTGAACGCTGCGAAGCCGCTCTGGAGGCCGCGCATGGCCAGTGAGGTGAGCACCGACCACATGGACCTCTACACCGCGCCCACCTGGCAGTGCGTGATGGTCTGCTGGGGTACCAAGTATTCGACCGCGCTCATCAACAACCTGGCGCGCAGCATCGCCAACAAGACCAGGTCGCAGCCGAGGTTCATCCTGATTTCGGACCGCGATCGCCCCGACCTGGCGGACCGCATCGAGCTGGTGCGGTTTCCCGAATTCTGGCTGCAAGACCGGCTCAAGACCTCGGGCTGCCAGGCCAAGCTGGTGATGTTCGAACAAGGCATCGTGCCCACCGATCTGCCCGCGATTTACGTGGATCTGGACACCATCGTGCTCGGTGACCTGGGCACCGGGCTGGACCTGATGCAGAACCGCAAGACCGTGGCCATTTTGCAAAGCGCCATCATCCCGTTTGGCTGGATCGGTCGCTCGCTCTACCGCTGGACCAACCGCCGCCGCTACGCGCGCGGCAACTCGTCGTTCGTGATTTACCACCCGGCCGAATGCCATTTCATCGCCGAACGCTTCAAGGCCTTGCTGGACCAACATCCCAAGCTGGAATTTCGCCCGATGGCGGCCGACGAACGTTTCATCAGTTGGGTGGCCCAGGAGCACATGGTGCGCATTCCCAACTCGTTTGCGGTCAAGTTCCCCGGCGAGTTCATGTTCTATTGGGGCTTCTGGCTGTACATAAAGGCCGCGCTGCCCTGGGTGCGCAACCGCCGCAAAGGCCTGGTCGCCGTGACCCTCAACGGCCTGATGATCAAGCCCGAAAAATTGCTGTCGCTCAAAGAGGGCGATGTGATCGTTGACGAAAAATCCCGCAAGCTGATCTGGAGCGAAAAGACGCTCGGTTTCATGCGCTCCAAAATCCAGGCGTTCTACGCCGGCTCCCTGTAATTCCCCGAAGCCATCCGGCAAGAGGCACCCATGAAAATCGCCCACCGCACCATCTCTCCCGCCCATCCACCGCTGGTGGTGGCCGAAATCGGCATCAACCACGGCGGCAGCCTCGACGTGGCCAAAGGCATGGTGCTGGCCGCGCACCGCGCCGGCTGCGAAATGGTCAAGCACCAGACGCATTTTGTGGAAGACGAAATGACCGACGAGGCCAAACAGATCTTCCCGCCCAATGCGGACAAATCGATCTGGGACGTGATGGAAGAGTGCGCGCTGTCCAAAGACGACGAGATTGCGCTCAAGACCTACGCCGAGTCGCTCGGCATGATCTACATCTCCACGCCGTTCTCGCGCGCGGCGGCCGACTTCCTCAACGACATCGGCGTGTCCGCCTTCAAGATCGGCTCGGGTGAGTGCAACCACGTGCCCTTGATCCGCCACATCGCCAGCTTTGGCCGGCCCATCATCATGAGCACCGGCATGCAGACCATCGACGGCATGCGGCCCTCGGTGAAAGCGTTGGACGACTCGGGCGTGGACTACGCGCTGCTGGAGTGCACCAACCTCTACCCCTCGCCTCCCGAAATCGTGAGCCTGCAGGGCATCACCGAATTGAAGAACGCTTTCCCCCGCGCCGTCATCGGCTTCTCGGACCACAGCATCGGCCCAGAAATGGCGCTGTCGGCCGTGGCGCTGGGCGCCTGCATTCTGGAGCGCCATTTCACCGACACGCGTTACCGCAAGGGCCCCGACATTTCGTGTTCCATGGACCCGGCCGAGCTCAAGTTCCTGATCGACCGCTCGCGCGAAATCCACACCGCGCTGCACAACCCCAAGGTGCGCACCGGGCCGGAAGAAGACGTGTACCGCTTCGCGCGCGGCTCCATGGTGGCCGACCGCGACCTGCCCGCCGGGCATTTGGTCACCCCCAGCGACATCTGGGCACGCCGCCCGGGCTCGGGTGAAATTTCGGTGCAGCACTTCGACCGCCTGGTGGGAGCGAAGCTGACCCGTGCTGTGAAACGCAACCAGCAACTGCTGTGGAGCGACCTGGACGGCGTGAAACCGCAAGCGAACTCGTGATGACCCATCGGCGTCTGCTCTTCGTCACCGGCACCCGGGCCGATTTCGGCAAGCTCGAACCGCTTGCGCTGGCCGCGCAGCAGGCCGGATTTGCCGTGGGCTTCTTCATCACCGGCATGCACATGATGCGGCGCTACGGCGAAACCCGGCTGGAGGTGAAACGGTTCCCCGATGCGGAGTTTTTCGAGTTCGTGAACCAGCGCGAAGGCGATGCGCAAGACTTCATCCTCTCCAAGACCATCCTGGGTTTTTCCGACTTTGTGCACGAGCACCGGCCCGACCTGGTGGTGATCCACGGCGACCGGGTGGAAGCGCTGGCCGCCTCCATCGTCTGCGCCATGAAGTACATCCCCTCGGCGCACATTGAAGGGGGCGAAGTCTCGGGCACCATCGACGAGAGCATTCGCCACTGCAACACCAAGCTGTGCGCTTCGCACTTCGTGAGCTCCGACGGCGCGCGTCAGCGCGTGCTGGCGCTCGGTGAGTCGCCCGAGAGCGTCTACAACATCGGCTCGCCCGAACTCGACACCCACGCACGGCCCTCGGGCGTGACGCTGGCGCAGGTGAAGGAGCGTTACGCGATCCCGTTCGACGACTACGGCATCGTGATTTTTCACCCCGTGACCTCGGAGGCCGACACCATCGGCGCGCAGGCCCAGGCGCTGTTCGCGCGGTTGGAGGCCAGCGGGCGCCATTTCGTGGTGATCGCGCCCAACAACGACCCGGGCACCGAAGACATCTTTGCCGTGCTGGAAAAGTTGCCCAAGGAGCGTTTCCGCCAGATTCCGTCGATGCGGTTCAACTATTTTTCCGAGTTGATGAAAAATGCCTCGGCCATGGTGGGCAACAGCAGCGCGGGGGTGCGCGAGGCGCCGTTTCTGGGTGTGCCCAGTCTCGATGTGGGCACGCGGCAGAACCGGCGTGCCAGCGGTGCATCGATCACGGCGTGTTCGGCGATGGACGCCGCGGTGATCGATCGTTTCCTCAGTGACACCTGGGGGCAGCGGTCCCAGACCGACACCACGTTTGGTGCGGGTCATGCCGCGGCGGGTTTTGTGGAGGTGCTCAAGCGCCCGGACTTCTGGCTCAAGCCGCTGCAGAAGGCTTTTGTCGGTGATTGATTTGCCCAGCCTTCGCCTGCGTTTTGAATCGGCCATGGACGCCACCGCCAAGGGTGGGGCAGTTGTGTTGCTGCTCGGTGTTCCCACCTCGATTGCACTGGTCAACATCGGCATCCTGCTGATCCTGATCGGGTGGTTTTTGTCGGGCCGCTGGCGCTGGAAGTTCGACGTGATCCGCCACCACCCGATCACGCTGCCGACCCTGCTGCTCAGCGCGCTGGTGTTGATGGGCATCGCGTACACCGATGCATCCAGGGCCTACATCAACCACCACCTGTACGTGTACAGCAAGCTGCCGCTCATGCTCATGCTGCTGACGCTGTTTCACGATCCCCGGTGGCAACGCCGCGGCCTGCTGGCGTTTGCGGTGGGCTCGGTGGTCACGGTGGCGAGCACCTACGCCAACATCTGGTTTCAGGTGCCCTGGTCGGATTCTCACAACCAGGGCATGGGTGTCACGCACCACGTCTTCAACGACTACATCGCGCAAGGCTTGGCCATGTCGTTCTTCACGGCGCTTGCGTTGGTGATCGCCATTGATGCACGCAGCAAGGCGGTCCGATGGGCATGGGTGCTGGTGGCCGCGTTCACGGCGTTCAGCATCACGCACCTGTTGCAGGGTCGCACAGGGCAGGTGGTGTTGCTCGCCATGTTCTGCGCACTCGCCTGGGTGGCGGCGCCGCCGGCCTGGCGGTGGCGAGCGTTGGCCTTGGTGGCGTTGGCAGCGGTGCTCCTGTTTCTGTCTTCGCCGCTGCTGCGCGATCGGGTCACCACGATGTTCACCGAGTTCTCGCAGTACACCGACGCCGGTGTGCTCACCACCTCCACCGGTTACCGGCTGGACATGTGGAAGAACGCACTGGACATGTTCATCGACAGCCCGCTGTGGGGGCACGGCACAGCGAGCTACCGGGTTTTGTCCGAACAGGTTTATGCCGACGCGGCGGTGTGCGCGGTCTCCTGCGTGCATCCCCACAACCAGTTTCTGTTTTTTGCGGTGGAGTTTGGTCTGCTCGGTTTGGCGGCTTATTTGCTGCTGCTCCAGCGGTCCCTCACGGCGGCTTTTGACTTGACCGTGCGCTACCGCAACCTGCTGGTGGCGTTCCTCGCCATCCTGTTCGTCGACAGCTTCATCAACGGGCCCTTCTGGGTGACGACCGAGCGGCACCTGTTCGCGTCCGTCTTGCCTTTGTTGGTGGCCGGATGGCCAGCGCGGGAGCGCGCGGCATGATTCCCGCCTGGAAGCTGCGGCGCGAGCTGGAAACCGCGCGCCAGCAACTGCAGGCCATCTCGGAGCGGCTGATCGGCCCGGCCCGCCAGCGCCGCCTCGACAGCCAGTTCCCAAGCGGTCTCCGCGTCGCCAACGGAGCGGCTTCGCTGGGTCCCAAAGTGGCCATCTTTCTGGTGTACCAGCCGCGCGGCATGTCGGCTTCTGCGGTGGCCACTTGCCGGCACCTGAGCGAGCGGGGCTACTCGGTGGTGCTGGTGGCCAACTCGCCGGTTTCCGCCGCGGACGAAGCCTTGCTGGCACGGTGGGTCTGGCGCTTTGTCGAGCGGCCGAACTTCGGCTACGACTTCGGTGGGTACCGCGACGGCATCCGCCTGCTGTGGCACTGGTCTGTGTCGCCGGAGAGTTTGATCATCCTGAACGACAGCGTGTGGTTTCCGCTCGATGAGAACGAGACCATGCTGGCTGCCATGGAAGCGTCCAGTGCCGGCTTTCTGGGGGCACTGCGGCACGTGGACCTGCCCGAGACGGACTCGGAGCACGCCGGCATCTTTCTGTCCTATTTTTTCCTGATCAAACGGGCGGTGTTGACCTCGGATGTGTTCGTCAACTACTGGAGCCGCTACGTCTCGACCAGCAACAAGTACCTCACTGTGCGTCGCGGCGAGCGCGGTTTTTCCCGCACCTTGTTCGCCGCTGGTGTACCGAGCGAAGGTCTGTACTCCAGAGACCGTTTCATGGCCGCGGTGGAGCAGCAACCAGCGGCGTTTCTGCGCCAGACCCTGGTGTACGGCGCCTACACCGACCCGGGACTGGAGCAGGCGCGGGACTCACTGCTGCAGGCCGACGCCACATCAGAGCGATGGCGCGAGCAGGCCATCGATCACATTCGAGCGGTGGTGAACAAGCGCAACTTCCACTCGTCGTTCTGCTTCGCCAGCATCCGCTTGCTGGGCACTCCACTGCTCAAGAAAAACAAGGGCGAACTGCAGGTGCGCATGCGCCGCCAGTACCTGCGTGCAGTGAAGGCGGGCGACCTGCCTGCGCCCGAGGCGGCGGTGCTGGCCGAGATTGAAGCCAGCACCCACTGAGCGCAGGCGCTCAGGGCGCCAGCAACGAGTTGATCGGCGACAAATCCTCAGGCACCAGTTTGCCGCTGGCCTGCTTCAGGCGCAAGCCGCCCAGCAGCACGTTGTAGCGCGCTTGTGCCAGGTCGCGTTTGGTCTGGAACAGCTGGCTTTGGGCGTTGAGCACGTCGATGTTGATGCGCACGCCGACCTGGTAGCCCAGGCGGTTGGCGTCCAGGGCGCTCTGGCTGGAGGCTTCTGCGGCTTCCAGCGCCTTCACCTGGCCCTGGCCTGAGAGCACACCCAGAAATGCGCTGCGCGTGGCGAGGTCGACCCCGCGCCGGGCCGCTTCCAGGTCGGTGCGGGCTTTCTCTTCGAGCGACAGGGTTTCCTTCACCCGGTTCTGGATGGCGTAGCCCGCGAAGAGGGGCATGTTGAGCTGCACGCCGACGCTGGCGTTGTTGCTGCGAACGGTGTTCTGGGCGAGGGTGGTGGTGGAGGGCGCGCGGGCCACCTGGTACTGCGCCACCAGGTCCACGGTGGGTTTGTGGCCGGCCTCGGCCTTGCGGGTTTCCAGTTGGGCAATTTCCAGCCCGCGGGTGGCTTGCAGGATGGTGGGGTGGGTGTTGTCGTTGAGGGCCACCCAGGCCTGCGGGTCGGCGGGCAGCAGCGGGGGCAGCACCACCGGCGCCACCAGCGGCTTGGGTGCCACGTCGGCGCGGCCCACCAGCTGGTTCAGGGAGAGCTGCTTCACCCGCAGGTCGTTTTCGGCGGCGATCTCTTGCGCCACGACGAGGTCGAAGCCGGCTTGCGCTTCACGCGAGTCGGTCACGGTGGTGGTGCCGACTTCAAAGTTGCGTTTGGCGGCGGCGAGCTGTTCGCCCACGGCGGTTTTCTGGGCGCGCACAAACGCCAGCGTGTCTGTGGCGGCAAGCACGTCAAAGTAAGCCTGCGTGGTGCGCACGATCAGGTCCTGTTCGGCCAGGGTGAGCGCAGCCTTGGCCACGTCCACCGAGAGCAGGGCCTGGTCGTTGTTGAGTTTGTTGACCGGGCGGTACAGCGGTTGGCTGGCCGAGAGCGTGGCGCTCTGGCTGTCGCTGCTGGTGTCGGCGCCGCCATTGATTTCGCGACGCGCCCAGCTGGCCGCCGCGCCCAGGCCCACTTCGGGCAGCAGGCCAGCCCTGGCCTGCTCCGCGCGGAAGAGGTTGGCCTCATCTTGCGAACGGGCCGAGAGGACAGTGGCGTCAAAGCCCCGAGCCGCCTCGA
>JAJNQE010000178.1 GCA_021154985.1 Hydrogenophaga sp.
CCGCTGCCGGTTTCGCAGCCAGTGGTGGTGTCGCTCAACCCGCAACGCGAGATTGCCGCACAGCACGTGGTGGGCGAGTACGCCTACGACCACCCGGTCTTCGACCTCGCCGCCATCCGTGCACAGGCCCGCGTGCCGGCGATGCAGGGGCAGCTCAACACCTACTTTGCCGGTGCGTGGACCGGCTACGGTTTCCACGAAGACGGTCTCAAGTCGGGCCTGCACGCAGCCCGCTCGCTGATCGACGCCCACCACCTGGTGCCCACCACCCAACGCACCGAGGCCCAGCGTGCGGCCTTGCCCGGGGTGTTTGCTTGATCACCTCGAAGGCCCCTGCGCCACCGGTCGCCCAGATCGGCTTCGGCCAGGTGCGCCACACGCGACACCGCCCGCAGCGCAACGCCTTCGCCTACCCCACCTACTTCCTGATGCTGCCCATGCGCAGCCTGCGCCAGCACGGCCCCGGCGCGCTGGCGCGCAACCGCCGCGCGGCACTCACCTTCAACGACGCCGATCACGGCGATGGCCGAAACGACAGCCTGCAATGGCTCGACGAACTGCTGAACCAACACGGCATTGACGACGCGACCGGCGAGGTGTGGCTGCACACCTACCCGCGCGTGCTGGGCTACACCTTCAAGCCGGTGAGCTTCTGGTACTGCCACCGGCTTGACGGCACGCTGCGCGCGGTGCTGGCCGAGGTGAACAACACCTTTGGCGAGCGCCACTGCTACCTGCTCGATGCGCCGCACTACGGCCAGCCGTGCGAGGCGACCAAGGTGTTCCACGTGTCGCCGTTCTGCCCGGTGCGCGGGCGCTACCGCTTTGTCTTCATGCGCGCCGACGGCGCCGCAGCACGCACCGTGGCGCGCATCGACTACTTTGACGATACCCAGGGCGACCACAGTGACCAGCCCCTGCTCAACACCAGCGTGAGCGGCGAACTGCAGCCGCTGAACGCGCGCAGCCTGCGCCGCGCGCTGTGGTCTTACCCGGCCATGACCTTTGGCGTCATGGCACGCATCCACTGGCAGGCTGTGCGCCTGTGGATCAAACGCGCTCCCTTCTTCCGCCAGCCGCCCGCACCGGGCGACTTTGTCACCGCCGCTTCCCTGTCCGCGACTTCTGCGAACGCCGAACACAGCCACCCATGAACAGCTCCACCGCCTCCACCAGCCCCGCCGGTTTTTCGCTGCCACGCAACGCACCCGCCGCCGCGCGCACCACGCTGCAATTGCTGCAGCGACTGGTGCACGGCAGCCTCACGCTGCAACTGCCCGACGGCTCGGTGCAGCGCTTCGGCCAGGTCGACGGCCCTCACGCGAGCATGAAGCTCAACAACTGGAACGTGTGCTCGGCCTCGCTCAAGTCGGGTGATATCGGTTTTGCCGAGACCTACATCGCTGGCGACTGGACGACATCGAACCTGCCTGCGCTGCTCTCGCTGATGGTGGCCAACCGCCGCGAGGTGGAGGGCGTGATCTACGGCTCATGGCTGGGGCGCTTTGCCTACCGCGTCAAACACCTGCTCAACCGCAACAGCAAGACCAACAGCCGCAAGAACATCCACGCGCACTACGACCTGGGCAACGCGTTCTACGGCCTGTGGCTGGACGACACCATGAACTACTCGTCGGCCTGGTTCGAGAGCCCCGACCAGCCGATGGAGTTGGCCCAACACGCCAAGGTGCGCCGCGCGCTGCGCATGACCGACGTGAAACCCGGCGACCGCGTGCTGGAGATCGGCTGCGGCTGGGGCGCGCTGGCCGAGAAGGCCACCACCGAATTTGACGCCCACGTCACGGGCGTCACGCTGTCCACCGAACAGCTCGAATTCGCCAACGACCGCATGCAGCGCATCGGCCGCGCCGACCGGGCCGACTTGCGCCTGCAGGACTACCGCGACATCAACGACGCACCGTTTGATGCGATCTGCTCGATCGAGATGGTGGAAGCCGTGGGCCGCGAGTACTGGCCGACCTACTTCCAGACCGTCTCGCGCCTGCTCAAGCCGGGCGGCAAGGCCTGCGTGCAGAGCATCGTGATCGACGACGAGCACTTCGAGCGCTACATCAAGGGCACCGACTTCATTCAGCAGTATGTGTTCCCCGGCGGTTGCCTGCCCTGCCCGAGCGAGTTCCGTGCGCAGGCCGCCAAGGCCGGGCTGGAGGTGGTGGACGAGTTCGCCTTTGGCCAGGACTACGCGCGCACGCTGGCGATCTGGCGCGAGCGTTTCCTGCACGAGCAGGATCGGGTGCTGCAGCTCGGCTTCGACCAGCGTTTCCTGCGCATCTGGGAGTTCTACCTGGCGTACTGCGAAGCGGCGTTCGAGCAGGGCAGCACCGACGTGGTCCAGTACACCTTGCGCAAACCCGGTTGAGGACAAGACGATGAAGCGCGCCGCCATTTCCTTCGCACTGGCTCTGGGCAGTCTGGCGGGCGCGCCCGCTTGGGCGCAGGCGCCCGAAGCCACGCTCAGCGCCGCCTTGCAGGACAAGACCGCCGTGGGCAAGGCGCGCCTGCGCTACTGGGGTTTTGATGTGTACGACGCCAGCTTGTGGGCCCTGCCCGGCTTCGACGTGGCCCGTTTCGAGAGCCAGCGCTTCGGCCTGGAGCTGGCCTACCTGCGCGACTTCAAGGGTGCGGACATCGCCGAGCGGTCCATCGACGAGATGAAAGACCTCGCGCCGATCGAACCCGCGCAGGCCACCCGCTGGACACAGGCCATGAGCAAGCTGTTTCCCGACGTGAAGCGCGGCGACCGCATCACCGGCGTGCACGTGCCCGGCAGCGGCGCTCGCTTCTACTTGAACGGCAAGCTGCTCGGCGAGGTGGCGGACGACGCGTTCTCGCGCCTGTTCTTCGGCATCTGGCTCTCGCCCAAGACCTCGCAGCCGCGCATGCGCGAGACGCTGATCCAGAACATCGCCGGGACACCGCGATGAGCCTGGCGCCGGCCTCCGCCCAGGAACCCGCCACCCATTTCATGGGTGCAGGTGCCTGGCGCCGCGGCCTGGGCTACGGCCTGCTCGGCCTGCCGCTGGCCTTTGTGGCGCTGCCGCTGTATGTGATCCTGCCCAACCACTACGCGCGCGAATTCGGTGCACCGCTGGCCTTGCTGGGTCTGGTGTTGCTGGCCGCGCGGCTGGTGGACGCGGTGCTCGATCCCATCATCGGCCGCTGGTGCGACCGTTTGTTCGCGCGCTCGATCTCGGCCGTGCTCGGCGCCTCGGCCGTGTCTGCCGTGGTGCTTGCGCTGGGCCTTTGGGGGCTGCTGTTTCCACCTGCTGCGGTGCATGACGCCGGCACCACCGTGTTGCTGGCCTGGGCCGGGCTGCTGATGGCCATCACCTACACCGCCTACAGCGTGGTGGCGGTGGCGCACCAGTCGTGGGGCGCCCGCCTGGGTGGCAACGAAGCGCAGCGCAGCCGCGTGGTGGCGTGGCGCGAAGGACTGTCGCTGCTGGGCGTGTTGATCGCCGCCGTGCTGCCCGCCACGCTGGGTCTGGGCGCGACCGTGTCCACCTTCGCCGTGCTGCTCGCGCTGGGCTGGTGGGCCTGGAGCCGATCGGCCACGCCCATCGCCCTGAAGAGCACCGGACCCGCCATGAGCCTCGGCCCGTCGCCTTTGCGTCAACCGGCTTTCCTGCGCCTGCTCGCCGTGTTCGTGATCAACGGCACCGCCAGCGCCGTGCCCGCCACCCTGGTGCTGTTTTTTGTGCAGGACCGGCTGCAGGCCGCGCCCTCGGTCGAACCGGCCTTCCTCGCCACCTACTTCCTGTGCGCGGCGCTGTCCATCCCGCTGTGGGTACGGCTGGTGGCCCGCATCGGTCTGGCCGGCACCTGGCTGGTGGGCATGGCGCTGGCCGTGGCGGTGTTCATCTGGGCGGCCACGCTGGGCGCGGGCGACGTGATGCCTTTCCTCGTTGTCTGCGCGCTCTCCGGCATCGCCCTGGGCACCGATCTCACCCTGCCCGGCGCCATGCTCGCGGGCCTCATTGGTCAATTGGGCGAGCGGGGCCAGCGCGAGGGCGCCTACTTCGGCTGGTGGAGCTTTGCCACCAAGCTCAACCTGGCCCTGGCTGCGGGTCTGGCGCTGCCGCTGCTCGCGCTGTTCGGCTACGAGCCCGGCGCGCGCGACCCGGCCGCCCTGCAGACCCTGACCATCGCCTACTGCCTGCTGCCCTGTGCGCTCAAGCTGCTGGCCGGTGGCGCCCTCTATGCGCTGGTGATCCGCCCGGAGCGCCGCGCCAGCCTCTTGCCCCAAACCTCCACGCCCTCCTGAGACCCCACCATGCAAAGACGACTCTTGCTCGCCGCGGGCATCGCCTCCGCCGCCACCCTGGCGGGCTGCGCCGGTCCGCAAATCGGCCAGTACGCCAGTGAAAAGCCGGTGCTCGACCTGCGCACCTACTTCAACGGCACGCTGGACGCCTATGGCGTCTTCACCGACCGCTCGGGTGCGGTGGTCAAACGCTTCACCGTGGTGATGGTCTGCACCTGGAACGGCGACGACGGCGTGCTCGACGAGACCTTCAACTACAGCGACGGCACCACCGGCAAACGCATCTGGCGCATGAAACACCTGGGCAACGGCCAGTTCAGCGGCACGGCCGACGACGTGGTGGGCACGGCACGCGGCGAACAGCAGGGCAACGCCTTCCGCTGGGGCTACACGTTGCTGCTGCCGGTGGACGGCAAGACCTACGAGGTGCAGTTCGACGACTGGATGTACCTGATGGACGAGCGCGTGATGCTCAACAAGGCCGAGATGAGCAAGTTCGGCATCCGCCTGGGCGAGGTCACGCTGTCGTTCGTGAGGCGTGCACCATGAGCACGCCGAGCGCCTTCGTCGAGTCGCCGACGCAGACCACCGCCACTGCCGCAGGGCAGCGCGGCTTCTCGCTGTTCAAACCCATGAACCCGCCCATCACCGACTGGCGCGGCCTGCGCGTGTGGCTGGTGGGTGCCTCCAGTGGCATCGGCGAGGCCACCGCCTCGGCCCTGCATGCAAGGGGCGCGCAGGTGCTGGTGTCGGCGCGCAGCCGCGAAGCACTGGACCGCTTCGTGCTGAACCACCCGCCGCAGCATGGCGTGAGCGCCCAGGCTTGGCCGCTGGATGTGACCGATGCCGAGGCGGTGACCGCCACCGCCCGCGAGATCCTGGCGCAGGGGCCGCTCGATCTGGTGGTGTACTGCGCCGGCCACTACCGCGAGATGCGCGCCAACGAAATGGACATGGCCGATCTCAAGCGGCATCTGGACATCAACTACATCGGCGCGCTGCACGTGCTCGACGCGGTGGTGCCCGCCATGACCACGCGCGGCCGGGGCCACATCAGCCTCATCAGCAGCGTGGCGGGTTTCCGGGGCCTGCCCAAGAGCCTGGCTTATGGCCCGACCAAGGCGGCACTCACCAACCTGGCCGAAAACCTCTACCTCGACTTGGGGCCGTTGGGTGTGGGCGTGAGCGTGGTGCACCCCGGCTTTGTGCAGACGCCGCTGACGGCGCAGAACGACTTCACCATGCCCGCGCTCATCACGCCGCCGCAGGCCGCGCAGGCCATGATCGATGACTGGGGCCGGGGGGTGTTTGAAGTGCACTACCCCAAGCGCTTCACGCGCTGGATGAAGCTCATGCGCCTGCTGCCCTACCGCGCCTACTTCCCCGCGGTGCGCCGCGCCACCGGCCTGTGAGTGAACACAACCGCGCGGCGGTGGACCGCCTCTGTGCGTACTTCGAGACGATCTCGCCGCAATCGGTGACTCGCATCGGCGAGTTCTACACGGCGGACGCGCGCTTCAAGGACCCGTTCAACGAGGTGCGCGGCATTCCTGCGATCGAGCAGGTGTTTGCCCACATGTTCGAGAGCCTGCACGGGCCACGCTTCGTGGTCACCAGCCGCATCGTGGACGGCACGCAGTGCTTCCTGGTGTGGGAGTTCCGTTTTCGCTTCAAGCGCTTCGACACCACCACCGAACAGGTGGTGCACGGCGGATCGCACCTGGTGTTGACGACCGACGGCTTGGTGAGCGACCACCGCGACTACTGGGACGCGGCGGAAGAGCTCTACGAAAAACTGCCCGTGGTGGGCAGCTTGATGAGGTGGCTCAAACGAAGAGCCAACACCTGAGCGGGATCAAGCCGGTTTTGTGTCAGTGAAGCTCGGGCGCTGGTTGAGTTTTTCGCTCAGGCGCGCGAGGTTGGGGTACGGCGTGCGCCAGTCGATCACCGGGAAACGGAAATCGAGATAGCCCAGCGTGCAGCCCACCGCCACGTCGGACAGGCTGAAATGGATGCCCGAACAAAACGGCTTCTCGCCCAGGCCCTGGCTCATGCTTTTCAGGCTCGCGTCGATCTTGCCCATCTGGCGGTCGATCCAGGCGCTGCTGCGTTGCTGGTCGGTGCGACCGGGCCAGTTGGATTCGAGCCGCGCGAGGATGGCGGCATCGAGCACGCCGTCGGCCAGTGCTTCCCAGGTTTTCACCTCGGCGCGCTCGCGGCCTTGTGACGGGATCAGTTTGCCCACCGGCGAGAGGGTGTCGAGGTATTCAACGATCACACGCGAGTCGAACACCGCCTCGCCACCTTCCATGACCAGGCAGGGCACCTTGCCCAGCGGATTGGAGGTGCTGATCTGTGTGTCGGCCGACCAGACGTCTTCCGGGATGAACTGGTAGTCCAGCTTTTTCTCGGCCATGACGACGCGCACTTTGCGCACGTAAGGGCTGGTGATGGCGCCGATGAGTTTCATGGAGGACTGATGGGTGAAGACGGTTGCCCGTGGGAAGGCGATTTTAGCCAGCCCCGCCTTCGCGCCGACTGACAGGGGGCTCCCGCCTCCCGCCACCACAGGACCCCGCCTCCTACAATCGCGGGATGCGCCCGACCACCCCCTCCACCTCCGCTTCCACCCCTTCCACCACCGTGTCCCCCGCCGTGCTGTCACCCATTTCTGCCCTGTCCCCGCTGGACGGCCGTTACGCCGGCCGCCTGGGCCAGCTGCGCCCGTTCATGAGCGAACTGGGCTACATGCACCGCCGCGTGCAGGTGGAAATTGCCTGGTTCATCGCCTTGTCCGACGCGGGTCTGGCCGAGTTCAAACCCCTGTCACCCGGCGCGCGAACCTACCTCATGGGCCTGGTGAAGAACTTCAGCGAGGCCGATGGCCAGGCCATCAAGGACATCGAGAAAGTCACCAACCACGACGTGAAGGCGGTGGAGTACTGGATCAAGTCCAAGTTCGAAGCCCGGCCCGAGCTGGAGAAGGCGGCCGAGTTCGTGCACTTTGCCTGCACCAGCGAAGACATCAACAACACCAGCCACGCGCTGCAGCTCAAGGGCGGGCGCGACGCCGTGCTGCTGCCCTCGCTCGACGCGGTGATCAGCAAGCTGCGCGAGATGGCGCATGCGTTCGCCGCTGTGCCCATGCTCAGCCGCACCCACGGTCAGACCGCCAGCCCCACCACCGTGGGCAAGGAAATCGCCAACGTGGTGGTGCGCCTGAGCGCGGCGCGCGAGAAGATCGCCAGCGTGAAGCTGCTGGGCAAGATGAACGGCGCGGTGGGCAACTACAACGCCCACCTCAGCGCCTGGCCCGATTTCGACTGGGAAGCTTTCAGCCGCAACGTGATCGAACAGCCCGAGCCGCTCGGCCTGGGCCTGACCTTCCAGCCCTACAGCATCCAGATCGAGCCGCACGATTACATGGCCGAGCTGTTCGATGCGGTCGCGCGCACCAACACGATTCTGATCGACCTCTCGCGCGACATCTGGGGCTACGTGAGCCTGGGTTACTTCAAGCAGCGCCTGAAAGCCGGCGAAATTGGTTCGTCGACCATGCCGCACAAGGTCAACCCGATCGACTTTGAAAACGCCGAAGGCAACCTCGGCCTGGCCAACGCGCTGCTGCGCCACCTGAGCGAGAAGCTGCCGATCAGCCGCTGGCAGCGCGACCTGACCGACTCCACCGTGCTGCGCAACATGGGTGTGGCCCTGGGCTACGCGGTGCTGGCCTACCACGCCCTGGGCGTGGGTCTGGGCAAGCTGGAAATCAATGAAGAGGCGCTGGCCGACGACCTCGACAACGCCTGGGAAGTGCTGGCCGAGCCGATCCAGACCGTGATGCGCCGCTACGGTGTGTCGGGCGCCTACGAAAAGCTCAAGGAAGTCACGCGCGGCAAGACCGTGACGGCCGAAGCGCTGCACGGTCTCATTCGCAGTCTGGAGATTCCGGAGTCTGAAAAGACGCGGCTGCTCGACATGACGCCGGGCAGCTACACCGGCAAGGCGGCCGAACTCGCGCGCCGCGTCTGAGCCTTCAGCGAGCCCGCTCTGCGTAGCGGTTGAAGCGCCAGGCGTCGTCTTCGATGGTGATGCGCCGCCAGGTGGCGCGTTTTTCGCCGGGCGACATCTCGGTCCAGCGCTGCACCTCGTCAAACAGGCGGCCGCAGCCCTTGCACACCTCGTCGCCCTGGCTGGTGGAGCAGATGGCGATGCACGGCGTGTCGGGCGTGGTGTCGTACCAGGCCAGCCAGGCCTCGCGGGCCGCCGCGGGCAGGGTGTGCTCGTCGGCCTCGGTTTCGTGAAAGTACACCATCAGGGCGTACACCTCGGCCAGGGCACGCGTGGCCTTGGGCAAGGCCACGCCGTCGGGCGAGGGTGAGCGCTCACGCCAAAAGTTGATCGCGGCTTCGATGTCGGTGATGTGGATGCCGGCCATGGGTGGGTCTCTGGAGGGACGCCGATCATAGCCAGATGCCCCGACCCGGGCGCTGCGGGGGCGATCGCGAGGCCACGCGCTGTGGTTAGTGCGTATCGTGAACATCGGAAGTGGGCCAGTACAATCGCGGGCTTCGAAGGGGAGTAGCTCTCCGCTTCAGCGCAAAACGGGCCGAGTGCTCCGGCCCGCTGAACATTCGGTTTGTCGTCAGTACGAAGCCTCCGGCTTCCGGCAACCCGGGCTTGGTGACCCCGTCATCTGGTCGAGCAAGACCTTTGATGGGCTCTGCGCGGGTCGATCAAGGCACTGTCCTCCCCCCTTCGCCGGCGCAGCAGCGCCCGCAGGTGAGAAAGATGGGCCTCGTCCACCCGCGAAATGCCTCATGCCACGCTCTTTTGAACAAACGACAACGAGGAATTTATGGACTTCCTGACTTCGCTTCCCTTCTGGATCGCCCTCGGGCAGATCATCATGATCGACATCCTGCTGGGCGGCGACAACGCGGTGGTCATTGCGCTGGCCTGCCGCAAACTGCCCCCTGCCCAACGCACCAAGGGCATCATCTGGGGCACCGCGGGCGCCATCGTGCTGCGCGTCATCCTGATCTTCTTCGCCATGACGCTGCTGGCCCTGCCGTGGCTCAAGTTCGTTGGCGCGCTGCTGCTGGTCTGGATTGGCGTGAAATTGCTGGCCCCCGACGAAGAAGGCCACGGCGAACTGGCCACCAGCGACAAGCTGCTGGCCGCCATCAAGACCATCATCGTGGCCGACCTGGTGATGAGCGTGGACAACGTGATCGCCATCGCCGGCGCCGCGCAGAACGCGGGCGAACACCAGATGCTGCTGGTCGTGCTGGGTCTGCTGATCTCCATCCCGATCATCGTGTGGGGCAGCCAGCTGGTCATCAAACTGATGGCGCGCTTCCCCATCATCATCACCGCCGGCGGCATGCTGCTGGGCTGGATTGCCGGTGGCATGCTGGTGTCCGACCCGGTGATGGCCAACCCCGACAAATGGCAGTGGATGCTCAAGCTGCCGCAAAACGAGATGGTCAAGTACAGCGCTTCGGTGGTTGGCGCGTTGATCGTGCTGGTGATCGGCAAGTACGTGGCCTCGCGCCAAGCCAAGGCCGCTCCGGCCCACTGAACGCCGAGGTGCAGGTCACGTGAAACTCATCCTCAAGTGGCTGCTCGCGGCCTGCGCCCTGTTGCTGGTGGCCTACCTGTACCCCGGCGTGCATATCCAGAGCTTCACCGCCGCGCTCGTTGCCGCGGCGGTGATCGGTCTGTTCAACGTGGTGCTGCGCCCGGTGCTCGTGATCCTCACCCTGCCGGTGACCGTGATCACGCTGGGTCTGTTTCTCTTCGTCATCAACGCCCTGCTGTTCTGGGCCGCCGCCAGCCTCATGGACGGCTTTGGCGTGAACGGCTTCTGGGCCGCCATGCTGGGCTCGCTGATCTATTCGGCGCTCATGCTGGTGGTGGACGCGGCGGTCAAAGCCATCCTCTGAACAGACCCCCACGCTCCGCCGCTGCGCGGGTCGCTGCCCCCCAGGGGGGCTGTTTCACCTTGGGGCGGCCCAGCGGTGAAACCTTGCCCCCACGCTCCGCCGCTGCGCGGGTCGCTGCGGGCCCTCAGCGCTTGCTGTCGGCCTCTTCCTTCACGCTCTCGCGCAGCAGCGCCTCCACATCCCGCCGGCGGCTGTCGACAATGGCCATCTCCATCGAGTCGGCGCTGCGCTCGGCCACGGGCAGCGATTGCGCCGCCCGAAAGCGGTCCACCGCACCGGCGTAGTCGAGGTGTGCTGCGCGGGCCTCGGCTTCGGCTCGCACGGCTCGCAGCGACTGCCCCTGCACCTGGTAGGCCCGGGCCAGCGTTTGCCAGGCCAGCGCATCGCGCGGCTGCAGCACCACCCAGCTTTGCAGCCGGCTCACCGCACGTTGCGGTTGACCTGAGTTGATGGCGGCCTGCGCGCCCAGCAAGACAGCAGCACGCGACGCGCCGGCCAGCGAGCGGTCCCGCAGCTCGACCAGCAGGGCGGTTTGCGCCGGCGTGGCCGGTGCCGTGGACGGCGAGAGCAGCAGCTCCAGCATCAAGGCATCGGCTGCAAACCGCGCGTCGGGTGCCACCGTCTCGCGCAGTTGTTGCGCCAGTTCGAGTGCCTTGTCCCGCTGGCCCAGGCGCAGTGCCGACAGCGCGGCCGCGTAGCGCTCGCCCGGCTTGGCGTTCGGGCTTTGACCCACCTGCAGCCAGCCGCGCATGCGGTCCGGCCCGTTTTCGGCCAGCACCCGGGCACGCGACGACATGAGCGTGTGCAACTCGACGCTCGGGCCCGGCCGACCTGCAGCGTTCAGTGCAACAGCAGCGCCCGCGCGAGCGCCAGGCCAGTCCAGTTTGAGGCTGGACGGCGCCGGTGTTGTTGAAGCAGCCGGGTTGGCGGCAGCCGGGGGGTTGGTCGCCAGCGGACCCTGTGGCAGCCGGGCACGCATGTCGGCAATGCGCTCGCCGCTCAAAGGGTGGCTGCGCAGGTACGGGAACGCGCCATCGTCGTTCAGGCGCGAAGCCTGTTGCAGTTTGTCGAACATGCTCACAAATCCCTGGGCATCAAACCCGGCACCCGAGAGCACACCAAAGCCCACGCGATCGGCCTCACGCTCCATGTCGCGCGAAAAATTCAACTGGTTCTGTGCGGCGGCTGCCGTGCTGCCCGCGATGGCGGCACTGGCCACTTGTGGATTGGAGCCGGCCGCCAGAGCGCCCAGGATCATCGCGCCCATCATCCAGGGCGCCATGCGCTCCTCGCGCGACATGAGGCGCGCAATGTGCCGTTGCGACACGTGGCTCAGCTCGTGCGCCAGCACCGAAGCCACCTCTTCAGGCCGATCCGTCACCGCCAGCAGCCCCAGGTTCACGCCCAAATAGCCGCCCGGCAAGGCAAATGCGTTGACCGTGCGCTCGCGCGAAATCATGAGCTCCCAGGCCATGCGCTCGGCCAGCTCGGGCGGCACGTCACCCCGCGCGCGCGCCGAGCCCAGCAGCGGCTGCCAGAGTGCTTGCAGGTAGTCGACCAACAGCGGATCGTCGAGGTAATCGGGGTCCTGGTAGATGGAGCGCGCGATCCGGTCGCCCAACCGGCGCTCCGCCGAGATCGAGATGCCTTCCCCACCACCCAAGCTGGGCAACGCCGATGTGTTGGCGGGATCGGACACCACCTGGGCATTGGACAGCGAGATCGGCAACAACACCGATGCCGCCACCACCACCGCGCAAGCCCACGGCACAGGTCGGCGAACCGAGGGAGAAGTCTTCAACAACGCAGGCATGGGTGTGAAACGCATCGCCGTATGATGCCGCCAAGCCGCCACGGTTCAGTCAAGTCCACGCAAAACACATCCCATGTCCGTTACAAACCCGCCCCCCGCAGACGCCGCAGCCAGCCCGCTCACCCACTTTGACGCGCAAGGCAAGGCCCACATGGTCGACGTGGGCGACAAGGCCAACACCCGCCGAGTCGCGGTGACCGAAGGCCGCATCACCATGCTGCCCGCCACCCTGGCCTTGATCCAGTCCGGTAACGCCAAAAAAGGTGACGTGCTCGGCATCGCCCGCATTGCCGGCATCCAGGCAGCCAAAAAAACCAGCGACCTCATCCCCCTGTGCCACCCGATTGCCCTCACTCGCGTGGCGGTGGAATTCGAGATCGAACCCGATACCCACAGCGTGCTGTGCCGCGCCACCGCCGAGTGCACCGGCCAGACCGGCGTGGAAATGGAAGCCCTCTCAGCCGTGTCGGTGGCTCTGCTCACGATTTACGACATGTGCAAGGCGGTGGACCGGGGGATGGTGATTGGGGGGGTGCGGTTGATGGAGAAGTTGGGGGGGAAGAGTGGGCGGTTTGTGGCAGGTTCAGATGCGTGACTGTTGAATACTCAACACATTCAGAATCACTCACCAGCCCTCGATTGCTCTGCGTCCCAAGTCGCGAACTCTTTTGGCCACGCTGATCTGAAACGCTCTTGGTGCAAAGCAACCAGCCCGGCATCGCCGGTCAACCGGGCGGCATCGATTACTTTAATAATGATTTCAGGGTCAGGGAAATCATTAAGCACTTCAAGTGCTGCATCTAGTACCAAATTCGCATTGGTCGCATCAATCGGGGTTGTATTCACCACTGCATAAAGTACGTACTGCTGAAATAGCCAGCTTTTCCCAACCTTTTTTAGGGTTTCTGATCGGTACCTCTGATGTCGTTCAGCGCTGGGGGTGAAGAGTTGTGTCACCTTGAAGTAATCCCAAGCTGTATAAGTCAAACCAACTAACACGAGTGTCGCAAATGCCGCTCGCCTCGGAAACGACAGGAAAGCCGTAAACTTTCCAGACATAGCAATCAGATTTTTTCGGTTGCTGCACAAAACCAGCCAGACTGCGCAGATAGCCATCAATTGAGGCACTCCAAACCACAATGGGTATTCAAGCATACTGTGTAACCCCAGCAACAGCAACACACCCCAACCAAGCTGCTCCGACGATTCTCGGGCACTCCAAGGCTTGAGCTTCCACACGAAAAACAGGAACGTCAGAATCAACAGCCCAGCCATGGGGACGCCAATGCTCACCGCAAGTTGCAACGGCAAGTTGTGTGCATTAGACAATTTCTCACAGAACCGAAATCCGTCGTACGAAGTTATGTAGTGGGCGTATGTGAGCCCATCCCAGCCCCAACCTGTCCAAGGCTTCATTGAAATCAATTGAAGCACGTTCAACCAGAGCACTCTCCGACTAGAGCATGGAGAAGTAACTGTAAATCGACTGACCAAATCGCGACCTGTAGCAATACCCAGCGCATGTTGGAGCCAAGGAAGACTCAAGGCGGCAATGGCATAGAGAAGAACTCCAATAGTCACCACCACCGCAACTCGTCGATCGAGTCGCCCCCAATACAACAGCAATCCAGATATCACAATTGCGTGGAGCATCCCCGTGCGCGATGCGGTCGCTGCAAGGGCAACGATCAGCAGTACCGCCATCATGCAGGCCACGAGGGGCTTGAGGTACCGGTTGTTCACCATCCACCACAGACTCAACAAACCGGCGCCCAACAGCGTCGCCAGCAGATTGACCTGATGCACATTTCCAAGCACGTGACCAGGTCTGGTCGCCAGCACCCAGGGCGAAAAACTGTCCTCGAGATCAAAGAACTGCAGCAGACCCATCGCCGCACTAATTACAGCGGCGCAGAGCCAGCCCGAGGCTATTGCGATGGCTGCACGCTCACGTGTCCATGGCAAAAGCACGAGGAGCACCGCTCCAGATCCCCAAGCCACGAGGTTCGGCCACATATCATTTTTTGGTCCGTATAGCGCAGGCCATAGCCATGGCAAGGCCACAAAAAAACAGCTGGCTATAACTGCATTCCACGAACCGATCGGTCCACGCAAGCCATCTGCGGATTCGGACTGGAGTGTGGGCGCTGACGAAAAAAGAACCATCACCATCCATCCAGATGCAGGTATGCGAGTAGCCGTCCATTCGACCGATCCACCAACACCACCCAATCGGTTGTCAGATCTCGCACAAGTGGAAGATAACCCACTTGTTCATTGCCAAGCTTCAGTTCGGTCAATGAATCATCGAGCAAATCCATTTTTTTTAAATTTTTCGGACGGAGCTCATCCAAGGATTTGAGTGCTGCCAACGCCTCAGGTAACTGCGATTCGTAATTTTTCCAACGCGAAGGACGAAAGGCTGGGTGCAGTCCCTGAATGGACATTTGCAGACTGAGCAAATAGTCTGGATCCCCAGATTTTGCCAAACGCACACCAATGACCCTGGGGCCCAGATAACTCAAAGATTGCAGTTCTGCTGGTGCCTCACTCAAACGGTCGACATTCACATCCAGCGCTTGGACGATACGAAAGCGATCTCCCTCAAACGCCAGAAAGACCGGACGTGCGCTGGCAACCTGACCCATTCCATATACCAAGGCTGCTAGCTGGATAAGCACGATCAGTCCAAGATCCAGCAACCACTTTTCTCTCGATTTGGCGGGGTCGTAGAGCACCAGCGTGAGCACCGGGCCACAGACCACATCCACGGCCATAACGATGAAAAAAAGGTCCAGGCCGCTGGCAAGTTCCCGCAAAGTGCCGGGGAACCACACGACGAACACCAGCCAAGCCACACCCAGCGCTACCAGACAACTGACACAAAAATGCAGCAAGGCGACGTGCGTTGCGGAACGAATCCTGGTGCTTAAAGGCATTCTTGAACTCTCCAAAAAAAAGAGCGCCGAAGCGCTCTTTTTTGTTTTCAGCATGCAGACAGTTTACTTGCACTCGGAGGGCGCAAAACGAGCAGGAAGCTGGTTAGCAACAGCTGCAGGAATGCCGGCAAACCCAGCAGCCGCAGCGCCTGCAGCTGAACAACGCCATGCGACTGATTGCGCTGGAGGCGTGAAGGGGTCAGTGCCGACTGGCAATACAGTGCCGGTAGGTGCGTTAGGAGTCATCGTCAGAACGCCGTTACCTGCAGCTGCAGTTGTGGTGATCGTAATTACGCCAGTAGCAGGTGTAATGGCTACAGATGTGACGTTTCGCGATGCGGCTGGAGCGGTGTAGCCGAGCCCGTAACCACTGGCGTCATCTTGAGGATTGCCCGAGGCCAAGACGTCTTGTACGTTGACCTTTGCAGCCGAAGCAGCCACCAGACCTTCCGAAACACGAGCACGAACCGTGTAGTCCTGGTAAGCCGGCAAGGCCACAGCAGCCAGGATACCGATGATGGCCACCACGATCATCAGTTCGATCAGGGTGAAACCTTTTTGCATGGAACGCTTCATGAAAAAACTCCTAGGGGGTTTGGGTTGGGAACACGTTCTACTGAGCAGACGGCGTGCCAACTGGAACTGGGGTGTTTTCTGCGGCCTATTTCACGCTTAAGCCGCTCACAGTGACCATTTGTGACAAGTGAGGCGCTCCGGGCCGACATTTTTTGTCACTTGATGCGACAAGGACCGTTTTTGTCACCCGGCAGTCGCCCAGGCAAGCGCACCCTTCAGAGCTCGAAAGTCTGCCCCGCGCTGAGCCAACGGATGTCGTGGTGAACGCTGTCTTCAGCCTGCGGCGCGTCGTCGAAACGGCGGATCTCGTCCATGATCAGGCCGGTCTCGGCGGGCTTGGTGTGGGTGATGTAGATGGGGTAGCGCTGGCCCGGGTCGATGTGGGCCAGCTCTTCGGCGAGCAGGCCGGGCGCCAGGTGGAGGCTGCGCTGGGCCAGGGCCTCTTCGCGGTCGCTGAAGGCGGTTTCGATCACCAGCAGAGCCACGGGCAACTGGTTGACGCGTTGCCAGAAGGCCGGGTTGCGCCCGGTGTCGCCGCTGAACACCCAATGGCCCGACGGCGTGTTGGCGGCGAACCCGACGGCGGGCACGGTGTGCACGGCCGGCAGCACTTCCACCGCCTTGCCACACACCTGCAGCACCTCGCCCACGGCAATGGGCACAAAGCGCATGAGCGGTCGGTCGGCGCTGGGAATGGCGGAGAAGTCGGGCCAGATCAGGTGGTTGAAGATGTGGGCCTTGAGCGCCGCAATGGTGCCGGGCAGGGCGTGCACTTGCAGGGGCTGTGCGCCGGCAGCGAGCCTGCGCGCGGCCACGGCGTCGAGCATGAGGGGCAGCGAGGCCACGTGGTCCAGATGGGAGTGCGTCAGCAGCACGTGGTCCACCTGCGCCATCTCGTCCAGGGTGAGGTCGCCCACGCCGGTACCGGCGTCGATCAGCACGTCGTGGTCGAGCAGGAACGAGGTGGTGCGGCAGCCTTGGGCAATGGCGCCTGAACACCCCAACACGCGGACTCTCATGGACTCTTTGACATGGTGTGGCCGGTGGAACCGGTCCGGGATGGCGGGGCTTGCAGCGATTCGATGGGTGCCGCTCCATCCCAGGCGGGATCGAACGGCAACCGCCTTTGCGAGGCTACTCTGTCGGCATAAAGACGGTAAAGGACTTTTTTGGCATTTTGGCGCTGCAGATTGAGCAGGTGGACATCGCACGCATCCCAGTCTTGCGCGCGCCAGGCGCGCAGGGCTTGTTGCCATTGGCGCAGTTCGTCTCGCAGCTCGCTTGTGAGGTCGCCACTCGCGCCCAGCGGGGTATAGATGGGCACGGGCGGGTCACCCGGGTTCAGGCGCAACCAGTCGATTTCCTGCCAGACGACGCCGGGTTGGCGCTGGCGGTCCTGGTCGGTGGCGAGCTGGCGCACGCCGTACACGGCACACAGCCTGGCCAGGTCTGCCGCCCGGAATTCACCGGGGTGGCCTTGCACGGTGCCGTCCATCCACCGCCGGCTGGCCAGGCCGAGCGCGGCGGTGAGCACGATCATCAACACGGTGCCCGCCAACGGCAGCACCAGCCCGTGGCGGACCTGCAGCCAGCTGTTGAGCCCGATCACCGAGACGAGCAGCCCGACGCTCAGCACCGCGCCCGACCCCACACCCAGGCCCGGTAACAGCCACACGAGCGCCAGGCCAGCAACCACAAGCACCACCAGTTCGTAGCCGAGCGCGTAGTCGGGCTTCACCGGCAGATGCCCGTCGAGCAGGGCGGTGATGAGGTTGGCATGCGCTTCCACGCCAGGGTAGTTGGCGCCCACTGGCGTCAGGCGCAAGTCTTTCAGCTCGGGAGCGGTGGTCCCCATCAGCACGATGCGGCCCTGGAGTTGTGCCGGCGGGACGCGCCCGGACAGAAGATCGGTGGCAGACACATAGGTGAACGAGCCACCTTCCGGACCACCGCGCCCTCGGTACGGCACCAGGGCCGACACGCGCTCGTCCACCGGAATGGCGAGCGTCTGCCCCTGGTGCTGCAGGCGCAGGCTCTCCAGGCCGCTCATGCGGCGGCTCATCACAACGCCGGTCGCAAAGCCCGGCTCCACCGGCGGCGAGCCCAGCACGCGGCGGAAGACCGCCAGCGCCAGCGACTCGTAGGCCTGCCCCTGGTGCTCGGCCAGCAGGGGCACGGAACGCACCATGCCGTCGCTGTCGGGCAGGGCGTTGAATGCGCCGGCCCGGGGCGCGGCCTCGGCCAGCTCGGGGATGTTGGACTCGAACGTGTCCCAGCGGGTGATGCGCACCGGCCGCCCTTGCAACACCCCGCCGCTCATCACCGGGGCCGGCAGCACGCCGGTGTTGCGCGCAGCGGGCTCGTTGCTGAAAAAGTAGCCCAGGACCACCGGGCGGTCTCGCAAGGCGGCGGCCAGGGCGGCGTCCCCGCCGGCTTGCGGATCGGGCTTTGGAAACACGATGTCAAAGCCGAGCACCGCAATTTGTTGCTGCTCGAACAGCGTGTCCACCAAAAACGCCAATTGCGTGCGCGGCCAGGGCCATGGGCCCACGGCGGCGAGGCTTTGGGAGTCGATGTCGACAATCACCACCCGCGACTCCAGCGTGCCGGGCATGGTGGCTCTCAGACGAACGTCGTAGACGGTGTTGTCGAGTCGGTGCAGCGCGTTGGTGGGTATGAAACCGAGTGCGTGCAGCGCCGCCAGCAGGAGCGGAATGAGCATGACCCCCGTGCGCAGACCGCGCTGTTTCAAGGTCGGCGGCATGGGGCTGGGCGGATGGCCTGAGACCGGGAGGGCCAGGCTTCGCCGGGATTCGTGAAAAAAAGGGGCGTTCGGCGCGGCTTACTGCTGCACGAACTGCATCTTGGTGCCGGCCAGCTCCAGCATGTCACCGTGGCGCAGGTTCACCGCGTCGGTGCCGATGGGATTGCCGTTGATGGTGGGCTTTTGCACACCTTCGACCATGGCCACCACAAAGCCATGGGGGCGGCGGGTGATGGCGGCCACCGCCACACCGGGCTTGCCGATGGTGGTCACCACTTTCACCAGAGGCACTTCGCGGCCTGCCGCCGTGCCGGACATCACCTTGATGGCGGCGTTGGCCACCACCATGGCCACCGTGGGCTCGGGCGGCACCACAGCGCCGGCGTTGATCACCATGGTTTTCTCATGGCTCTCGTTGGCGCCTTCGTGCACGAACTTGATCTTGTACTTGCCGATCTCGACCGTGTCACCGCTCTGCAGCTGCTGCTTCTTGATCGCCTTGCCGTTGACGTAGGTGCCGTTGGTGCTGTTGAGGTCTTCGAGGAACACGTCCATGCCGGACATCTGCATGACGGCATGTTCACCACTGACGGCCAGGTTGTCGATCACGATGTCGTTGTAAGGACGGCGACCCAGCGTGGTGCGGTCTTTGGTGAGTTGCACTTCCTTGATGACAACACCGTCGATGGAAACGATCATTTTCGGCATGGCCGACTCCTCTGGAACCTGTAGATCTGTTGGTCTGAATCTGAATCACTTGCCCAGCATGCGGGAAAGCAATCCTTTGCGCACCGGTCTCGAACGAGCATACGCCAGTATCACCGATATGTTGTCCCGCCCCCCGGCATCGTTGGCAGCATCCACCAGCGCCTGGGCTTTCTCATCGAGCGTGCCCGCGGTGACGAGTATCGCGGCGATGCGCTCGTCGCTCATCATGTCGCTCAATCCGTCCGAGCAAAAAAGGTAGAGATCTTCGTCCTCGACCCGGTATTCGTTGACTTCAAGCAACACCGTGTCTTCCACGCCAAGGGCGCGTGTCACGAGGTTCTTGTGGGTGGCGTACTGGGCCTGCTCGAGCGAAATCAGGCCGGCATCGATCTGCTCCTGCAGCAGCGAATGGTCGCGCGTGATCTGCACGAAGTTGCCACCGCGCAGGCGGTAGCAGCGCGAGTCGCCCACGTGCCCGATCATCACGCGCGCGTCCAGGAACACCCCCATCACGAGCGTGGTGCCCATGCCGGCATACTGCGGATTGGAGTTGGCGGCGTTGAAGATGGAGCGGTTGGCGTTGTCGATGCAGATTTCCATGGCGCGGCGCAGCTCGCGCACGCTGGCATCCACCCCGCCCTCGGCCATCCAGCGCCCCAGCTCGGTCTTGATGAAGGTGGTGGCCATCGCGCTGGCGACTTCGCCCGCGTTGTAACCCCCCATGCCATCGGCCAGGACCGCAATCTGGTTCTCCGCGTCCAGCGACACGGAGTCTTCGTTGTTGTCCCGAACCAATCCAGGATCGGTCAGACAAAAATACTCAAAATTCATAGAGTTCAAGTTATACCCGCAGAACGATCCGGTCTTTTCAGGAACCGCGTGACGAAGCGGGCGGCGGCGTGACAAGCGTGGCAGCCATGGCGTTTTCCGACGCGTGCGGGAAAGCGTGGGTGGCCTCAAACGCTGTGTCGCTGGTCTGCGACGGCTGCGCATCGGGCGGTGGCAAGTCAGCGCCAGACGTCAGGCAGCGACGCAGCTGCGCGGCCAGTTCGGCTCCGGTCTGGTAGCGATCGGCGGGCGACTTGGCCAGGGTTCGGTCGAGCACATCGGCCAGGGCTTGCGGCAGTTCGGGCCGCAGGCTGCGCACACTGGGCGCAGGCTGGTTGGCGATCTGGTACATCAAGGCCGCCATGGAATCGCCCTTGAGCGGCAGGCTGCCGGTGAGCAACTGGAACAGCATCACGCCCAGCGAATACAGATCGGAGCGGCCATCCACGTGCAGACCGGCGAGCTGTTCGGGCGACATGAAACTGGGCGTGCCCAGCACCATGCCGGTTTTGGTCTTGCTCGACCCGGTGATGCGTGCGATGCCGAAGTCGGTCACTTTCACCGACTGCGTGGCGGTGTCAAACATCACGTTGGCGGGCTTGATGTCGCGGTGCACCACTTGCTGGCGGTGCGCGTGGTCCAGTGCGGTGGCCACTTGCTCGCCGATGGCGAGCACGGTGGACACCGGCAACAGGTTGCCCGGGCGGGAAAACTCCACCAGGTCACGCCCCGGCAGGAACTCCATGGCGATGAAGGCAAGGTCGTGCTCTTCACCCGCGTCAAAGATGGTGACGATGTTGGGGTGCTGCAGGCGACCGGCGGTTTCGGCCTCGCGGAAAAAGCGTTCGCGCACATCCACCAATTCTGAGCCTTCGAACTCGGCGCTGAGTGCCAACGTCTTGATGGCCACCGTGCGGCCAATTTTCGGATCGCGGCCCTGGTAGACCACACCCATGGCGCCCTTGCCGAGCTCTTTCTCCACCTGGTAGCGCCCGAGCATGGGTTTTTCAACACCGCCGTTGTCCAGCAGCAGCGTGCCGCCGGGGTGTGACGAACCACCCCCGAGCACCACGGTTTCCGACAGGTTCTTCGCGCGCTTCAAGCGCCGCTGCACGTCGGCGTCGGAGCGGTCGAACTTGGCCATGTGTTCGTAAACCGCTTCGGCCTTGTTGAACTGGCGTTTGCGCTCGAAGTCCAGCGCGAGGTGCTTGAGGTTGTCCATCAGCGCCTCGCTGAAGGGCACGCGGCGCATGCGGTCAAACGCCATGTCGAGCTGGCCCTGGCCCTGCAGCGCCAGACCCATCATGCGGTTGGTCTCGGCCGACTCTTCGTCTGACTTGGCTTTGCCCGCTTCGGTGACCAAAAAGCGGCGCGTGGTGAGCGCCAGGTGCCCGATGAGCAGCAGCGCTGCTGGAAACACCAGCTGCAACCAGGTCGACGCGACGGACAACAGCCCGAACTCGGCCCCCAGCAAAGCCACGAACAGCGCTGCGGTGCAGGCCGCACCGGCCGCCGCCGACAGGCGGGGCAGCAGCCACACGATGTAAGCCGCGATCAGCAGCAAGGCCGCGAACACCGCGTAGCCACCCCACACCGGTTGCACGATGTGGTGGTTGCTCAGGATGCTGGAGGTGATGTGGGCCAGGATGGCGGCGGGCGACATGGCGGCCGAGACCGGCGTCGTGAACAAGGTGCCCACACCCGCAGCGGTCGCGCCAACGATCACGATCTTGTCGGCGTACTTGCTGGCCGGGATCCGGCCTGAGAGCACGTCGTAAAACGAATCCACCGCGAACGCCGGCTTGCCGTCGCGGTCGGGATAGAACTGCGGCAGCAGGCGGGCCGCATCATCGGTGGGGATCACGCCGCGGCCCAGCTGCACACCTTCGCCGGGCAGCAGTTGAATGTCTTTGGCCGTGAGATTGAGGCTGTTGGCGGCAATCGCCAAGGCCATTGAGGGCACGGCAAAACCGTCGAACTGGACCAGCAAAGCCTCCTGGCGCACCGAGCCGTCCACGTCGGGCAGCTGGTTGAGGTGCCCCACGGCCCGGGCGGCTTCACCGATGGCGGGCAACGGTTGCTGCGAGCGCAGGGCGGGCACGCCAAACGCCGAGTTGTCGGCAATGGCGCTGCGCCGGGCAAACGCCGGCAGGGGGTGGTCTGCGCGCCCCTGGGGTTCGCCGAGTTCGAACACCGAAGGCACGATGACGTTGCCGGCGCGCGCCATGCTGGCCACCAGGCGGGCGTCGGAATCGAGTTGTTGTTCGGCCTGGCCGATGAAGCCCAGCAGGCGCTGGCGGCCCTGGTCACCGAGATCGGTCAGTGGCGCGCTCCCCGCCTGGGAACCGTCGAGCAGGCTGCGGAGTTCGCGCAGTTGCACCAGGCCGCGGTCGGTCTGCGGCTCGAAGAAAAAGGCGGTGTGCGCCACGGTTTTGGCGCCGGCCGCACCGAGCTGGTCGATCAGCTGGGCATGCACCTCGCGCGGCCAGGGCCAGCGGCCGATGTTGGCCACACTCTGGTCGTCGATGGCGATGACCGCGATGCGGTCGCTGGGCAGGCGGCCCGTCTGCGTGCTGGCCAGATCGTAGAAGCGGCGCTCCAGACCACTGAAGAAATCCGTGGCGGCGTGCAGTGCCAGCACCGCCAGCACCACGGCCAGGCCCATGGCCACGTCAGAACGCCACAGGGGGTGCTTGCGCTTGGGCCGACTCTGACGGTGAGGGGAGGACACGGATGAACGAGGACCGGTTGGGTTTCAGTGCGGACGGTCGAGCACGCATTGAAACGCGGCCCTGCCAGCTTCATCGGGCATCAGCGACTGGCATTGAACCCAAGGTGTAGCATTTTGTTTCAAGGCGCGTTCTCTGAGCAAGCACTTCTGTGGGCTGGAAGCCGCAGAGGAGCGCAGGGCGAAAAAAAGGCAACGCAAGCGTTGCCTTTGTCACGTCGATCCAGGGCCGCCTTACAGCTGCGCCTTGAGCAACTTGCCCAACTCGGAAGGGTTGCGCGTGATGATGAAGCCCGACTCTTCCATGACCGCAAGCTTGGCGTCGGCCGTGTCGGCACCACCAGAGATCAGCGCACCGGCGTGGCCCATGCGCTTGCCGGGAGGGGCGGTCACGCCGGCGATGAAGCCAACGATGGGCTTCTTCATGTTCGCCTTGCACCACATGGCGGCTTCGGCTTCGTCGGGGCCACCGATCTCGCCGATCATGATCACGGCGTCGGTGTCGGGATCGTCGTTGAAGGCCTTCATCACGTCGATGTGCTTCAGGCCGTTGATGGGGTCGCCACCGATGCCGACGGCGCTGGACTGGCCCAGACCCACTTCGGTCAGCATGGCCACGGCTTCATAGGTCAGCGTGCCCGAGCGGGACACCACGCCGATGCGGCCTTTGCGGTGGATGTGGCCGGGCATGATGCCGATCTTGATTTCGTCGGGCGTGATCAGGCCGGGGCAGTTGGGGCCCAGCAGCAAGGTCTTTTTGCCACCAGCGGCTTCCTTGGCCTTCATGCGGTTGCGCACTTCCAGCATGTCCTTGACCGTGATGCCTTCGGTGATGCAGACGGCCAGGTCCAGGTCGGCCTCGACGGCTTCCCAGATGGCCGCAGCGGCGCCGGCGGGCGGCACGTAAATCACCGAGACGGTGGCGCCGGTTTGTTGCGCGGCTTCCTTGACGGAGGCGTAGATCGGGATGTTGAAAATCGACTCGCCGGCTTTCTTCGGGTTCACGCCGGCCACAAACGCGTTTTTGCCGTTCGCGTACTCCTGGCACTTTTCGGTGTGGAACTGACCGGTCTTGCCGGTGATGCCCTGGGTGATGACCTTGGTGTCTTTGTTGATGTAGATCGACATGGTGTGTTTCCTAGTCAGTTGAGGACAGAGCTAAAGGTCTGTCCCCAAGGTCATTACTTAACGGCAGCGACGATCTTGGTCGCGGCTTCGGCCATGGTGTCGGCCGCGATGATGGGCAGGCCGGACTCGGCCAGCATCTTCTTGCCCAGCTCTTCGTTGGTGCCCTTCATGCGCACGACCAGAGGCACGCTGAGGTTGGTCGCCTTGCAGGCGGTGATCACGCCGGTGGCGATGGTGTCGCACTTCATGATGCCGCCGAAGATGTTCACCAGGATGCCCTTGACCTTGGTGTTCTTGAGCATGATCTTGAAGGCCTCGGTGACCTTTTCGGCGGTGGCGCCACCGCCCACGTCCAGGAAGTTGGCCGGCTCGCCGCCGAACAGCTTGATGGTGTCCATGGTGGCCATGGCCAGGCCGGCACCGTTCACCAGGCAACCGATGTTGCCGTCCAGGCTGATGTAAGCCAGGTCAAATTTGGAGGCTTCGATCTCGGCCGGGTCTTCTTCGTCCAGATCGCGGTAGGCCACGATCTCGGGGTGACGGAACAGCGCGTTGGCGTCGAAGTTGAACTTGGCGTCCAGCGCCATCAGGTTGCCCTTGGAGTCGCAGTTCAGCGGGTTGATTTCCACCAGAGACGCGTCCGTGTCCATGTAGCACTTGTAGATCTTGGCGAAGATGTCCACCGCCTGGTCGACCGAGGCGCCGGTCAGGCCGATGGCCGCAGCCACCTTGCGCGACTGGGCTTCGGTGATGCCGGCCAGCGGGTCGATCATTTCGGTGACGATCTTCTCGGGCGTGGAATGGGCCACTTCCTCGATGTCCATGCCGCCTTCGCTGGACGCGATCAGCGCCACTTTCTGGGTCGCGCGGTCGGTGACCAGCGACACGTACAGCTCATTCTTGATGTCGGCACCGTCTTCAATATAGAGGCGACGCACCTTTTGACCTTCGGGGCCGGTCTGGTGGGTCTTGAGCTGCATGCCCAGGATCTCACCCGAAATGCGCTTGACGTCTTCGATCGTCTTGGCCACTTTCACGCCACCACCTTTGCCACGGCCACCGGCGTGGATCTGAGCCTTGACCACCCACACAGGGCCGCCGAGCTTCTGGGCGGCTTCCACCGCCTCCTGCACCGTGAAAGCCGGGATGCCGCGGGGCACCGGCACACCAAACTGGCGCAAGATTTCCTTGCCTTGGTATTCGTGGATCTTCATGAGGACTCTCTCAGGAATGGGTAGGGGAATCACCGACCGACCCGTGTCGGGTGGTCGAAAGAGGGCACTGAAAAACAGTAACCGGTAACTGTATCATGGTGCATTGCACCAAAATCGCGCACGGCCAACCGCCAGCGGCTGCGATTGTTGGGCGCTCTCCTGAACCCTCACTGACAAGGCGGACCGGACATGGCCAAGGTATTCATCGACGGCGAAGCGGGCACCACCGGTTTGCAGATTCGCGAGCGGCTGCAGCGCATGCCCGCTGTACAAGTGGTGAGCATCGCCCCCGAACGCCGCAAGGACCCGGCCGCCAAACGCGAGCTCATGGCCCAGGTCGATCTGGTGATTTTGTGCCTGCATGACGACGCGGCACGCGAGTCGGTGGCCATGATCGATGCGATGGAGGGCCACCAACCCAAGATCATCGACGCCTCCACCGCGCACCGCACGGCACCGGGCTGGGTGTTCGGTTTTCCCGAGCTCGCCGCCGGTCAGCGCGAGGCTGTGGCCAAGGCCCACCGGGTGGCCAACCCCGGCTGTTACGCCACCGGCGCCATCGCCATGCTGCGCCCCTTGATCGATGCCGGCGTGCTGCCCGCCGATCACCCAGTCTGCCTGCCGGCGGTGAGCGGGTACTCTGGCGGGGGCCGCACCATGATCGAGGCCTACGAGAAGGGCGAAGCGCCGGCCCACGAGCTGTACGCGCTGGGCCTGCAGCACAAGCACATTCCGGAAATCATGGCCTGCACCGGCCTCACCCGCCGCCCGATCTTCATGCCCGCCGTGGGCAACTTTGCCCAGGGCATGCTGGTGGAACTGCCGCTGCACCTGGACACCTTGCCGGCTCGGCCGACGCTGGCCGACCTGCACGCGGTCTACGCGAAGCATTACGCCGGCAGCGAATGGGTGAGCGCCGAGCCCGCCACCGAGAACGGCAAGCTCGACGCGCTGGCCCTGAACGACTCCAACCAGCTGGAGATCCGCGTGTTCGGCAATGACGCAGCCCACCACGCCGTGGTGGTGGCACGGCTGGACAACCTGGGCAAAGGTGCCAGCGGTGCCGCGGTGCAAAACCTGAAACTGATGCTCGGCCTGTAGACCAATCACGCAGCCTGTCGAAAGGCCGTGCTGGCGCTCGTCGTTGGCCTGAAGGCGTCGACCGTCCTGCGGCGCCGCGCTCGACGAAGCCGGGGAGTTTTCACATGACCGTTGCGCAACCACCCGCCGAGATCGCTCCACCCAGGGCCACGCGCCGCGAATGGGTCGCGCTGGGGGTGATCGCCTTGCCGTGCCTGGTATACGCCATGGACCTCACGGTGCTCAACCTGGCCCTGCCCGCCATCAGCGCCGACCTGCGGCCCACGGCAGCGCAGCTGCTGTGGATCATCGACATCTACGGCTTCATGGTCGCGGGCTTTCTCATCACCATGGGCACGCTGGGCGACAAGCTCGGCCGCCGGCGCATGCTGCTCATCGGCGCCGCCGCGTTCGCTGCGGCATCGGTGGCGGCGGCCTTGTCCACCACGGCTGAAGCGCTGATCGCCACCCGCGCCCTGCTCGGCATCGCCGGCGCCACGCTGGCGCCCTCCACGCTCTCGCTGATCTACAACATGTTCCGCGACGAGCGCGAACGGCGCGTGGCCATCGGGCCGCTGGTGGGCGGCGTGATCCTGCAGGTTTTCGCCTGGCCCGCGATCTTTTGGGCGGCGGTGCCGGTGATGCTGCTCTTGCTCGTGGTCGGTCCGTTCCTGCTGCCCGAATACCGCGACCCGCAGGCGGGTCGGCTGGACCTGGGCAGTGTGGCGCTGTCCATGGCGGCCGTGCTGGGCGGGGTGTTCGCGCTCAAACAGGCGGCCGAAGGCCAGCTGGGCGTCACAACCCTGCTGGCCGCAACACTCGGCCTGGCGGCGGGCGTGGCGTTTGTGCGGCGACAGCGCCGCATCGCCTACCCGCTGCTGGACCTGAAGCTCTTCGGGCAACCCCGCTTTGCGGCGGCCATCTGCACCTACGCCCTGACCTCGTTCGCGATGTTCGGGGTGTACATCTTCGTGTCGCAACACCTGCAGCTCGTGCTCGGCCTGGCGCCGCTGGTGGCCGGTCTGTGCACCGTGCCATGGGCGCTGTCGTTCGTGGTGGGGTCGATGGGCGCACCGGCGATCGCACAGCGCCAGGGCGCACCACAAACCATGGTCGCCGGGCTCGGTGTTGCAGCGCTCGGATTTGCCGCCATGGTGCTGGTGGATGCGCCGCACGGACTGGCATGGTTGATCGGGGGCATGGTGCTGATGGGACTGGGCATGGCGCCGGTGTTCACGCTGGGCAACGACATCGTGATCGGCTCGGCACCGCCCGAGCGCGCGGGCGCTGCATCGGCGCTGTCGGAAACCAGTTCGGAATTGTCGGGCGCGCTGGGCATCGCGGTGTTCGGCAGCCTGGCCACCAGCCTGTACCGCACCGGCATGGCCGGACAGGTTCCAGTCGGCTTGTCGGCCGAGGCACAGGCCGGCGCCTCCACCCTGGGTGGCGCACTGACCGTGGCCGATGGCCTGGCCAACCCCATGGGCGAGGCCTTGCGAAGCGCGGCACGCTCGGCGTTTGTCGACGGCTTTCAAGCCGCCGCGCTGCTGGGCACCGTCATCATGGTCACCAGTGCGCTGCTGGCCTGGCGGATGTTGCGTGCGCCGGCCAGCCCAGCGGGTTCGACGGCCGTCCGGGGTTGAGGCTCAGTCGTCGGCGTCCAGGCCAGGCGCACCGCGCACCACGCGCCGCACCACCTCGGCGCCAAAGCCCCGCGTGAGCAGAAAGCGCATCTGCTTGCCGTGTTCGGCCGCATCGCGGGGCGGCTGGCCGAACTTCTTGCGCCAGACCTCGCGCGCACGAGCCTCCTCAGAAACCTGCAAGCCCGCCACCGCTTCGGCCACCGCTTGCGGGTCCAGGCCCTTGGCCTGCAGCTCCTGGCGCACACGCGAAGCACCGAGCTTCACGGCGCGCTGGTGCACCACCGATTCGATCACGCGCTGTTCGTTGATGAAACCCTTGGCCTCCAGCTCGTCCAGCGCCTTCGCCAGCTCACCGGGCTCGGTCTCGTGCGGGCGCAGCTTGCGCTGCAACTCGGCACGCGAATGCTCGCGGCCCGAGAGCAGGCGCAAGGCGCGGCCCTTGAGGGATATCTGCTTGAAACCCATGCGAAACACTCGCGGGCAGCGCCGCGAGCGCAAGCTCACTCGGCCAGTGGCGCAGTGTCGGTCGCTGCGGCCTTGGGCGCCTTTGCCGTCTTGCCACCCTTGGCGGGTGCCGGCGCTTCGTCCACCGGCAGCAGCGGCACGCCGAGTTCGGTGCGCACCTTGTTCTCGATCTCCACGCGCAGTTCGGGGTTTTCGCGCAGGAATTCGCGCGAGTTGTCGCGGCCCTGGCCGATCTTCTCGCCGTTGTAGGCGTACCAGGCGCCCGATTTTTCCACCACGCGGTGCACCACGCCCAGGTCCAGAATCTCGCCCTCGCGGCTGATGCCTTCGCCGAACAGGATGTCGAATTCGGCCGTCTTGAAGGGCGGTGACACCTTGTTTTTCACCACCTTGACCTTGGTCTCGTTGCCGATCGCTTCCTCGCCCTTCTTGATGGTGCCGGTGCGGCGGATGTCCAGGCGCACAGAGGCGTAGAACTTGAGCGCATTGCCGCCGGTGGTGGTCTCGGGGCTGCCGAACATGACGCCGATCTTCATGCGGATCTGGTTGATGAAGATGACCATGCAATTGGTCTTCTTGATGTGCGCGGTGAGCTTGCGCAGCGCCTGGCTCATCAGGCGGGCCTGCAGGCCGGGCAGCGAGTCGCCCATTTCGCCTTCGAGTTCGGCCTTGGGCGTGAGCGCGGCCACCGAGTCGACCACGATGAGGTCAACCGCGCCGGAACGCACCAGACTGTCCACGATTTCGAGCGCCTGCTCGCCGGTGTCGGGCTGGGAGATCAGCAGGTCCTGCAGGTTCACGCCGAGCTTCTGGGCGTACTGGATGTCCAGCGCGTGTTCGGCATCGACAAACGCGCACTGGCCGCCCAGCTTCTGCATTTCGGCGATCACCTGCAGCGTGAGCGTGGTCTTGCCCGAGGATTCCGGGCCGTAGATCTCGACCACACGGCCGCGCGGCAAGCCGCCGACGCCGAGCGCAATGTCCAGACCGAGCGAGCCGGTGGACACCACCTGGATGTCTTCGATCACCTCGCCTTCGCCCAGCCGCATGATGGTGCCCTTGCCGAACTGCTTTTCGATCTGGGCCAGCGCGACCTGCAAGGCCTTGGCTTTTTCGCTGTTGAGGGGGTTGGGCTTGACGGCTGCGTCCATGGGGGCTCCTGGGCTGGTTGGAAGGGTTGGCAAAACCTGTGTGGTTGCGTACAGGCTGGATGCTTGAACAGCAGTTTACAGGTGCATTGAAATCAAACAACCTGATATTTGGTCAGTTTGCCTTACCATTTGCCCATGGTCGACAACACCCCCGAATTCCCCGCCGAACCCGACGACCGCTGGCGCGGCGGTCACCTGGGCCGGCTCATGGGTCTGGCGCTGCGCCGCTTCGACGAGCGTGTGCTCAGCCTGATGGCGCACGACGCCAACGTGCCACTCGCCCTCTCGCACCTGGCGGCGCGCGCGCAGGTGGGCGCGGCCCACATCCACATCACGCGCCACCTCGGCCTGCACGGCTCGCGCCTGACCGAGCTGGCGCACCAGGCGGGCATGAGCAAACAGGCCATGGGCGATCTGGTGACGCAGTGCGAGGCCTGGGGTCTGGTGCGGCGCGAGCCCGACCCGCGCGACGCCCGGGCGCGGCGCATCGTGTTCACCGACACCGGCCTGCTGTGGCTGGAGGCGTTTCGCACAGCGGTGGCGCAGGCCGAGTCCGAATTCCGCGCGCAGGTGGGCGACGCGGTGGCCACGGTGGTCGCGCTGGGTCTGGAGGCGTATGGGTCGGAAGCGACCGGTGCGCGCGCGGCCGTGCCAGCCCGGTGAAACCCTGCCTTTCCAGCGGCTGCAGCGCGGGGTATGCGACCTAAAATGACTTTGGCCTGAAACACACGGCCCCACAACAACGCTGCTTGATCAGCCCAGGAGACTTCCCCATGCGCATCCTGATTGCAGAAGACGACCAGGTTCTGGCCGACGGTTTGTTGCGCAGCCTGCGAGCGGCCGGCGCGGCAGTGGACCACGTGTCCAGCGGCAACGAGGCCGACGCCGCGCTCATGACCAACAACGAGTTCGACCTGTTGATCCTCGACCTCGGGCTGCCCAAACTGCACGGCCTGGAGGTGCTCAAGCGGCTGCGCTCGCGCGGATCTGCGCTGCCGGTGCTGGTGCTCACCGCGGCCGACAGCGTCGAAGAGCGCGTCAAGGGCCTGGACTACGGCGCCGACGACTACATGGCCAAACCGTTTTCGCTGCAAGAGCTCGAAGCGCGTGTGCGTGCGCTCACCCGGCGTGGCATGGGCGGCAGCACCAACACCATCCGCCACGGTCCGCTCGAATACGACCAGGCCGGTCGTGTGGCCACCATCGACGGCAAGATGGTCGAACTCTCGGCGCGCGAACTGGGCTTGCTCGAGGTGCTGCTGCAGCGCGCCGGCCGCCTGGTCAGCAAAGACCAGCTGGTCGAGCGGCTGTGCGAGTGGGGCGAAGAGGTGAGCAACAACGCGATCGAGGTCTACATCCACCGCCTTCGCAAGAAGATCGAGAAGGGTCCGATCCGCATTGCCACGGTGCGCGGCCTGGGTTACTGCCTTGAAAAAATCGCCGGCTGACGGCCGGGTCTTCAGCGAGCCGCTGCCACCGGTGGAAGCCCGGTCGGCGTCGAAGCCGTTCGGGCTGTTCCAGCGCGAACAGCGCAGCTTGTTTGGCGAGATCCTGGACTGGATGCTCACACCGCTGCTGTTGCTGTGGCCGCTCTCGCTGGTGCTCACCTGGTTCGTGGCTCAGGGCATCGCCAGCAAACCCTTTGACCGCGCGCTCGAATTCAACCTGCAGGCGCTCACCCAGTTCGTGGTGCGCGAAGACGAGCAGATCACCTTCAAGCTCAATGCACAGGCGCGCGACCTGCTGCGCGCCGACGACAGCGACCTCGTGTATTACCAGGTGCTCAATCCGCGCGGCACGCTCATCAGCGGCGAACTCGACTTCCCGCCGCCGCGCGACAACGAAGCACCCGTTCCCGGGCGTGTGATGCTGCGCGACGATGTGGTGCGCGGCGACGAGGTGCGGGTGGCCTACATCTGGCTGGCCCGCAACGACCCGCAGCGCCTGGTGCTGATGCAGGTGGCCGAGACCAAGGGCAAACGGTCGACGCTGGCGGCCGAGATCGTCAAGGGTGTGATGGTGCCGCAGTTCGTGATCCTGCCGCTGGCGGTGCTGCTGGTGTGGCTGGCGCTGGTGCGCGGCATCCGCCCGCTCAACGAACTGGAGCAGCGCATCCGCGCGCGAAAGCCCGACGATCTGAGCCCGATCGAGGAGTCGTTCATCCCGCAAGAGGTGGCGCCGCTGGTGTCCTCCATCAACGACCTGCTGACGCGCCTGAAAGCCTCGCTCACCACGCAAAAGCGCTTTCTGGCCGACGCCGCACACCAGCTCAAGACGCCGCTGGCGGGTTTGCGCATGCAGGCCGAGCTGGCACAACGCGAGACCGATCCGCTGGAAATTCGTGGATCGCTGCAGCAGATTGCGCGCTCCAGCGCCCGCGCCACCCACACGGTCAACCAGCTGCTGGCGCTGGCCCGCGCAGAAACCACCGGCCGCACACTGCCGAGTGCGCGCATCGACCTGACGCAACTGGTGCCCGACGTGGTGCAGGACTCGGTGCCCCGCGCGCTGGAAGCCGGCATCGATCTGGGCTTCGAGGGCCCCGACGACATGCCCGACGACTGCCTGATGGACGGCAATCCGACGCTGTTGCAGGAGATGGTGCGCAACCTGGTGGACAACGCGATCCACTACACCGGGCAGGGTGGCGTGGTCACGGTGCGTGTGTTGCTGGACCGCTTCAGCGGCGTGCAGATCCTGCAGGTGGAAGACGACGGCCCAGGCATCCCGGAGAACGAGCGCGAGTTCGTGATGCAGCCGTTCTACCGCGCGCTGGGCACCAACGTCGACGGTTCGGGCCTGGGCCTGGCCATCGTGCTGGAAATCGCCCAGCAGCACGGCGCCACGGTGTCGATGGAAGACGCGCACCCGGAGCGCAGCCGCCGCGGCTTGCGGGTGTCGGTGCGTTTCACACCGACCCAACTGCGGACCGTGCGGGAATAGCCGCAGGTCCGGGGGCCGGGTTCAGGCCGCCTTGTACACGTTGAGCTGCAGCCGCTCGCGCTCGATCGCGCGGGCCACGCCGGGCAGCTCGGCAAAGCGCTGCACCAGATCCCAAGTGGCTGGAAACTCGACCGGGTTGATGCCCGCGTGACCGCCCCAGCGCAGCAGCGTGAGCGCGTACGCATCCAGCGCGCCGGGCCTTGCACCCACCATCCAGGGTGAGGCTTGTGCAGCCAGCGTTTCGATCTCACCCAGCAACTCGCGGTAACGCGCAGCGCCAAACTCGCGGATGGCTTTCTGCGCGGCTTCGTCGTCGGTGAACTTCTGCGGCATGAACACATGGGTGAACGTGGGGTGCACCGTGTTGTTCATCCAGGTCAGCACCTGCAGGGCACGCGCACGCTCCAGGCCTGCGGGCGGCAGGATGCCGGCCAGAGGCAGCTTCTCGTCCAGGTACAACAAGATGGCCACGATCTGCGTGATGACCTCATCGCCATCCACCAGCACCGGCACCTGGCCGCGTGGGTTGAGCGCCAGGTACTCGGGTGCGCGCTGCTCGCCTTTGTGCAGCTTGACCATGGACGGCTCGAAAGCCACCTCGGCCATTTCGAGCATGGCGTGCGGCACGAAAGAACAGGCGCCGGGGGCGAAATACAGTTTCAGGCTCATGGATGTGTCTCCAATCAAGTGTCAAGAATCCGGCGCCGGGCCGCCCCAAGCCGGATTGCGCCCCCTTGGGGGGCAGCGACCCGCGAAGCGGCGGAGCGTGGGGGCTAGTTCAGGTGCGCACCGAGAAGGCCCGCAATTTCAAACATGGTGACCTGCGGCTTGCCGAACACCGCCGCGAGCTTGGCGTCGGCGTTCACGCGGCGCTTGTCGGCCGTGTCCTGCAGGCCGTTGGCCTTGATGTAGTCCCACAGCTTTTTCACCACCTCGGGGCGCGACACGGCGCCTTCGCCGATCACGGCGGCCAGCGCCGCGCTGGGCTGTTTGCCGGTGGCGGCGGTGGTTTTGCGTGGGGCCTTGGGCGTCTTCACGGCGGGGGTTTTCTTCGCCGCAGCCTTCTTGGCGGGCGCGGCTTTGGCCACCCCTTTGGCAGCCGCCTTTTTCGCTGGCGCCGCCTTGGTCGGCGCGCCCGCCGCCGTCTTGCGCGGCGGGAACTTGGACGGCGCGAACTCGAAATTCACCTTGCCAGCCTCTTTGTCCCAGGCCAGGAAGGCCTTGAACGCCCGGCGCGTGCGCATGGAAACAAACTTGTCGAGCAGATCCGTCTTGCCGGTCTCCAGCAGCTTGCTCATCTGCTCGCGCGCCACCGGCTGCTGCAGGATGATCTTGCCGCTCTTGAAGTCGCAGGTGGGCGTGGGCTGCTGCTCGGTGGGCACCGAGCGGATGCACACGTAGTTGCTGCCGTGCTCGTGCACCGCCCCGCCGCACTTGGGGCAGGCGCCCAGGGTTTCGCTGGCGCTGAAGTCCACGATCTCGCCGCTTTCTTCACCCTTCTTGTCGTCGCCGAAGTCGAACTCCAGCTTCCAGTTCTGGTCGTCCTCGCTGTACTTGAGCACGATCTCGGCCACGAAAGGCCAGCCCGCCTTGGAGCGAAAACCGTCGAGCGGTCCGATCTTCTTGTCGCGCAGCAGTTGTTCGGATTCGTCGGGCTCAAACGTGCGGCCCGCCGGCGATTTGCCGAACGAAAAGCCGCAGCCTTCGCTGGCACCGTCCTGGCCGGTGCAGGTGTAACGGCGGTAGTTCTCCTTCACCACACCGCCGCAGTTCGGGCAGGGCGTGGCCAGCGTGGCGTAGTTGCCGGGAATCGTGTCGCGGTCGTATTCCTTGGCCTTTTTCACCATGCGCTCGGTCATCTGCGCGATCTCGGCCATGAAGGCGCTGCGGCTGAGCTGGCCGTGCTCCATCTGCGCGAGCTTGTATTCCCACTCGCCGGTGAGTTCGGCCTTGGAGAGTTCTTCCACGCCCAGGCCGCGCAGCAGCGTCATGAGCTGGAAAGCCTTGGCCGTGGGAATGATTTCGCGGCCTTCGCGGAACATGTATTTTTCGGTCAGCAAGCCTTCAATGGTGGCCGCGCGCGTGGCGGGCGTGCCCAAGCCTTTTTCCTGCATGGCCTCGCGCAGCTCGTCGTCGTCGACCAGCTTGCCCGCGCCTTCCATGGCGCCCAGCAGCGTGGCTTCGCTGTAGCGGGCCGGTGGCTTGGTCTTCAGACCCTTGCTCTCCACCGACTCGGTGCGCACGGTTTCGCCTTCGCGCACCGGCACCAGGTTCTGGCCCTTGTCGCCTTCCTTGGCGTCGGCCACGTCTTCGGCCGCTTCCTTGCCATACACCGCCATCCAGCCCGGCTTCACCAGCACCTTGCCTTCGGTCTTGAAATGGTGGCCGACCGCCGACGTGATCCTCGTGGTCACCGTGAACTCGGCCGACGGGAAAAACACCGCCAGGAAGCGGCGCACCACCAGGTCGTACAGCTTCTGCTCGGCGTCGCTCAGGCCGCTGGGCGCCTGCAGCGTGGGAATGATGGCGAAGTGGTCCGACACCTTGCTGTTGTCGAAGATGCGCTTGCTCGGACGGATGTAGTTGTTGTTGAGCGCGGTGAGTGCGTGCGGCGCCAGGTGCTTCATGCCGCTGTCGGCCAGCATCTCGAAGGTCTGCTTCACCGTGGGCAGGTAGTCCTCGGGCAGGGCGCGAGAATCGGTACGCGGGTAGGTCAAGGCCTTGTGGCGCTCGTACAGGCTTTGCGCGAGCTGCAGCGTGGTCTTGGCCGAGAAGCCGAAGCGGCCGTTGGCCTCGCGCTGCAGGCTGGTCAGGTCGTACAAGAGGCCACTGGCCTGGGTGGTGGGTTTGCTTTCTTCCTTGACGCTGGCGGCCTTGCCGCGCACGGCCTCGGCAATCGCCAGGGCCTCGCGGTGGCTCCACACGCGGTCGGCCCGAAGTTCGGCGTCGGCATCGTCGCCGGTGGGTTTCTTGAAAGCGGGGTCGAACCACTTGCCCGGGTACTCGCCGGCCTCGGCCAGAAAGCTCGCGTGGATTTCCCAGTAGTCGCGGCTTTTGTGCGCGCGGATCTTTTCTTCCCGCTCGACGACGATGGACAGCGTGGGCGTCTGCACCCGGCCGACCGTGGTGAGGAAGAAGCCACCGTCGCGCGAGTTGAACGCCGTCATGGCGCGCGTGCCGTTGATGCCCACCATCCAGTCGGCCTCGGAGCGGCTGCGCGCGGCATCGGCCAAGCCCTGCATCTGCTCGTTGGTGCGCAGGTGCTCGAAGCCGTCGCGGATCGCCGCCGGCGTCATGGACTGCAGCCACAGGCGCTGCACCGGCTTGCCCAGGCTCTGGTAGCTGCCGCCTTTCAAGCCACCGGCGTACTGTTCGATAAGGCGAAAGATCAGCTCACCCTCGCGGCCCGCGTCACACGCATTGATGAGTCGGGCGACATCCTTGCGCTTGGCCAGCTTCACCACAGCACTCAGGCGCGACTTGGTCTTGTCGATCGGCTTGAGTTCAAAGTAAGGCGGCAGCACCGGCAGGTGGGCAAAGCTCCACTTGCCACGTTTGACGTCGAACTCCTCGGGCGCGGCGATCTCCACCAGGTGACCCACGGCCGAGGTGACCACGTACTGGTCGTTCTCGAAGTGGTCGTCGTGCTTCTCGAACTTGCCCGCCACCGGGGTGAGCGCACGCACGATGTCCTGCGCCACCGACGGCTTCTCGGCAATGACCAGCGTTTTGGCTGAACCTTCGTTTTTCATCTCTACAATCAACTTTCCACGCGCGTGTACACGCGCACATGGGCACGCGCACACTCGCGCGCACCTGCATGAAACAACCTTACCAAATATTCCGGCCGTGACGAAAAGCCCCAAAAAGTCGACTGCGCCCGCTGAAAAACCAGCATCGGCCGAGAAGTCCAGCGGCGCTGGCCGGCGCATCCAGACGCGCAAGTCCGGCGTGCACGGCAAGGGGGTTTATGCCGTGGTGGACCTGGCCGAGGGCGAAACGCTCATTGAATATGTGGGCGAGGTCATCACCTGGGACGAGGCCCTGCGCCGCCACCCGCACGACCCCACCGACCCGAACCACACCTTCTACTTCCACATCGACGAAGAACACGTGATCGACGCCAAACACGGCGGCAATTCGGCACGCTGGATCAACCACAGCTGCGCGCCCAACTGCGAAGCCGAGGTGGACGAAGGCCGGGTGTTCATCCGCGCGCAGCGCAACATCAAGGCCGGCGAAGAGCTGTTCTACGACTACGGCCTGGTGATCGACGAGCCCTACACGCCCAAGCTCAAGGCCGAGTACCCCTGCTGGTGCGGTGCGAAAAAGTGCCGCGGCACCTTGCTCGCACCCAAGCGCGCAGGCAAAGCCTCCAAGCTGGGCTGAATCATGGCCCCCACGCTCCACCGCTGCGCGGGTCGCTGCCCCCCAAGGGGGCTGATCCGCCTTGGGGCGGCCCGGCGGCGGATCGTTTCTGCTCATGGCTGACTCGCTGATCCGCTACGCAGAAGCCGTGTGGCTGGCCATTGAGCCCAGCCTGCCCGGCTTCACGGTCGAGGTGTTGCCCAGCATCGACTCCACCAGCAGCGAACTCATGCGCCGCGCGCGCAGCGGCCTGATGGAGCCGGTGTTGCTGGCGGCCGAAGACCAGACGGCGGGGCGCGGACGCCTGGGCAAGGGCTGGCACAGCAAGCCCGGCCAATCGCTCACATTTTCCCTGGCGATGCCCCTGGCACCACAGAGCTGGTCGGGCCTGTCGCTGGCGGTGGGGGTGAGCCTGGCGCACAGCCTGCACCCGGACGTGCGCCTCAAATGGCCCAACGACCTCTGGCTGCACCAGCGCAAGATCGGCGGCATCCTGGTGGAAACGGCCAGCACCGGCGAGGCCGGTCAGGGCCAGCGCATGGTCGTCATTGGCGTGGGCATCAACGTGGCGCGGCCCGAGGTGTCGGCGGTCGCCGCGCTGGTGCCCGATGGCTCGGCGGTGACAGCCATGGCGCCGGCCGGTTTGTCCGAGGTGCTGGTTGGCATCACGCCGGGCGAGGTGCTGGAGCGCGTGGCGCCGGCGCTGGTGCAGGACATCCTGGCGTTCGCCTCACAGGGCTTTGCCGCCTTTGCCCAACGGTTTGCCCAGCTGGATGCCTTGCAAGGTCAGCCGGTACAGCTGTCGGATGGCACACGCGGCACAGCCTGCGGTGTGAACGAAGACGGCGCCCTGCAGGTACTCACCGAACGTGGCATGCAGACAGTGACCAGCGCTGAAGTGAGTGTCCGACCATGCTGAAGTGGGCCGTGTGGCTGCTGGTGTTGGGCAATGCGGGCTACTTCGCGTGGTCGCAAGGTCACCTGGACACGCTGGGCCTGAAGCCGGCCGAACAACGCGAGCCGCAGCGCCTGGCGCAGCAGGTGCGCCCCGAGGTTTTGCGCCTGCTCAACGGTCCCCGGGCCGACGCTGCGCCCGTGATGGCCGCGCCGGCACCGGCACCGGTGGCGCCACCGCCGCCAGCGCCCGTTGCGCCCGAACCCGCCGCTGCGGCCCCCATTCCCGCTCCCAATCCCCCTCCCACGCCTTCACCCACAGTAGCGGTGGCGGCGGGCAGCGGTCCTCGCGCCTGCTGGCAGGTGGGTGGATTCACCAACGATCAGGCCGAACTGCTTCGCGCCGAACTCGCGCTGTTGGGTCTGCCCGCTTCGGGTTTCGCGTTCACCGAAGTGCGCAGCGGGGGCCGCTGGATCGTCTACATGGGCCGTTACGACAACCAGCAGCAGGTCGACCGCAAGAAGGACGAGCTGCGTGCGCTGGGCGTGTCGTTCCGCGAGATCACGGCACCGGGGTTGGCTCCCGGTCTGGCGCTGGGCACCTATTCCAGCGAGGCGGCGGCCCAGCAGGCCTTGCAGCGGGCCGAGCGCGACGGCATCCGCACGGGCAAGGTGGCGCAGGAGCGGGCCGAGAGCCAGAGCGTGAGCGTGCGCTTGCCCGCGATCACCGAGACGCAGCGCGCCGCCATCGACGGGCTGGGCGAAGCCATGGCGGGCAAGCGCCTGCAGCGTTGCGGCTGACGGGCCTTCAGGCCTGCCGCCTTGCGCGGCGCTGCTGCCAGCACACAGCCAACACCCAGGCCCACAAGGCCACGCCCCACAACACGCTGGTGGAGCCACCACCGCCGCCACCGCTGGTGGCCGGATAAGCCGCGACGACGGTCACGGTGTCGCGACCGCTGCGCGCGGTGGGCGTGAAGTCATCGGTGACGGTGAGGCGGAACACATAGGTGGCCTGCGCGTTGGGCAGGCTCACGCCCGCCACCGCGGTCGATGCATCGGAGATTGCCACCGTGGGGCCGCTGACCTGGGTCCACTGGTGGCTGACGATGTTGAAACCGGAGAGCGCGACGCTGGCCGAGCCGTCGAGCGAGATCGCGGTGCCCGGGGTCACGGTGCCGATGGGCGAGATGACGGCCGCCGGCCCCCGGGCGAGTTGCACCGACGTGGACGCATCGAGCAGGCCGGCGCCGCAGGTGGTGGTGGTGCAGTTGCACAAACCACTGGTGGGCAAGGCGCACTGGCCGTACCCGGCGTCGACATGGCCACGCGCGGCAGCGGCCTGCTTCATCCGATCCATCAGCGCGCTGGGTGTCAGCGCGTCGTTCACGTCCAGCATGAGGCTGGCCACGCCCACGGCCTGCGGCACGGCAAAACTGGTGCCTTGTTTGTAGCCGTAGCCGTTGCTGCCCGGCAGGGTGGTCCCGGCGTTGTCGGTGGAGAGCAGCAGGTTCACGCCGCCCGACTCGTCGGAGCCGCCTGGCGCCGACAACGCGACCTGTGGCCCGAAGCTGGAGTAGCTGGTTTTGGCGCCGTCCTTGCGCACCGCCGCGACCGTCATCACGCGCTGGCAATCGGCCGGCCGCTGCAGGGCGCCGCTGCCGTTGCCCGCAGCCACCACCACGAGCGCACCCGCGTCGGTGGCGGCGTTGATGGTGTCCTGGTAGAGCGCGTTGCAGGGTGCATCGCCACCGAAGCTCAAGTTGATGACACGGGCCGGGTTGTTGTTGGTCGGCACGCCCGCCACCGGCAAGCCAGCGGCCCAGCGCACGCCGTCCAGCAGATCCGACACCAGCGCGCCGCACTTGCCCGCCACCCGCACCGGCAGGATGCGCGCACCCCAGTTGATACCGGCCACGCCCATCCCGTTGTCCGTGGCGGCGGCGATCTGGCCAGTGATGAAGGTGCCGTGCCACGAGCTGTTGGCCACGTCGCAGGTCGCGTACGTGGGAGTCTGTGCTTCGGCAGAGGTCACCCAGTCGCCCGGGTCGCTGGCGTCGCCGTCGCGCCCGCCGCCATCGTTGGCCACGTCGACGTCGCTCACCAGGTCGTAGCCCGGCAGCAGACGCGGGCCCAAGGCCATCAGGTCCGGGTGGTCGAACCGCACGCCTCCGTCAACCACGGCGACCACGACCGGCGGGCCCACATCGCCCTTGGTCAGGTTCCAGGCGTTGGGCAGGTTCATGGCAGCAAGGTTGCCCACGCCAGGCACCTGCAAATGCCACTGGCTGCTGAAATTCGTGTCGTTGGGCGTCACGGTCTGCAAGCGTTTGACCAGCACATTGGGCTCGACCCAGGCCACGTCGGGGTGCAGGCGCATGCGGCGCATCGCGTCTTCCAGGGAGCGTCCGCGCAGGGGCCGCTCGAATGTCAGCAGAGCGGCGTTGCCCGCTTCGCCGGCCTGCCGCGCGTTCAGCCCCACGTCGCGCGCAATGCGCCTCGTGCGTTCACGGGTCTGGTCGGAAGCCGCTTTCCAGCGTGCCCGCGCCCGCTCGCGCTCGTTGGCGCGCGGGCTGCGGTCGATCTGCTCGGTCTCGGTGTCGGTCGCCGAAGCGCGGTAGCCAATGATCAGGCCCTGGGCTGGCACGTCGACGCCTTGCGCCAGCACCGGCGCGCAGGCCAGCAGGGCCGCCAAGCCAACGGTGAAGCACCGGTTTTTGTATCCGAGATGTAAAAGCATCCCGGTTTGTAGCACGGCCCCGCGAGCGCTTGCCACCCCATTTGGCGCAGGTTCTGAGAGGGTGTTGGCCGCTTCAGACAACCGCTGAACGGCGCTGCGTTTGTGCGGAAAACCAGTCCAGCGCGTTGTTCCACAGCGGCTGCGCTTTGGGCCTGAAATAGCCCATGTGGCCGATGGCGCCCAGGCCTTCGCGCCGGGCGTCGAGCGTGACGCTGCGCACCTCGGCGTTGCGGTAGCCGGCCATGAAAGCGTCGCGCGAGGCCGGGGGCGCCCAGGCGTCGTCCAGCGCGTTCACGGCCACGATGGGGAAGCGCACATCGTCGAACCGTTCGGTGGTGGCCTGCATGGCCGGGTCGTCGAAGAAGTAACGCGGGTAGCGGCACCACTGGCGCCACTGGCGGTACACGTCGATCGGCAGGTCCTCGCCCATGCCCAGGCGGCTCCAGGGCAGGTACCCGGCCAGGCGCGTCCACACCGGCCCGAGCACGCGCCACATGAAGAGCACGCGCAGGCGCTCCAGCGGTGGCATCCAGCCGTGCCAGCCGGCACCGGTGGCGAAGGTGTAGGCGCCGTCCACCAGCGTCGGGTCGGGCAGCAAGCCCAGGGCATGGCCACCGTAGGAATGCCCCACGAGGTAGAGCGGCATGCCCTCCTGGCGCATGGCCTGCACACCGGCCGCCAGGTCCAGGCGACCCCAGTCGAGGTAGTCCATGCGAAAGCCCTTGAGCGTGCTCGGGGCCGACTGACCGATGCCCCGGTAGTCCAGCGTCAGCACATCAAAGCCGCGGCGAGCGGCGTGTTCGGCAAAGCGCTTGTAGAAGCCCTGCGGCACGGCGGTGGCACCGCCCACCACCAGGTGGCCACGCGGCGGCGCGGGGCTGCGAAAGCGGTGCGCCACCAGTGGGTAACCATCGGCGGCGGTGAGCGTGAGGCGCTCGATGCGCACGTCCTGCGGGGAAGTGTCGGTGGTCATGAAAGTCTCCAGTTCGGTCGATCAGGCCGGCGGGCGGGGAGCAAGCAGCGACAGCAGGGTGTCGGTGGCCTGTGCGATGGGCGTGGTGCTCTGGGCCACGCGCGCCTGCAGCAGCCCGCCTTCGTAGGTGGCCACGATCAGGGCTGCGATGCCCTGTGCCCGCGCACGGGGCTCCCCGTGCGATTCCAGCGCTTGCGCAATGCGCTCGCGCAAGGTGGCACACGCCCGCGCCAGGGCCTCGCGCAGGGCGGCGTCATCGGGCGTGGACTCCAGCGCCACGGTGGCCAGCGGGCAGCCCGATTCGAAGCCGCTGTCGCCCAGCCGCGCGGTGGCGCCCGCCATCCAGCGGCGCGTGGCCTCGATCGGGTCGGGATTGCTGGCCAAGAGTGCGTCGAGCCCGCGCAGCATGCGCGCCACCACATCGTCGATGGCGGCCACGGCCAGCTCGGCCTTGCCGCCGGGGAAGTGGTGGTACAGCACGCCCTTGGGCGCGCCGGCCTGGGCCAGCAGCTCGGTCAGGCCGACGCCGTGCAGGCCGCGCCGGCGCAGCGCGTCGGTCATGGCGGCGATCAGGCGTTCGCGGGTGCCGGGGGTGGGTGTTTCGGACATGGGCGCAAATCTATAGACCGGTCGGTCTAGTGTCAAGCACGGTCTGTCACGAAGGCGCTCCGGCAACAAAAAAGCGCCCGAAGGCGCTTTTTTGTTGCATGCAAGCGAGGGCTTACTTGGCGACCACGCGAACCATCTCGAGACACTTGTTCGAGTAGCCCCACTCGTTGTCGTACCAACTCACCACCTTGACGAAGGTGCTGTCCAGCGCAATGCCGGCGTCGGCGTCGAAGATGGAGGTGCGGGTGTCGCCACGGAAGTCGGTGGCCACGACCTTGTCGGTGGTGTAGCCCAGCACGCCTTTGAGCGCGCCTTCGCTTTGCGACTTCATCTCGGCGCAGATCTCGGCGTAGGTGGCGGGGCTGTTGAGTTCCACCGTGAGGTCGACCACCGACACGTCGGAGGTGGGCACGCGGAAGCTCATGCCGGTGAGCTTCTTGTTCAGCTCGGGAATCACCACGCCCACGGCCTTGGCCGCGCCGGTGCTGCTGGGGATGATGTTTTCCAGGATGCCGCGGCCGCCGCGCCAGTCCTTGTTGCTCGGGCCGTCCACCGTTTTCTGCGTGGCGGTGGCGGCGTGCACCGTGGTCATGAGACCGCGCTTGATGCCCCACTTGTCGTTGAGCACCTTGGCAATGGGCGCCAGGCAGTTGGTGGTGCACGAGGCGTTGGAGATGATGGCCTCGCCCTTGTAGGTGGCGTGGTTCACGCCGTACACGAACATGGGCGTGTCGTCCTTGGAAGGCGCGGACAGGATGACCTTCTTCGCGCCGGCGTCCAGGTGCTTCTGGGCCGTGACCTTGTCCAGGAACAGGCCGGTGGATTCGATGACGATGTCGGCGCCGACTTCGTTCCACTTGAGGTTGGCGGGGTCGCGCTCTTGGGTGAGGCGGATCTTCTTGCCATTGACCACCAGCGTGTTGCCGTCGACCTGGACATCACCCTTGAAGCGGCCGTGCACGCTGTCGTACTGCAGCATGTAGGCCAGGTACTCGGGCTCCAGCAGGTCGTTGATGGCGACGACTTCGATGTCGGCGAAGTTCTGCAGCGCGCTGCGCAGCACGTTGCGGCCGATGCGGCCAAAGCCGTTGATGCCGATCTTGATGGTCATGTCTCGTGTCTCCAGGGGGTTTCAAAGAAGGATGAACAAATTCATTTCGCCAGCACGGCGCGCACCGTGTCGGCCACATTGGCGGGCGTGAAGCCGAAGTGCTCGAACAGCACCGGCGCCGGGGCGGATTCGCCGTAGGTGTCCAGCCCCACGACCGCGGCCACACCGTACTTCCACCAACCGTCGGTGGAACCCATCTCGACCGCCACGCGCGGCACGCCGGCAGGCAGCACCGAGGCCTTGTAAGCGGCGCTCTGGCGGTCGAAGGTGGTGGTGCTGGGCATGGAGACCACGCGCACGGCAATCTTGAATTCCTTGGCCAGCCGCTCCTGCGCTTTCAGCGCCAGCTGCACTTCGGAACCGGTGGCGATGATCACCGCCTGCGCCTTTTTCTTCAGGCCCACTTCGCTGGGCTCGGCCAGCACGTATGCGCCTTTGCTGATGTCGCCCAGGTCGCTCTTGGGTGCGTAGGGCAGGTTCTGGCGGCTGAGCAGCAGGGCGGTGGGGCGGCTGGCGTTTTCCAGCGCCACGGCCCAGGCCACGGCGGTCTCGGCGGTGTCGGCCGGACGCCAGACGTCCAGGTTCGGGATCAGGCGCAGGCTGGCGGCGTGCTCCACCGACTGGTGGGTGGGGCCGTCTTCGCCCAGGCCGATGGAGTCGTGCGTGAACACGTGGATCACGCGCTGTTTCATCAGCGCGGCCATGCGGATGGCGTTGCGGCTGTAGTCGGAGAACGTGAGGAAGGTGCCGCCGTAGGGAATGAAGCCACCGTGCAGCGCCACGCCGTTCATGATCGCGGCCATGCCGAATTCGCGCACGCCGTAGTTGATGTGGCGCCCGCCCTGACCTTGCTCGTTTTTCACCACGTCACCGGCCAGGTTGAAGCGCAACGAGGGCGTGGACTTGGTGTTGGTGAGGTTGGAGCCGGTGAGGTCGGCGCTGCCGCCCAGCAGCTCGGGCAGCGCGGCGGTGAAGGTTTCCAGCGCGAGCTGGCTGGCCTTGCGGCTGGCCACGGTTTCGGCCTTGGTGTGGGCAGCCACCGCGGCGTCCACCGCCACTTGGGCGAAGTTCTTCGGCAGGTCGCCCTTCATGCGGCGCACGAATTCCTTGGCGAGTTCGGGGAAAGCGGCCTTGTAGGCGGCGAAGGCGGTGTTCCACGCGGCCTCGGCGGCCTTGCCGGCGGCCTTCGCGTCCCACGCGGCGTACACGTCTTTCGGGATCGCAAAAGGTGCGTGGCTCCAGCCCAGGGCTTCGCGGGTGAGTTTAATTTCTTCAGTGCCCAGCGGCTCGCCGTGGGCCTTGGCGGTGTTGGCGCGGTTGGGGCTGCCTTTGCCGATGTGGGTCTTGCAGATGACGATGGTGGGGGCGTCGGCCTTGTTCTTCGCGTCGCTGATCGCGCGGTCCACTGCGTCGGCATCGTGGCCGTCGATCGGACCGATCACGTTCCAGCCGCAGGCGGCAAAACGCAGCGCGGTGTTGTCGATGAACCAGGGCGTGACCTGACCATCGATGGAGATGCCGTTGTCGTCGTACAGGGCGATCAGCTTGCTGAGCTTCCACGCGCCGGCCAGGGCCACGGCCTCGTGGCTGACGCCCTCCATCAGGCAACCGTCGCCCAGGAACACGTTGGTGTGGTGGTCCACCACCGTGTGACCTTCGCGGTTGAATTCGGAGGCCAGCAGCTTCTCGGCCAGCGCCATGCCCACCGCGTTGGTGATGCCCTGGCCCAAGGGGCCGGTGGTGGTTTCAACACCCGGGGTCACGCCCACTTCGGGGTGGCCAGCGGTCTTGCTGTGCAACTGGCGGAAGTTCTTGAGTTCGCCGATCGGCAGCTTGTAGCCGGTGAGGTGCAGCAGCGCGTAAATCAGCATGGAGCCGTGGCCGTTGGACAGCACGAAGCGGTCGCGGTTGGCCCACTGCGGATTGGTCGGGTTGTGGCGCAGGTGCCGACCCCACAGGGCGACCGCCATGTCGGCCATGCCCATGGGCGCGCCGGGGTGGCCCGAGTTGGCGGCCTGCACCGCGTCCATGGCGAGCGCACGGATGGCGTTGGCCTGGGTCTGGGCTGACACGGCGGAGGCGGTGGGGGTGGGAGTGCTGGCGGTGTCGGACATGGCGGTGCTGAAAAGTGGTGGAGGCCGAGGCTTGCGCGGTGGCGCAAAACAACGGATTTTATCGGCCCGCCCATCGCTGGCAGCGTTGCGCCCCAACCAGCAAGCCTGTCAGCCCATAATTCTTGAACGTGTGCGGCCCTGAGTGCCCGGCATGCGCATCCACCCGCCACCCATGACCCGACTCGCCACAGCCCCCGCCTCCCCACCTCCTCTGGCCACGGCCATGGTGCTCGCAGCCGGGCGCGGCATGCGCATGCGCCCACTCACCGACGTGACGCCCAAACCGCTGCTGCCCGTGCTGGGCAAGCCCTTGATGCAGTGGCCCATGGAGGCCCTGCGGGCGGGTGGCTTCAGACGCCTGGTGGTCAACACCGCCTGGCTGGGCGAGCAGATCGACGAACACTGCGCCACCTGGAGCCGTGAACAGCCGGGGTGCGAGGTGGTGATGTCGCGCGAGGGCACCGACTTCGGTTATGCGCTGGAGACGGCCGGCGGCATCGCCCGCGCCCTCCCCCTGCTGGACGATGTGTTCTGGGTGTTGGCGGGTGACGTGTACGTGCCCGACTTCCAGTTCACACAAGACAGCGTCGACCGTTTTGCGGCCAGCGGCCTGCTCGCCCACATCTGGCTGGTGCCCAACCCGCCGCACAACCAAAAGGGCGACTTCGGCCTGGGGCCCGACGGCTTGGCCATCAGCCGGGCCGACGAGGCCTGGACCTTCAGCACCATCGGCCTGTACCGGCGCGCGCTGTTTGAAGCGCCCTGGTGCGAGGTGCTGCCGGGCAACCCGCAAGGCACGGCCGAACCGCTGGCGCCGCTGCTGCGCCGCGCGATGGAGGCGGGGCAGGTCAGCGCCGAAATTTATGCGGGGGCCTGGGTTGATGTGGGCACACCCGAGCGGCTCGAAGAACTGAACCAGCGGGACTGATTCCCCCGGCACACGGGCGTGCGCCGAAAGTCAGAGAATGGCACCCATGGACTCCACCACCCACACCCATCTCTACGCCGACCGCCGCGCCCGCGTGGCCGCCTCGCTCGGCCCCGGCGGCATCGCCATCGTGCCCACCGCGCTGGAGCGCCCGCGCAACCGCGACTCCGACTTTCTCTACCGCCACGACAGCTACTTTTATTACCTCACCGGTTTCACCGAGCCCAACGCCTGGCTGGTGATCACGGCCGAGGGCCACACCACGCTGTTTTGCCAGCCCAAAGACCTGGAGCGCGAAATCTGGGATGGCATCCGCCTCGGCCCACAGGCAGCTCCCGAACACCTGGGCGTGAGCGAAGCGTTCTCGGTGGCCGAACTCGATCAGCGCCTGCCCAAGCTGCTGGAGAACCGCCAGACCGTGTGGTATCCGTTCGCCACCCACGCCGGGCTGGAGAGCCAGGTCAACGGCTGGCTGCAGCCCGTGCGCGCCCGCGTGCGCTACGGTGCCCTGTGCCCCGAGTCGCAGCGCGACCTGTGCGGTGTGCTCGACGAGATGCGCCTGGTGAAGGACGCCTTCGAGCAGGACACCATGCGCCGCGCCGCGCAGATCAGCGCCCAAGCCCACATCCGCGCCATGCAGCGCAGCGCGGCCATGCTGCGTGCGGGCCTGGATGTGCGCGAGTACCACCTGGACGCCGAGCTGCTGCACAGCTTCCGCGAGCACGGTTCGCAGTACCCGGCGTACGGCAGCATCGTGGCCGCCGGCGCCAATGCCTGCGTGCTGCACTACCGTGCCGACGCCGCACCCATCCGCAGCGGCGAGCTGGTGCTGATCGACGCCGGCTGCGAACTCGACGGCTACGCCAGCGACATCACCCGCACCTTTCCCGCCAACGGCGTGTTCACCGGCCCGCAGCGCGAGCTCTACGACCTGGTGCTGGCCAGTCAGATCGCCGCGGTCAACGCCACCAAGGCTGGCGCGCGCTTTGTCGATCCGCACGAAGCCACCGTGGCGGTGCTCGCGCAGGGCTTGCTCGACGTGGGCCTGCTCGACAAGAAAAAGGTGGGCAACGCGCAGGACGTGATCGCCAACCGCGCGTACTTCCAGTTCTACATGCACCGCACCGGCCACTGGCTGGGCATGGACGTGCACGATTGCGGCAGCTATGTGGAGCCGTCCGAGCTGGGCACAGTCAACGAACGCAAGGACCCCTTGAGTGGCGAGACCATCAAGGACCGCCCGAGCCGCATCCTGCGCCCGGGCATGGTGCTCACCATCGAGCCGGGCCTCTACGTGCGCCCGGCCGACGGCGTGCCGGAGAAGTTCTGGAACATCGGCATCCGCATCGAAGACGACGCCATCGTCACCGAAACCGGCTGTGAGCTGATCTCGCGCGGCGTGCCGGTGGAGGCCAACGAGATCGAAGCCCTCATGCGCGGCTGAGCGCCGTTCCAACGGACTTGATCAACGCGCACAATGGCACCCAACCTCAAAACACGAAAGGAACAGCCATGAAAGGCGACCCCCAAGCCATCGCGCACCTGCAGGCGCAGCTCAAGAACGAACTGACCGCCATCAACCAGTACTTCGTTCACTACCGCATGCTCAAGCACTGGGGCCTGGACAAGCTGGCCGCCAAGGAATACGAGGAATCGATCGGCGAAATGAAGCACGCCGACAAGTTGATGGACCGCATCTTCACGCTCGACGGCCTGCCCAACCTGCAAGACCTGGGCAAGCTCAACATCGGCGAGGACGTGCCCGAGATGCTGCAGAGCGACCTGGCGCTGGAAACCGCGGCGCAGAAGACCATCAAGGACGGCATTGCCCACTGCGAAGCCGTGCGCGACTACGTCTCGCGCGACCTGCTGCAGGGCATCCTGGACGACACAGAAGAGCACATCGATTTCCTGGAAACCCAGATCGAGCTGATCGGCAAGGTCGGCCTGCCCAACTATCTGCAAAGCCAGATGGGCTCGGTCAGCTGACCCACCCCATGAGCCCAGCCACAAGCTCCGCAGCTGCGGGGCTTTTTTTGCGCCTGGATACGGGCCATTCCCTCCCGAAAAGTCACGACCGATGCCACGCCCTACGCAGTATTCCTGACTGGGGTTTTCCCGAGCACGGAACTAGAATGCGCAACTCGCTTTCACATAGCAAGAATTCAGCACGACCGGAGACACGATCATGAGCAAGGACAACAGCCCCGAGAACAAGCGCGCCGAGCTGCGCCGAGCCGCCCTCGAGTACCACGAGTTCCCGACGCCCGGCAAGGTGGCGATTGCCGCCACCAAGCAGCTCACCAACCAGCGCGATCTGGCCCTGGCGTACTCGCCCGGCGTGGCGGCACCGTGTGAAGAGATCGTGGCCGACCCGGTCAACGCCTTCAAGTACACCAGCCGCGGCAACCTGGTCGGCGTCATCACCAACGGCACCGCAGTGCTGGGCCTGGGCGACATCGGCCCGCTGGCCGCCAAGCCGGTGATGGAGGGCAAGGGCGTTCTGTTCAAGAAGTTCGCCGGCGTCGACGTGTTCGACATCGAGATCGACGAAAAAGACCCGGCCAAGCTGGTGGAGATCATTGCCGCGCTGGAGCCCACCTTCGGCGCGATCAACCTCGAAGACATCAAGGCACCGGACTGCTTCTACGTGGAGCGCGAGCTGCGCAAGCGCATGAAGATTCCCGTGTTCCACGACGACCAGCACGGCACGGCCATCACGGTGGCGGCGGCCATGCTCAACGGGCTGAAGGTCGCGGGCAAGGACATCGGCCAGGTCAAGCTGGTCACCTCGGGTGCGGGCGCGGCCGCGCTGGCGTGCCTGAACCTGCTGCTCAAAGTCGGCCTCAAGCGCGAGAACGTGTTCGTCACCGATCTGGCCGGCGTGGTCTATGAGGGCCGCGAGGAGCTCATGGATGACGACAAGCGTCAATACATGCAGAAGACCGACAAACGCAAGCTGGCCGAGGTGATCGAGGGCGCCGACGTGTTCCTCGGCCTGTCGGCTGGTGGCGTGCTCAAGCCCGCGATGGTGGCGTCGATGGCACCCAAGCCGGTGATCTTCGCGCTGGCCAACCCGAACCCCGAGATCGCCCCCGAAGACGCGCACGCCGTGCGCAGCGACATCATCATGGCCACGGGCCGCACCGATTACCCGAATCAGGTCAACAACGTCCTGTGCTTCCCCTACATTTTCCGCGGCGCGCTCGACAGCGGCGCGACCACCATCACCGACGAGATGGAGATCGCCGCGGTGCACGCCATCGCCGAACTCGCCCAGGCCGAGCAGAGCGAGGTGGTGGCTGCCGCCTACGCGGGTGAGCAGCTGGCCTTCGGACCCGAATACCTGATCCCCAAACCGTTCGATCCGCGCCTGATGATGAAGATCGCGCCTGCCGTGGCCCAGGCCGCAGCCGAGAGCGGCGTGGCCCTGCGCCCCATCACCGACATGGCGGCTTACCGCGAGCGCCTGCAGAGCTTCGTGTTCGCTTCCGGCACGATCATGAAACCGATCTACGCAGCGGCCAAAACCGCTGCGCGCAAGCGTGTGGCCTACGCCGAAGGCGAAGAAGAGCGCGTGCTGCGCGCCTGCCAGATCGTGGTGGACGAAGGCCTGGCCCGCCCCACACTGATCGGTCGCCCGTCGGTCATTGCCCAGCGCATCGAAAAGTTCGGCCTGCGCCTGCGCGAAGAGCTCGACTACGACATCGTCAACGTCGAGCAGGACGACCGTTATCGCGACTTCTGGCAGACCTACCACCGCATGACCGAACGCAAGGGCGTGACCCAGCAGCTCGCCAAGATCGAGATGCGCCGCCGCCTCACGCTGATCGGCTCCATGCTGCTGCACAAGGGTGAGGTCGACGGCCTGATCTGCGGCACCTGGGGCACCACCCACAACCACCTGCAGTACATCGACCAGGTGATCGGCAAACGCGCCGGAGGCAGCCCCCGCACCGCGCAAGACGTGCGCATCTACGCCTGCATGAACGGCCTGATGCTGCCCGGGCGCCAAGTGTTCCTGGTCGACACGCACGTCAACCACGACCCCACTGCCGAACAGCTGTGCGAGATCACGGTCATGGCGGCCGAAGAAATGCTGCGCTTCGGCCTGCAGCCCAAGGCCGCCTTGCTGTCGCACTCCAACTTCGGGTCGAGCAACGAGGCCAGCGCCGTCAAGATGCGCCGCACGCTGGAGCTGCTGCGCGAGCAGGCGCCATGGCTGGAGGTGGACGGCGAAATGCACGGTGATGTGGCACTCGACCCCGAGGCGCGCGCCAGAATGATGCCCAACTCCACCCTCAAGGGTGCGGCCAACCTCCTGGTGCTGCCCAACATCGACGCGGCCAACATCGCCTACAACCTGCTCAAGACGGCGGCCGGCGGCAACATCGCCATCGGCCCGGTGCTGCTGGGCGCGGACAAGCCGGTGCACATCCTCACCGCGAGCGCCACCGTGCGCCGCATCGTGAACATGACAGCCCTCACCGTGGCCGACGCCAACGTTTCCCGTTGACGTCTTGGGAAAAAGCAAGCACTAACTTTTTCACACACTTCCAGCGCTCCGATTTGCCCGATTTTTCAGCAACCGCTTGCGTTTTCGGGCCGCCTCAGGCACACTAGCGCGCTTGGAATTCAGGGTTAACCCGCCCCGCAACTCCTCGACAAATCCCGCCAGAAGCGGTGTATTTGCGGCGCGTTGGTGGCGGGTTGATTGCATCAGGAGCAAGGGAATTCATGGACCTGAAGCGGATTCGGGCGCGGATCGGGAATGCCAAGGTCGTGGCCACACTGGCCTTGGCGCTGGCTCTGACGGCATCGCTTGGCACCATTTTGGTGCAAGCTCGAACACCGGCAGACCAGGCACTCTCGGGCGCGAACGCGGCCTTCCTCGCCGAATCAGGCCTGCCCCGGCAGGGCCAGGAGGTGATGGAGTTGATCCGGCAAGGCGGGCCATTCCGGTACGAGAAAGACGGCTCGGTGTTCGGCAACCGCGAAAGGTTGCTGCCAAGCCAGCGGCGGGGGTTCTACCGTGAGTACACGGTGCCCACGCCAGGTCTGAAGCACCGGGGCGCGAAGCGGATCGTGTGCGGGGGATTGCAGCCCAAGGCGCCTGAGGCTTGTTATTACACCGAAGACCACTACAGCAGCTTCAAGCTGATCGTGCAGTGAGTCTTGGGTGGTGTGAACGGTTTTTTAACTTTGACTTTTGAAAGAGACGCGGAGATGGACACGCCACTTCGTAACGTACGACCCAATATCGTTCAGTCGATTCGCGCCCACGGCGTGAAAGACCTGCAGGCCGCGGCCGAGCACTTGGGGCACCACTTCCTGTACGCCAACCTGGCCAAAGCCCAGAGCAAGCAGGACGTGCTGGAACTGATCGCAGCGCAGTACACCCTGCCCTCGCACTTCGGCAAGAACTTCGATGCGCTCTACGACTGCATGACCGACATGGTTCACAAGTCGGGCGCGCAGACCGGTTTCATCGTGGTGTTGGAACACATTCCGGCACACGCCAAGTTCGACAAGGAAGCGCGCGAGCAGCTGCTGGACATCTTCCGCGACGCCGCCGATTACTGGTCGGACCGCAAGATCCCCTTCCGCTGCTTCTATTCGTTTTCGGTCGCGCGTTCGCCCAAAGGCGAAGAGCAGCCGATCGAGGTGCAGAACGACGAGCCCATGCCCACCGACAAAATTCTGGACGTGAGCCCCATGGCGCTGCGCATGAGCAGCCCGTTCAACGCGGGTTATTGGCTGGCCGCCGCCTGAGTTGGCTTCGCCCCAATAAAAAAGCCGCTGTTTGCACAGCGGCTTTTTTCATGCCGGCAGCTGTTGGATCAACTCGACGTATTCGCTCACCGGCACTTCTTCGGCCCGGCGCTGCAGATCGAATTCGCCACCAAAGCCTTGCTCGTCGAGCCAGCGGCCCAGGGTGTTGCGCAGGATCTTGCGGCGCTGGCTGAAAGCCACCTGCACCATGGTGGAGAAACGCGCGATGTTGATCACAGGCGGCTCGGCCAACGGGACCATGCGCACGATGGCGCTGTCCACGCGCGGTGGTGGATCGAAGCTCTCGGGTGGCACGAACAACACGTTGTCCATGGCGTAGCGCCACTGCAGCATCACCGAAAGGCGGCTGTAGTCGGCCGTGGCCGGACGCGCGACCATGCGGTCGATGACTTCCTTCTGCAGCATGAAGTGCTGGTCCTGCACCACGGCCACGTGATCGAGCAGGTGGAACAGGATGGGCGTGGAGATGTTGTAAGGCAGGTTGCCCACCACGCGCAGCGTGGGCGCGGCGAGTTGCGCAGCGAGCGCCGTGAAATCCACCTTCAACACATCGGACTCCACCACCTGGAGCTGGGCATGGGCCCGCAGGCGCACGGCCAGATCGCGGTCCAGCTCGATCACCGTGAGGCGGCCCAGCCGCTCCACCAGCGGCTGCGTGAGCGCGGCCAGACCGGGGCCGATCTCCACCATGGCGTCGCCGGGCTGAGGGGCGATGGCGTCGACGATGGCGTCGATGATGGCGCCATCGGTCAGGAAGTGCTGACCGAAACGCTTGCGGGCAATGTGCTTCATGCGCAGGCCGCCGGGGTGACGCGCGGCATCACTGCGGTGCGTCGCGGTACTCGACGTAGGCACGACCGCGCACGTCCTGCACCCAGGTGCGCAAAGCCTCGTTGACCTTCTTCTCGCGCACGAGGCCACGCACCATCTCGCGCTGGTCGCGGGCGGACAGTGTGCTCTGGCGGCGCTCTTCCACGCGGATCAGGTGCACGCCAAAACGGGACACCACGGGTGGCGAGACCTCGCCCGGGCGCAGGCGGCTCATGGCGGCTTCGAACTCGGGAACGAACTGGCCACTCTGTGACCAGCCCAGGTTGCCGCCGTCCTGTGCCGAGCCGTCCTGGCTGTGTTCGCGCGCCAGGGCTTCGAACGTGGCCTGACCACTGACAAGCTGCTGGCGGAATGCCGCCAGGCGGGCCACGGCGTCGGCTTCGGTGAGCTGCGGGGTCAGGCGCAGCAGGATGTGGCGCGCGCGGGTTTCATTGACGGTGACATCCGGCAGGCCCGCCTGGCGTTTTTCGATGACCTTGAGCACGTGGAAACCGGCCGGGCTGCGCACGGGGCCGACGATGGCGCCAGCGCTCAATGCACGGGTCGATTCCACGAACAACTCGGGCAGGCGGTCGGCCGGGCGCAGTCCAAACTGGCCACCGTTGGCGCGTTCGGCACCATCGGAAAATTCGCGCGCGAGTTCGCCGAAGTCGCCACCGGCGCGGGCCCGGTCGGCCACGCCCTGGGCGCGCGCCTGCAGGGCCTGCACACGGTCCGGCGCAGCGTTTTCGGGCACCGCCACAAACACCTGCGCCAGGTTGAGCTGCAGGCTGGCCACGTCGTTGCTGCCCTGGCGCTCGCGGATGAAGTCGTCGATGTCGGCTTCGGTCACGCGCACCTTCGATTCCACCTCGCGCTCGCGCAGGCGCTGCAGCAGGATCTGATTGCGCAGGTCGTTGCGCAACTGGTTGATGTCGACCCCATCGGCGGCGATTCGGCGGCGGAATTCTTCGGGCGTGAGCTGGTTCTGTGCAGCAATGGACTGTTCGGCCTGGGCCACCGAGGCCTCGTCCACGCGGATGCCGAGCTCGGCGCCGAGCTGCAGCTGTGCGCGCTCGCTGACGATCTGCTCAAGCACCTGGCGGGCGAGCTGGTCGCGCGGCGGCACAGGGGCGGACTGCTGGGTGAGTTGCTGCTCCAGGCGCACCAGGCGCTGACGCACCTCGCTGTTGGTGATGGGCTCGGAATTGACCAGCGCGACGATGAAGTCGGCGGTGCGGGCCACGGACGTGCTGGGCACCGCCGGCGCCCGGATGCCGCTGGAGGGACGCAGCGCCTGGGCCTGCGCGGCGCAGGCGGCCAACAGCGAGCCACAGAGCAGCCACGCGGCAGCGCGGGATGAAGGAGGGAGGCGGTCAGTCATATTGTTGGAACCGGCTGGGCGGGTTGATTTCGTCGCGCAGGTACTGGTAGCGCGGCACGTTGTCTTTGAGGGTTTTCAGCGGGTTGGAGCCGAGGCGGGAGAAGCCGCTGAACTCCAGCTGGAACAGGATACGCTGGTTGGCCGAGGCGTTGCTGCGCTGCAGGCGCTCCAGCACGACGCGCCCGAGCCAGCAACCGCCGTCGAATTCGAAGCCGGCCACCAGGTCCACCACCTTGCGGTCGGGCACGCTGTAGTTGATGCGGCCCACGCTGTACCAATTGCCCGGGCCCAGGGCGCGGCCCCGCACTTCGGGACCGGCGGGCTCACCGAACAGATCGCTGAGCGGCCACTGCCAGCCCACGTCGAACTGTTCGCTGCTGCCGCGCTGCAGGCGGTAGGCGGCACTGAGCACGCGGAAGTTGGTGGGGGTGTAGCGCCCGCTGAGCGTGGTGCGCACCGATTCGCGGTTGCCCGGGCTGTACTGCACGTTGGCGTCGGTCAGCCAGCGCGGGCTCCACTGCACGCGCGCGGCCAGCAAGATGTCGCTCAGGCGTTCGTTGACCGGGTCACCACCGGCCAGGCCACTGGCGTTGGGCAGGAACACGTCCTGGTCGCGGAACAGGTAGCGCTGGGCAACACCCAGGCGCACCACCTCGGCACCGCTGTCGGGGTCGAGCAGACGCGAACTCACGCCCACCGTGACCGCGCGGGTGTCGGAAATGCGGTCGTTGCCGCCGAAGGCGTTCTCGGTGTAGATCGAGGCCAGGTTGAAGTCGTTGGCGGCCGAGTCGTAGTTGGGCAGCAGGCGCTGGTCGCGGTAGGGCGTCCAGGTGAAGAAGGCACGCGGCTCCAGCGTCTGTGTGAAGCCCCGGCCAAAGTAGCTGGCGTCGCGTTCGAAGATGAGGCCGCTGTCCAGGCTGAGCGTGGGCAGCGCGCGCGAGGCGCTGCGCGAGCCGTTGGCCAGGGCGGTGTCAAAGCTGTACTGCGTGGCGTGCAGCTGGGCGCGTGGCTTGACGAACCAGCCTGGGGCCTGGAAGCGTTTGCTGATCTCGGCCACGGTGAGCGCGCGCGCGCCGTTGGTCTGCCCGGTCAGGCCCGGCACCGACTGGAAGCGCGTGTATTCGGTGAGCACCGACCAGTCGACCCCGCTGACGTTGGCCACCTGCGCATCGCTGCGGCCATACCGCACCGCCACCGAGGGCAGGCGGTCGTAGGGCGGGGTGATGGGGGCGTCAACGTCTTGCAGCGTCTGCCACGTGTAGGCACCCGCACTCACCGACCACGGCCCCTGGCCCCAGCTGTAGACCGCGTCGCTGGCGAGCAGGCGGGTGGTGAGCGAGGCGGTGGCGCGCGGGAAGTCGCGCCAGTAGTCGTCGTCGCTCACGCGGTTGAGGTTGAGGTAGAGGCCCGCCGAGCCGCCAAACGCCGCGCTGCTGCCGGTGAAGGTCTGGTTGTGCTGCGCGGTGTAGCTCCAGCGGTTGGCATCGCGCAGCTGATCGGAAGGCATGAAGGCGCCCCGCACCTGGCCCGCGTAGGTGGGCTGCAGGTAGCGCAGCTCGCCGCCCAGGTCGACCCCGCGCTTGCTCATCAACGTGGGGTAGAGCGTGGCGTCCAGGTTGGGCGCGATGTTCAGGTAGTAGGGCAGCGTGACCTCAAGGCCGCTGATGTTGTCGATGTTCAGCGTGGGCGGCAGCAGGCCGGACTTGCGCGCATCGGTCAGCGGAAAGGAAAAGTGGGGCCAGCCCAGGATGGGCACGCCCTTGAACTCCAGCGCGCCGTTGGTGGCGGTCCCCGTCTGGGCGACGTTGTCGAACTCGATCTTCGTGGCCCGCACCATCCAGGCGGGCATCCAGTCGGCGCCGGGCGTGCGCGGGCAGGTGGAGTAGCGCGCGTCATGGGCCACCGCCTTGTCTTCGCCCAGAAAGTCCACGCGGCTGGCGTCGCCCTTGCCTTCGTTTTTGAGCAGGTTGAAGGTGGGCTGGGTGAACGTGCCCTGGAAGCTGTCCACGTTGAGCTGCAGCTCGGGGCCCTCAAACCGGTCGCCGTTGCGGTTGATGAGCACATGGCCTTTGGCCTGGGCTTCGTTGGTGCGTTGGTCGAGCTGCAGCCGGTCGGCGCGGATCACGGTGTCGTGGCGGCGCAGTTCGGCGGCGCCCTCGACCGCTGTGACGCCGTCGGTCTGACCTTCGATGCGCTCACCCGAAATGAAACTGGGCGCTTGCTGCTTCGCGTCTTCGGGCAGGGCTTCGATCAGCATCCCGCTGGAGCGCAGCGACACGGCAGGGCGCGGCGCTTCGTCGCCATCACCCGACTGGGCGTGGCCCAGTCCGTGCGCGCCGAGCGCGAGCAACGTGACCAGTCCACGCACCGCCAACGCCACGGGCGCCGCCTGGAGGCGGGGTTGCAGGTGCCCACCGGGCAGGGCTGAAACACGGGACGGGTGGGTGCGGCGATTCAAGGGGAAGAAGTCGTTGGCCGGGTCGATCAAAAGCGCGCGAAGCCCGCGGATCGGCACAGGGGGTTTGTAGAATCAGCGGGCATTATCCACTGCGCGATCCCGCTCGCGGCCCATTGACAAGCGGCGCCAAAACACCCTCCACCATGACCCCGTCCAACACCGCCGTCGAGTGGGCCGATCCCCAACGCGAAGCCGCTTTCTCTGCCTGGCTGCGCCCGCTGACCGACCGGCTGGGTTTGCTGCCCTCGACCCTGCGCGCGGCCTCGGCCGACGCCAGCTTTCGACGCTACCTGCGCATCGACGCGCAGGCCGGACACAGCCTGATCGTGATGGACGCACCGCCCGCACACGAAAACTGCCAGCCCTTCGTGCACGTGGCCACGCTCATGCGCGAGGCCGGCCTGCTGGTGCCCGAGGTGCTGGCCTGGGACGAGCCGCAGGGCTTCATGCTGCTGAGCGACCTGGGCCACCAGACCATGCTGGACGGCATCGACCAGGGCAACGCACAAGCCAACCACGGGCGCTACATGCAGGCGACAGATGCGTTGCTGGCCTGGCAGTTGTCGTCAAAACCCGGCGTGCTGCCGCCCTACAACGAGGCCTTGCTGCGCCGCGAACTCCAGCTGTTCCCCGACTGGTACCTGCAGCAGCACAAACAGTTTGCGTTGAACGACACACAGGCCACCACCTTGCAGAAGGCCTTCGATTCGATCGTGGCGCACAACCTGAACGCGCCGAGCGTCTATGTGCACCGCGACTTCATGCCCAGGAATTTGATGATCCCCCACGCTCCGCCGTTACACGGGTCGCTGCCCCCTGGGGGGGCTAATTCGCCTTGGGGCGGCCCGGCGGCGAATCGCTCTGCTGCCCAACAACTCGGCGTGCTCGACTTCCAGGACGCGGTGCACGGCCCCATCACCTACGACATCGCCAGCCTCATGCGCGACGCCTTCCTCACCTGGGACGAGGACTTCGTGATCGACGTGACCGTGCGCTACTGGGAAAAAGCACGCAAGGCCGGTCTGATGGACTTCGAGGACTGGCACAGCGACTTCGGCGCCTTCTACCGCGCGGTCGAGTGGATGGGCCTGCAGCGCCACCTGAAAGTGGCCGGCATCTTCGCGCGGCTCACGCTGCGCGACGGCAAACCCAAGTACCTCGCCGACGCGCCGCGCTTCATCGGCTACATCCGTCACACCGCCCACCGCTACCGGGCGCTCGGCCCCCTCTTGCAACTGATCGACGAGGTCGAGGGCCTGCAGGCCGCATCGGGCTACGCCTTCGGGCGCGTCTGATGCCGCGCTTTCACTGCCCCACGCCGCTGCTCGCCAGCCAGAGCCTGGGCCTGCCCGCATCCGCTGCGCGGCATGTGCAGGTGCTGCGTCTGCAGCCCGGACAGACCATCACCCTCTTCAACGGCGACGGTGGCGAGTGGGAAGCCACCATCACCCGCATGGGCCGCACCGACGTGGACGTGACCGTGGGCGCGCACACCGCCACCGAACGCGAACCGGGCCGCGCCGTGCTGCTGGCCATGGGCATGCCCGCCAACGACCGCATGGACTGGCTGGTGGAGAAAGCCGCCGAGCTCGGCGTGGCCGGCCTGCAGCCGCTGCACACCGCGCACAGCGTGCTGCGGCTCTCCGGTGAGCGCGCCACCAAAAAGCAGGCGCACTGGCAATCGGTGGCCGTGGCGGCGTGTGAGCAATGCGGTGGCAACCGCGTGCCCGCGGTGGCACCGGTGGCCGATTTCGCCGCCTGGCTCAAAGCCCTGCCGCCTGTGAACGCCGCAACGCCCGAACTCCGCTGCCTGCTCTCGCTGGCCGAGGGCACCCGGCCGCTTGCGCACGCCTTGCAAACGGTGGCCAGCGACACACCGGTGCTCTTCCTCAGCGGCCCCGAAGGCGGCCTGAACCCGCAGGAAGACGCCCAGGCCCGCGCCGCCGGCTTTGTGCCGGTGACCCTGGGTCCGCGTGTGCTGCGCGCGGAAACGGCCGCACTGGCGGCACTCGTCGTTGCTACGACTTTTGCGTCGTAAATTGGAAAAAAGTCGCGACTTTCTTCCAATATGATGGATTAAGGTCGCTAAAATGCCGCCATGGAGCGCTACCTTGACCACCTCGTTCGCCGCGACCTGCAACACAAGATGGTGTTTCTCACCGGTCCACGGCAAGTGGGGAAAACCACGCTGAGCCACCAACTGGTGACTGAGTTGGGCGGGCAATACCTCAACCACGACGTGGCGCAGGACCGCAGTGTGATCGTCAATCAGCGCTGGAATCCGAGAGCACCCCTGCTGGTACTCGACGAAATCCACAAGATGCGCGACTGGAAAGCGTGGCTTAAAGGCGTGTTTGATGGCAAGCCACCGGCCCAGCAACTGATGGTCACCGGCAGCGCCCGGCTGGATACGTTTCGCCAGGGCGGAGAGTCGCTGGCGGGCCGCTTCTTCGGCTGGCGTCTGCACCCGCTGTCGGTGCGGGAGTGGTGCACCCAGACCGGGGCCTCACCCGATGCCGCACTCTCCCACATGCTGGAGCGCGGCGGTTTTCCGGAGCCCTGTCTGGCCGATAGCAAAGAACAAGCCGAACGTTGGCGCCGTCAGTATTTTGACGGTCTGGTGAGGGACGACGTGCTGGAGTTTTCGCGCATCCAGGAAGTCAACGCGATCCGACTGTTCGCACAGTTGTTGCGTCAGCGGGTGGGGTCTCCCCTGTCGCTGGCCAGTATCTCGCGCGACCTCGGCGTGTCGCCCACCACGCTGAAAAAGTACCTGGAGATCCTGGAAGCCCTGTACATCGTGTTCGTGGTCCGCCCTTGGCACGACAACATAGCCCGTGCGGTGTTGCAAACCCCCAAGGTCTACTTTTTCGACACCGGTCTGGTCGAAGGCGACGATGGCATTCGGTTTGAGAACCTCGTGGCCACCGCGCTGCTCAAGCATGTTCAGTGGCAGCACGACGCCCAGGGTCGGGAGGTACAACTGCACTACATCCGCACCAAAGACGGCGCAGAGGTGGACTTCGCCATCAGCGAAAAGAACCATCTCACACACCTGATCGAATGCAAACTCGGCGACGACAAGCCTCACCGCGCCTTGAAGCGATTTGCCGAACAGCATCCGCTGACGGCAGCCGTGCAGGTCGTCCGCGATCTGCGTCACTCCTTTGAGACACAAGGACTCAAGATCCACCGTGCAGACGAGTGGTTGATGGCCCTGGACGCCTGAAAAACCACCCGCATGAACAAAAACCTCTGGCTGCTGGCCGCCGCGCAAGGCCTGTTCCTCACCAACAACGTGGTGTTCATCGCCATCAACGGTCTGGTCGGCCTCTCGCTGGCGCCGCTGGGCTGGATGGCGACCTTGCCGGTGATGGGCTATGTGGTGGGCGGTGCCTTGTCCACGCCGCTGGTGGCGCGCACGCAGAGCGCCTTCGGGCGCAAGGTGTCGTTCCAGATCGGGTTGCTCGTGGCGCTGGGCTCGGCCCTGCTGTGCGCCTGGGCGGTGATGGACCGCAACTTCTGGCTGCTGGTGGCCGCCACCGTGATCGCCGGGTACTACAGCGCCAACGGCCAGCTCTACCGTTTTGCCGCCGCCGAACTCAGCGCGCCCGCGTTCCGCGAGAAAGCCATTTCGCTGGTGCTGGCCGGCGGGCTGGTGGGCGCGGTGCTCGGGCCCAACCTGGCCAGCCGCACCCGCACCCTGTTTGACGTGCCTTTTGTGGGCGCCTACGTGTCACTGGCGGCGGTGGCCCTGGTTTCCATGGCGGTCATGGCGTTTGTGCGTTTCCCGCCCGTGCCGCCCAAGGCCGCCAGCGCCGACCCTGGCCGACCTTTGCGCGTGATCATGCGCCAGCCGGTGTTCATCGTGGCCACGGCAGGCGCGGCCCTGGGCTACGGCGTGATGAACCTGCTGATGGCGGCCACGCCGCTGGCCATGCAGGTCTGCGGTTTTCCGTTCGAAGACGCGGCCCAGGTGCTCGAATGGCATGTGATCGGCATGTTTGCGCCCGGCTTCTTCACCGGGCACCTGATCAAACGCTTCGGCGTGCTCACCATCATGGGCACGGGCGTCGCGCTCAACGTGGCCTGTGTGGCGATTGCGCTCTCGGGCGTGGCACTGCACCAGTTCCTGATCGCGTTGTTCCTGCTCGGCGTGGGCTGGAATTTCCTCTTCACCGCCAGCACCACGCTCTCGCTGCAGTCGTACCGGCCCGAAGAAAAAGACCGCGCGCAGGCGGCCATCAACTTCTGCGTGTTCGCCACCATGGCGTTCACCTCGTTCGCCTCTGGCGCCCTGGTGACCACGCAAGGCTGGCCGTGGCTGAACGTGGGCTCGCTGCTGCCGCTGGCGCTCACCGCAGCGGCCCTGATCTGGCTTGCGTGGCGCGGTCGGCAGGCCCACAATCCCCATTGATTCAACGGCTTGGAGACACGACATGGGACTGCTGGACTCTTTGATCGGGGCGGCCACCGAGGCCGCCATGAGCGCCCAACGTGGCACGGGCGCGGCTCCGGCGGGCGGTGCCGGGGGCCTGAATCCGCAGCTGCTGATCACCCTGGTGAGCACGCTGCTCAACAACGCGGGTGGCCTGCAAGGCTTGCTGGCCAAGCTGCAGTCGGCGGGTCTGGGTGAAGCGGCGCAGTCGTGGGTGGGCACCGGCGCCAACCAACCGGTGAACCCCGACCGGCTCGGTGAGGCGCTGGGCCCCGATCTCATGGGCATGATCGCTGCCCAGCTCGGAGGCAACCGGAACCAGGCGTCCACCGCCCTGGCCGACCTGTTGCCCGGCCTCATCGACCAACTCACCCCACAAGGCCAGGTGCCCGCCGACAACGGCCTGGGTGCACTCGGCGCCTTGCTCGGTGGCCAGAGCAACCCGGCGCCCGGCGACCTCATGGGCATGCTCGGCGGCCTGATGCAGCCGCGTCGCTGAAGCCGACGCCTCAGGCGGCCCGGGGCTGCGGCGCCAGCACGTCCAGCCAAGCCTTGAGCGTGCCGAACACGGCCGAAGGATCGGCCTCGTTGAAGATCTCGTGGTATAGGCCCTCGAAGGCCTGGGCGTGTACCGTGTTGCGCGGCGCGGCCGCAGCAAACGCGCGGCTGCCTTCGGGTTTCACCAGGTGGTCGTCGCCCGCGTACATGAGCAGGGTGGGCACGCTCCAGCCCGCTGCTGCCGCCAGCACGCGCGGCCCGTTGCTGTCGATGAAATGCGCCAACCGCGCCGAGATGCGGTCGTGCACGCGGCGGTCTTTTTCGTAGGCCGCCACGGTGGCCGGGTTGTGCGAGATCTTGCTGGCGTCCAAGCCGTTGGACAGGGTCTTGTTGGGCGCGTAGCGGTAGAGCAGATCGATCACCCGGCGCTGAACCATGCCGATGCCGGCCTGCAGCGCGGGCGAAGACAACACCAGACCGTCGACCTTGCCCATGCCGCGCTGCACAAAGGTGGCCGACACCAGGCCGCCCATGCTGTGGCCCATGAGGATCAGCGGACACGACCACGGCTCGGCGATGTGGCGGCGCGTGTCGTCCAGCACCTCTTCCAGGTCGTCCAGCAAGGCGTCGTCGTCGGGCAGTGTGCCGGGCGCGCCACCCGAGTCGCCGTGTCCGCGCTGGTCGTAGGCGCGCACACAAAAGCCCCAGTCGTTGAGGCGGCGCGCCACCGCGTCGTAGCGCCAGGCGTGTTCACCCAGGCCGTGCACGATGAGAACCACCCCGCGCGGGCGCCGGCGCATGGGCAGAGGCCAGTCGTACAGGGCCACGTTGAGGCCGTCGCGCAGGGTGAAAGGGGCCTGGGTCGTGTCGGTCATGGTGGCGCAGCAAAATGAGTGGGAAGTCCTGCGATCAGGGCATGCGCGCAATCACTTGCGCTACCGTGGCGGTCAGGCGCTGTGCGTAGTCCAGGTGCAAAAACTCGTTGGGGCCGTGCGCGTTGCTCTTGGGGCCGAGCACACCGCACACCATCATTTGCGCGGTGGGGAAGCCCTTGCTGAGCATGTTCATGAGCGGGATGGTGCCGCCCTGTCCGATGGTGCCGCAGCCAGCGCCAAAGTGGGCCTGCGATGCGTCTTGCAAGGCCTGCTCGAACCACGGCGTGGTGGTCGGTGCGTTCCAGCCGCTGGCCGCGCCCTCGCCTTCGAACGTGACCTTGGCCTGGTAAGGCGCGTTGTCTTCAAGCAGCGCCTTGAGCTCTTGCACGGCCGCGGGTGCGTCCACCAGCGGCGGCAGGCGCAGGCTGAGTTTGAACGCGGTGTAGGGCCGCAGCACGTTGCCGGCGTTGCGCAGTTCGGGGAAACCGTCGGCGCCGGTGACCGAGAGCGTGGGCCGCCAGGTGCGGTTGAGCAACGCGTCCACCGGGTCGGTGGTGGTGGGCAGGGCGAACACGGTGGAGCCGCCGCAATCGTGGTGCGCCCAGGGAAAGCGTTTGTAGATTTCGTCGCCCAGGATGGCGGCGGTGGCGCGCGCCTGCTCGATGCGTTCGGTGGGCACATCGCAGTGAAAACTCGCCGGCAGCAGTCGGCCGGTGGCGCTGTCTTCGAGTCGGTCCAGCACCTGGCGCATGATGCGGAAGCTCGACGGCACCAGGCCCGAGGCATCGCCCGAGTGGATGCCTTCGGTGAGGATTTCCACCTTGAGCACGCCGCTGGCCATGCCGCGCAGGCTGGTGGTGAGCCAGAGCTGGTCGTAGTTGCCGGCGCCGCTGTCCAGGCAGATCACCAGGCCCACATCGCCCAGGCGCGTGCGCAGCGCGTCCACATAGGGCAGCAGGTCGCCCGAGCCGCTTTCTTCACAGGTTTCGATCAGGCCGACGATGCGCGGGTGCGCCACGCCCTGGGCTTTGAGCGCCTGCAGCGCGGCGATGCTGGCGTAGACCGCGTAACCGTCGTCGGCACCGCCACGGCCGTAGAGCTTGCCGCCGTCGATCTTGGGCATCCAGGGGCCCAGATCGCTGCGCCAGCCGTTGAACTCGGGTTGTTTGTCGAGGTGGCCGTACATCAGCACGGTCTGACCCGAAGCCGGTGCCGGCGTGCCGTCACGGCCCGCGCAGGCCGGCACTTCAAAAAACAGCACCGGCGTGCGCGGCACACCGCGCGCGTCGGGCAGCTGGATCACCTCCAGCGTGAGGCCTTCGACCTTCTGCGCCTGCACCCAGTCGGCCGCGCCGCGCAGCACCCGGTCCAACAGGCCATGGCGGGCCCAGTCGGGGTCGAAGGCCGGGGACTTGGCCGGCACCTCGATGTAGCGCACCAGCTCGGGGATGATGGTCTGCTGCCAGGCGGATTCGATGTGGCTTTGCAGCGCAGTGGGGTCGAGCGGCGGCAGGGCTTGGGGCAGGCGGGCGTTCATGACGGCGGTCTCCAGGCAGGGTGTCCCGCGAAGACCGGGACATTACCCGGAGCAGTATAGGCAGAGCGGCCGGCGTTTGTGGCCGCGCTCGGTCCTCGTCAAGGGTTCCGCGCGCCTCAGGCGTGAGCGGAACCCGACAACCGGAACACCCGCACCACCTCGGCCAGTCGGCTGGCCTGGTCTTTGAGGCTTTCGGCGGCGGCGGCGCTTTGCTCCACCAGCGCGGCGTTCTGCTGCGTCATCTGGTCCAGCTGCGTCACCGCCACGTTCACCTGCCCGATGCCGTCGCTCTGCTCGCCCGCTGC
>JAJNQE010000018.1 GCA_021154985.1 Hydrogenophaga sp.
GCCAACATGCGCGTGGGCAACATGGACGGCTTCTGCGTCGGCGAGCCCTGGAACCACCGCGCCATCATGGACGGCATCGGCATCACGGCCAACACCACGCAGGACATCTGGAAGGACCACCCCGAGAAGGTGCTGGGCACCTCGGCGGAGTTTGTGCAGAAAAACCCGAACACCGCGCGCGCGGTGACGGCCGCCATTCTGGAAGCCGGCAAGTGGATCGACGCCGGCCTGCAGAACAAGAACAAGATGGCCGAGACCATCGCGCAACGTTCGTATGTGAACACCAGCGTGGACGCGATCAACCAGCGCATCCTGGGCCGCTACCAGAACGGTCTGGGCAAGACCTGGGACGACCCCAACCACATGAAGTTCTACAACGATGGCGCGGCGAACTTCCCCTACCTGAGCGACGGCATGTGGTTCCTCACGCAGCACAAGCGCTGGGGCCTTCTCAAGTCGCACCCCGACTACCTGGCCGTGGCCAAACAGGTCAACCGCATCGACATCTTCAAGCAGGCCGCCACGGCCAGCAAGACCTCGTTGCCCAAGTCGGAGATGCGCAGCGCGAAGTTCATCGACGGTGTGGTGTGGGACGGCAAGGACCCCGCCAAATACGCCGACAGCTTCAAGATCAACGCGGCCTGATCAGGCTGCCGCAAGGGGGAAACACCATGGTCAGCGCCGTTTTTCATTCGCCACTGGAGGGGCTCGCCTCCACCCAGACCGACACACTCGCCAGCGCCACGGGCAAACCGGTCGCAACGGCCGCCAAGCCCACGCCGGCGCCCGCGCCGCTGGTGCCGGCCAAGCGCGGTTGGGACCTGAGGTTCCTGTGGACGGCGGTGCTGCCGCCGGTGCTGGGCCTGGTATTCCTGGTCACGGTGTGGGCGGTGGTGGCCGGCACGGGCGGGAGCGGCATTCCCACACCGCTGGACACCTGGAAACAGGCGCTGGAGGTGTTCTCCGAACCCTTCTACCAGGTGGGCCCGAACGACCAGGGCGTGGGCTGGAACGTGCTGATGTCGCTGCAGCGCGTTGCCATTGGCTTCGGTCTGGCCGCGCTGGTCGGCATTCCGGCAGGGTTCGCCATCGGCCGCTTCGAGTTTCTGAGCCGCATGTTCAACCCGCTCATCAGCCTGCTGCGTCCGGTGTCACCACTGGCCTGGCTGCCGATCGGCCTGCTGGTGTTCAAGGGCGCCAACCCAGCGGCCATCTGGACCATCTTCATCTGCTCCATCTGGCCCATGATCATCAACACCGCGGTGGGCGTGCAGCGCGTGCCGCAGGACTACATGAACGTGGCGCGCGTGCTCAACCTGAGCGAATGGAAGATCTTCACCAAGATCCTCTTCCCCGCCGTGCTGCCGTATTTGCTGACCGGTGTGCGCCTGGCGGTGGGCACGGCCTGGCTGGTGATCGTGGCTGCCGAGATGTTGACCGGTGGCGTGGGCATCGGCTTCTGGATCTGGGACGAGTGGAACAACCTCAACGTGGCCAGCATCATCATCGCGATCTTCATGATCGGCATCGTCGGCCTGGTGCTCGAATTCGGCCTCATCAAGCTGGCCACCTTGTTCACGTTTGAAGAGGTGAAGTCATGACCCTTCGACAAGCTCAGGACGATCGGAATATGAAGTACATCGAGATCCAGAACGTCGAGCAGACCTTCAAAACGAAGAAGGGCAACTTCCCTGCGCTGCGCGACATCAACCTCACCGTGGCCAAGGGCGAGTTCGTCACCCTCATCGGTCACTCGGGCTGCGGCAAGTCCACCTTGCTCAACCTGATTGCCGGCCTGACCGTGCCCACCAGCGGCGTGCTGCTCTGCGCAGACCGCGAGATTGCAGGCCCCGGACCCGAGCGCGCGGTGGTGTTCCAGAACCACTCCCTGCTGCCCTGGCTCACCTGCTTCGAGAACGTGTACCTCGCGGTGGAGCGCGTGTTTGGCGCCACGGAAACGAAAGCGCAACTCAAGACCCGCACCGACGCCGCACTGGCCATGGTGGGCCTCACACCCGCCGCCCAGAAGCGCCCCGGCGAAATCTCCGGCGGCATGAAACAACGCGTGGGCATTGCGCGCGCCCTGTCGATGGAACCCAAGGTATTGCTCATGGACGAACCCTTCGGCGCCCTCGACGCCCTCACCCGCGCCAAGCTGCAGGACGAACTGCTCGACATCGTGGCGCGCACGCACAGCACGGTGGTCATGGTGACGCACGACGTGGACGAAGCGGTGCTGCTCTCCGACCGCATCGTGATGCTCACCAACGGACCAGCAGCCACCATCGGCGAGGTGTTGACGGTGGACCTCCCACGCCCACGCAACCGCGTGGCCCTGGCCGACGAGCCCAAGTACCAGCAGTGCCGCAAGGCGGTGATCGACTTCCTCTACACGCGGCAAGCCCACGTCGAAAAAGTGGCCTGAAGGAGAACACCATGGACATGCGAGTCGTTGAAAAACAAAAGATGAAGTTGGTGATGGTGGGCAACGGCATGGCCGGTGTGCGCACCCTTGAAGAGCTGCTCAAGCTGGCACCCGACCTGTACGACATCACGGTCTTCGGCGCCGAGCCGCACCCCAACTACAACCGCATCCTGCTCTCGCCCGTGTTGGCGGGTGAGCAGACTCTGGACGAGATCGTGCTCAACGACTGGGCCTGGTACAGCGACAACGGCATCACCCTGCACGCTGGCAAGACCGTGACCGAGGTGGACCGCGTCAAACGCGTGGTGCGCGCCACGGACGCCGATGGCAGCGTGATCGAAGCGCCGTACGACCGGCTCATCATGGCCACCGGCTCCAACCCCTTCATGCTGCCCATTCCGGGCAAGGACCTGCAAGGCGTGCTGGCCTACCGCGACATCGCCGACACGCAGGCAATGATCGACGCGGCCACGCGCTACACGCACGCGGTGGTCATCGGCGGCGGCCTGCTCGGTCTGGAAGCCGCCAACGGTTTGATGAAGCGCGGCATGACGGTGAGCGTGGTGCACGTCGCGCCCTGGCTCATGGAGCGCCAGCTCGACGATGTGGCGGGCAAGCTGCTGCAGGCTTCGCTGGAACAGCGCGGCATGAAATTTCTCATCGGCGCGCAAACGCTGGACCTTTTGGGCAATGAAGAAGGCCGGGTTCGCGCCATCCGCTTCAAGGACGGCACCGAGCTGCCAGCCGACCTGGTGGTGATGGCCGTGGGCATCCGCCCCAACACCGCGCTGGCCGAGTCGATGAACCTGCACGTGAACAAGGGCATCGTGGTGAGCGACACCTTGCAGACCGTGACCGACCCGCGCATCTACGCGGTGGGCGAGTGTGCGGCGCACCGCGGCATCGCCTACGGTCTGGTGGCGCCACTCTTCGAGCAAGGCAAGGTACTGGCCACGCACCTGGCAGAGTTCGGCATTGGCCGCTACACCGGCTCGCTCACCTCGACCAAGCTCAAGGTCACCGGCATCGACCTGTTTTCTGCGGGCAACTTCACCGGCGGCGCGACCACCGAAGAGATCGTGATGAGCGACCCCTCGGGCGGTGTCTACAAAAAGCTGGTGATTCAGGACGACAAGCTGGTGGGCGCCTGCCTGTATGGCGACACGGTGGACGGCTCGTGGTACTTCAAGCTGTTGCGCGACGGCCGCAGCGTGGCCGACATCCGCGACAAGCTGATGTTTGGCGAATCCAACATCGGCGACGTGGGCCACCAGGGGCAAAGCAAGGCCTCGGCCATGGCCGACACCGACGAGGTGTGTGGCTGCAACGGCGTGACCAAAGGCACCATCTGCAAGGCCATCAAGGACAAAGGCCTGTTCACGCTGGAAGAGGTGCGCAAGCAGACCAAGGCCAGCGCGAGCTGCGGCTCGTGCACCGGTCTGGTCGAGCAGATCCTGATGTTCACCGCCGGCGGCGACTACTCGGCCACCCCCAAGCTCAAGGCCATGTGCGGCTGCACCGACCATGGCCACCAGGCGGTGCGCGACGCGATTCGCGACAGCAAATACACCAACACCGGCGCGGTGTTCACCGGCATGGGCTGGCGCACGCCCAACGGCTGCGCCACCTGCCGCCCGGCGGTGAACTACTACCTGATCAGCACCTGGCCCAAGGAGGCCAAGGACGATCCGCAGAGCCGCTTCATCAACGAGCGCATGCACGCCAACATCCAGAAGGACGGCACCTACAGCGTGATCCCGCGCATGTGGGGCGGCGAGACCACGGCCGACGAGTTGCGCCGTATCGCCGATGCGGTGGACAAGTACAAAATCCCCACGGTGAAGGTCACGGGTGGTCAGCGCATTGATTTGCTGGGCGTGAAGAAGGAAGACCTGCAAGCGGTGTGGAACGACATCGGCATGCCCAGCGGCCATGCGTATGCCAAGGCCCTGCGCACCGTGAAGACCTGCGTGGGCAGCGAGTGGTGCCGCATGGGCACACAAGACAGCACCCAGATGGGGAAGGACCTGGAGCGCGCCATGTGGCGCATGTACGCACCGCACAAGGTGAAGTTCGCGGTGAGTGGCTGCCCGCGCAACTGCGCTGAGGCCGGCATCAAGGACGTGGGCATCATCGGTGTGGACTCGGGCTGGGAGATGTACGTGGCGGGCAACGGCGGCATCAAGACCGAGGTGGCGCACTTCTTCACCAAGCTCAAGACCGCCGAGGAAGTGCTGGAGTACACCGGCGCCTTCATGCAGCTCTACCGGCTGGAAGGCTGGTACCTGGAGCGCACGGTGCACTACGTGAACCGCGTCGGGTTGGACTACGTGAAGAAAAAAATCCTGGACGACCACGAGGGCCGCAAGGCGCTGTGGGCCGAGCTGCAGTTTGCGCTGGACGGCGAACCCGATCCTTGGTTCGAGTACCAGAAGGCTGCGGTGGACACGCGCCAGTTCATTCCGATCAAGGCCGTTTCGATGGAAGGAACAACAGCATGAACGCGTGGATTCCCATCGCCCGCGTGGACGACATTCCCGTGCTCGGCTCGCGCTGCGTGCAACGCGAAAGCGGACTGGACGTGGCGGTGTTCCGCAACGCGCAGGACGAGGTGTTTGCCCTGCTCGACCGCTGCCCGCACAAAGGCGGCCCGCTGAGCCAGGGCATCGTGTTCGGCACCAGCGTGGCCTGCCCGCTGCACAACTGGACGATTGGCCTGGACAGTGGCTGCGCCAAGGAACCCGATGAAGGCTGCACACCGAGGTTTGCGGTGAAGGTGGAGGACGGCGTGGTGCATCTGGACGCACAGGAGCTCTCGACCCTCGCCACCGACCTCACCCGCCCGCTCGCCGGCCCCCAGCGCAAGACCGCCACCGCATGAACCCGACCACCACCCGCTCGACCTGCCCCTACTGCGGCGTGGGCTGTGGGGTGTTGATCGAAAGCAGCGGCAGCCAGATCACCGGCGTGCGCGGCGACCCGGACCACCCGGCCAACTTCGGCCGGCTCTGCACCAAAGGCCAGACGCTGCACCTCACCGCCTCGCCCGCCATCGCACAACAAACGCGTTTGCTGCAGCCCATGCAACGGTTACAGCGCGGCGGTGCGGCGCGGGCTGTGGGTTGGGACGCAGCGCTCGACCTCGCCACCGACCGCTTCGCCACCATCATTCAAAACGACGGCCCCAACGCGGTCGGCTTCTACATCAGCGGCCAGTTGCTCACCGAGGACTACTACGTCTTCAACAAGCTGGCCAAGGGCCTGATCGGCACCAACAACGTCGACACCAACTCGCGCCTGTGCATGAGCAGCGCCGTGGCCGGCTACAAGCTCACGCTGGGCGCCGACGCGCCGCCGGCGTGTTACGACGACGTGAACCACGCGCAGTGCCTGTTCATCGTCGGCAGCAACGCGGCCTTCGCGCACCCGGTGCTGTTCCGCCGCATCGAAGAAGCCAAGAAGGCGAACCCGACCATGAAGGTGATCGTGGCCGATCCGCGTCGCACCGACACCGCCGGCTTCGCCGACCTCTACCTCCCGCTGCAACCCGGCAGCGACGTGATGCTGTTCCACGGCCTGCTGCACATCATGTTGTGGGAAGGCTGGTGTGACACCGCGTACATCGCTGCGCACACCACCGGCTTTGAGGCGCTCAAGACGCTGGTGCGGGAATACACGCCCGAGCGTGTGGCCCAGGCCTGCGGCCTGAAGAAAGAAGACCTCTACACCGCAGCCCAATGGTTCGCGCACGGAGCGGGCAGCGACCCGAAGGTTCGCGCCGCCACGCTCAGCCTGTATTGCCAGGGCTTGAATCAGAGCAGTAGCGGCACCGCCAAAAACGCCACCCTGATCAACCTGCACCTGGCCACCGGCCAGATCGGCAAACCCGGCGCCGGCCCCTTCAGCCTCACCGGCCAGCCCAATGCCATGGGCGGACGCGAAGTGGGTGGTCTGGCGAATCTGCTGAGTGCACACCGCGACCTGGCCAACCCGCAGCACCGCGCCGAAGTGGCTGCGCTCTGGGGCGTGTCCAGCGTGCCCGAGAAGCCGGGCAAGAGCGCGGTGGAGATGTTCCAGGCAGCGGCCGACGGCGAGATCAAGGCGCTGTGGATCGCCTGCACCAACCCCGCCCAGTCCATGCCCGACCAGGCCACCGTGCGCCGCGCGCTGCAGCGCGCCGAGTTTGTGGTGGTGCAAGAGGCCTACGCCACCGCCGCCACCTGCGACTTCGCCGACCTGCTGCTGCCCGCCACCACCTGGGGCGAAAAAGACGGCACCGTGACCAACAGCGAACGCCGCATCAGCCGCGTGCGCCCGGCCGTACCGGCACCGGGCGAAGCCCGGCACGACTGGCGCATCGTGGTGGACTTTGCACAGCGGCTCGAAGCGCGTCTGCGCCCCGGTCAGCCCACGTTGTTCGCCTACCCGTCACCCGAGTCCATCTGGAACGAACACCGCGAGTCCACCTGTGGCCGCGACCTCGACATCACCGGCCTCAGCTACGCCATGCTGGAAGACCAGGGCCCGCAACAGTGGCCCATCAAACCCGGCGAAGCGCAGGGCAAAAGACGCCTCTACGAAGACGGCATCTTCCCCACCCAAGATGGCAAAGCCCGCTTCGCCGCCCTGCCCTTCGTGCCGCTGGCCGAGCCGCGCGAATCGCGCTACCCCTTCTCGCTCACCACCGGCCGCCTGCGCGACCAGTGGCACGGCATGACGCGCACCGGCACACTCGGCCGCCTGTTTGGCCATGTGGCCGAGCCATCTGTGCAACTCAACCCGCAGGACATGGAGCGCCGTGGACTGAAAGACGGCGATCTGGTGCACGTGACCAGCAAGCGCGGCTCCATCGTGGTGCCGTTGCAGGGCTCGCAAGACATCGGCCTGTCGCAGGCCTTCATGGCCATGCACTGGGGCGCCGAGTACCTGAGCGGGCTAAGCAGCACGGGCGAACAACTCGCCGGTGTGAACGCCCTCACCACCTCGGCCTTTTGCCCCAGCTCCAAACAGCCCGAGCTCAAACACGCGGCGGTGAAAGTGCTGAAGGCCGAGCTGCCCTGGACGCTGCTGGCAATGGCCTGGCTGCCAGAGACCAACGCGTTGAATGCACAGCCGGGCTTGCGCGAACTCATGGCGAAGTTTCCATTCGCCTCCTGTGTCCCGTTCGGGAGGGAGCGCACCGGCGTGCTGTTCCGTGCCGCCGCGCGCGAAGCACCCGACCCAGCCCTGATCGAACGCATCGAAGCCTTGCTCGGCCTGAACACGGCGGACGCCCTGCGCTACGCCGACAAGCGCCTGGGCCAGCACCGCGCCGCCCGGCTCGTTCGCATGGGCGAGGTCACGCAGCTCGACGGCTTCATGCTCGCTGGTGACACGCGCGCCGAGGCCTGGCTCAAGCCCTTGCTGCAACACGAACTGCCGGCCGACGCCTACGGTCGCCGCCTGCTGATGCCGGGCGCCAAACCGCCGGTGGCCATCGGGGCCAAGGGCCGCCAGGTGTGCACCTGCTTCAACGTGACCGACCTGGCCATCACCGAACGGCTGGCCACCTGCGAGGGCAGCGAGGACGAGCGCCTGGCCACGCTGCAGGCCTGCCTGCACTGCGGCACCAACTGCGGCTCGTGTGTGCCCGAGCTCAAGCGCCTGGTGCGCGCCACGCCGGCCCTGCTGCCCGCCTGAGCCCGGCTTTCAACATATAACGCCGGGTCATCAGACATACCCGACAATCGCGCGCCATGGGGATCAGCCACTACATCAAGGAAATCGGTCGCGGCAAGGACGGCGCACGCGCGCTCACGCGCGAGCAATCCGCCGACCTGCTGGGCCAGGTGCTCGACGGCACCGTGACCGATCTGGAGGTGGGTGGCTTTTGTCTCGCCATGCGCATCAAGGGTGAAACGCCCGACGAGATGGCGGGCTTCCTCGACGCCGCCCACGCCCGCCTGCACAAGCTGCCCGACAACGGCCTCACCACGGTGGTCTTGCCCAGCTACAACGGTGCCCGCAAGCTGCCGGTGCTCACGCCCCTGCTCGCGCTGCTGCTGGCGCGCCAGGGTGTGCCAGTGCTGGTGCACGGCACGGCCACCGAAGACAAGCGCGTGTTCGCGTCGGCCGTGTTTGCCGAACTGGGCGTGTTGCCCGCCACCGGCGTGCAACCATTGCCCGCAGGCCAGGTGGCCTTCGTGCCCACCGAGGTGCTGTGCGCTGGTCTCAAGCGCCTGCTCGACGTGCGCCGCGTGGTCGGCCTGCGCAACCCGGCGCACAGCCTGGTCAAACTCATGAACCCGTGTGCGGGCCAGGCCTTCATCGTGGGCAGCTACACCCACCCCGAATACGCCACGTCGATGGCCGCGACCTGGGCGCTCACGGGTGCACACGCCCTGCTGCTGCGCGGCACCGAAGGCGAACCGGTGGCCGATGCGCGCCGCACGCCGCGCATGGAAATCTTTCAAGCCGGCCAACGCACCGAGGTGCAACCGCAGCAAGACGGCCCACTCGCACAACTGCCTTCGTTGCCAGCCGTGGACGCTGCCAGCACCGCGGCCTACATCCGCGCCGTGCTCAACGATTCGTTACCCATTCCCACGCCGATCGCCCTGCAGGTGGAACACATCTTGCGAGCGCTTGAGCACCATGATTCCCCAGCCCATGCACACGCCCTCTGAGTTCTTGCCCGGTACGGTTTCGCTCGTGGGCGCCGGCCCGGGCGACCCGGAGTTGCTCACGCTCAAAGCCGTCAAGGCCATCAGCGCGGCCACGGGGTTGCTGGTCGACGACCTGGTGAGCGACGCGGTGCTGGCCCACGCCCGGCCCAGCGCGCGCATCGTGCATGTGGGCAAACGCGGCGGCTGCAAGAGCACACCGCAGGCCTTCATTGAAAAGCTCATGGTCATGGCCGCGAGCGAAGGCGAGGTGGTGGTGCGCCTCAAGGGCGGCGACCCCTTCATCTTCGGGCGCGGCGGCGAAGAGGTGGAAGCGCTGCGCGCCGCCGGCATCGAGGTGCAGGTGGTCAACGGCATCACCGCGGGCCTGGCCGGCCTCACCTCGCTGGGTGTGCCGCTCACGCACCGCGAACACGCGCACGGCGTGGTGTTCGTCACCGGCCACGCCAAGCCCGGCGACAGCGGCACCGACTGGCCCGCCCTGGCCGCCACCGCGCGCGACGCCAAGCTCACGCTGGTGATCTACATGGGCGTGAGCGGCTCGCAGCAGATCCAGACCGAGCTGCTCACCGGCCTGCCGGCCCACACGCCAGTGGCTGTGATCCAGCACGCCACGCTGCCCCAACAACGCCACGCCGTCACCACGCTGGCGCAGTTGCGCGCCACCATCGAGCGCGAAGGCCTGGGCAGCCCGGCCGTGATTGTGGTGGGCGATGTGGTCAGCGGCATGGCCGCTCTTCAGACGCCGCTGCCGCTCGCCCGCACCGCCTGAGCCGGCGCGCAGGCGCCCCGCTACACTGCGCCAGCCGCGCCCCCGTCGGGGCGCACAGAGGCTCGCCGCATGCTCAAAAAACTCAACCAATTCACCGAAGGCCACGGCGCTTTGCGCCCGGGTCGCGGCCTCGTCACCGGGGCCATCGCGCTGTCGCTGGCCATCCTGTGTTTCCTGGGTGTGATGGCCTTTCATTTCCCGCAGTACCTCACCACGCCGCAGCTGCGCCAGCAGTACGACGTGGGCCTCATGCGGCAGTTGCTCTTCGGGGGCATGGTGATCGCCGGCGGCCTGAGCCTGGTCAACGTGTTGTTCAACCGCGCGCGCTGGCTCTCGGCCTTTGCGTTTGCGTTGGTCACGCTCAGCGCGCTGCTGGGCGGGCACCAGGTGGAGGTGGACCCGAACTTCCCCGACAACACGCCCTACATCGGCATGGACTGGTTCATCCTCGACCTGCTCGGCTCGGCGCTGATCTTCATCTTCATTGAAAAGCTGTTTGCCCTGCGCAAAGAGCAGCCGGTGTTCCGCCCCGAGTGGCAGACCGACTTCCACCACTTCATCGTCAACCACATGGTCATCGGCTTCATGCTGCTGGCGACCAACCTGCTGGTGCACAACATCTTCGGCTGGGTGCCGGTGGACGGCGTGCGCGGCTGGATCGCAGCCCTCCCCTTCTGGGCCGCGCTGCCGCTGATCATTCTGGTGGCCGACCTGGCCCAGTACTGGACGCACCGCGCCTACCACGAGGTGCCCCTGCTCTGGCGCCTGCACGCGGTGCACCACAGCACCAAACACATGGACTGGATGGCCGGTTCGCGCCAACACATCCTGGAGACCATCATCACGCGCACCCTGGTGCTCGGGCCCATCTACCTGCTGGGATTTTCCAAGGAGGTGATCGACGCTTACATCATCGTGGTGGGCTTCCAGGCGGTGTTCAACCACGCCAACGTGAGCGTGCGACTGGGCCCGCTGCGCTACCTCATCGTCACGCCCAACTTCCACCACTGGCACCACAGCCAGGACGCCGACGCACTGGACAAGAACTACGCCGCGCACTACGCCTTTCTGGACCACCTGTTTGGCACGGCGGTGAACAGCAACAAGGTCTGGCCCGAACGCTACGGCGTGCTGGGCGACTACGTGCCCAAGGGCTTTCTGAAGCAGCTCGCGTTCCCCTTCATCTGGAAAGGCTGAGCGGGCACCCTACACTGCGCGCCATGCAAAACTTCGACGCCATCGTCATCGGCGCTGGCGCCGCCGGCCTCTTCTGTGCCGGCACCGCCGGTCAACGCGGTCTGCGTGTGCTCGTGCTCGACCACAGCGAGAAGGTGGCCGAAAAGATCCGCATCTCGGGCGGCGGCCGCGCCAACTTCACCAACCGCGACCTCGACCCGCACGCGCCGCACAAACACTTCATCAGCGCCAACCCCAACTTCTGCCGCTCGGCGCTTTCGCGCTACACGCCGGCCGATTTCATCGGGCTGCTGCAGCGCCACGGCATTGCCTTTCATGAAAAACACAAGGGCCAACTGTTTTGCGACCGCTCGGCCGAAGACCTGATCCAGATGCTGCTGCGCGAGTGCGATGCGGGCGGCGTGCAGCGCTGGCAGCCGTGTGGCGTGAAGGCCGTTCGGGTGGACGGCGACGGCGTGTACGAGCTCGACACCGACCGAGGCCTGGTGCGCAGCCGTTCGGTGGTGGTCGCCACGGGCGGGCTGTCCATCCCCAAGATTGGTGCCACCGATTTCGGCTATCGCATCGCAAAACAGTTCGGCCTGCGCATGGTCGAGCCACGCCCGGGTCTGGTGCCCATGACCTTCGACGGCGACCATTGGTCGCCCTACGCCGAGCTGTCCGGTCTGGCGCTGCCTGTGCGCATCGAGACCGGTCAGAAAAAAACGCAGATGGCATTTCTGGAAGACCTGCTCTTCACCCACCGTGGCCTCTCCGGCCCGGCCGTGCTGCAGATCTCCAGCTACTGGTCTGAGGGCACACCGATCCGCCTCAATCTGGCGCCTGAAGTCGACCTGCCCGCTGCCCTGGCCCGCGCCAAGTCCACCTCCCGCAAACTGCTGGCCAACGAACTCGCCGCTCTCGTGCCCAGCCGCCTGGCCGACGCCTGGGTCCAGCAGGACGCCGACTGGCAGCGCCCGGTGGCCGAGGCATCCGACAAGGCCCTGGCCCGGCTCGCCGAGCGCCTGTCCCGCTGGGAAATCACCCCGACCGGTACCGAGGGCTACAAAAAAGCCGAAGTGACGCTGGGCGGGGTGGATACGCGCGACCTGTCGTCGCAAACCCTGGAATCGAAGCAGCCGGGCCTGTATTTCATTGGCGAAGTGGTGGATGTGACCGGCTGGCTGGGCGGCTACAACTTCCAGTGGGCCTGGGCGAGTGCGCACGCATGCGCGCTGGCTCTGGGTAGCCAATCGGATTGAAATGGCTATAATCCGAGGCTTTGCTGGCAAATCCCCGTCTGCCAATACTAGTTAACGACGGGACATTTTGCGGATACGACGCTTGGGCCCGATCTTCCCGAACATCCTCTTTCCGCGCATTCTGGACATTCCTCGCCCATGACGACCATCCGTGTAAAAGACAACGAACCCTTCGACGTCGCCCTGCGCCGTTTCAAGCGCACCATCGAAAAACTCGGTTTGCTGACCGATCTGCGCGCCCGTGAGTTTTACGAAAAGCCCACCGCCGAGCGCAAGCGCAAGAAGGCCGCCGCCGTCAAACGCCATTACAAGCGTGTGCGTTCGATGCAGCTGCCCAAGAAGCTGTACTGATCCCTGCCGCCGGGCGCGCCCGGTTGCAAAGAAGCCCGCTGGAAGACGTTCAAGCGGGCTTTTTTATTGCCCCATGCCGTTTGAACACCCCATTTCACCGCCCCCAGGAGCCCCGCCATGAGCCTCAAAGCACAGATCACCGAAGACATGAAAAACGCCATGCGCGCCAAGGACAGCGAGCGCCTGGGCACCATCCGCCTGCTGACGGCGGCCATGAAGCAGAAAGAGGTGGATGACCGCGTGGAGCTCGACGACGCCATGGTGGTGGCCATCGTCGACAAGCTCATCAAGCAGCGCAAGGACAGCATCGAGGCTTTCACCAAGGCCGAGCGCATGGACCTGGCCGACAAGGAAAGCGCCGAGCTGAAGGTGTTGCAGACCTACCTGCCCGCGCGCTTGTCCGCCGACGAGGTGAGCGCGGAAGTGAAAGCCATCGTGGCCGAACTCGGCGATGAACTGGGTCGTGCAGTGGGCCCTGGCGACATGGGCAAGGTCATGGGCGCGGTGAAAACCCGCCTGGCCGGCAAGGCCGACATGGGCATGGTCTCGGCAGCGGTGAAAGCGGCGCTGGCGGGCTGATTCAGCACAGGTTCAGCGCAAGATGAGCGCGGTGCCCGCGACCGCCAGCACAGCCCCCAGCCACGCGCCCGCCGCTGGCCGGCGGCGGTAGACCAGCCACAAGAGCGGCAAGATCAGGATCGGCGAGACCGAGGACAACACCGCCACCAGGCCAGCCTGACCGAGCCGCATGGCCGCCAGAATCAGCGTCATGCCCAGGGCCATGGCCACGGCGGCGCTCAGAAACGTGAGGCCGGCGTCTTTCCAGCTCATGCGCGTCTTCGCCCGAGCGCCCTGCCATCCGCTGGCGAACAGCAGGCCGTGCGCCAGCAGTGCGATGCTCATGCGCGTCGCGCTGGCCGCCACCGCGTCCACGCCGGTCGTCATGAGCGGCTTGAGCATGAGCGTGGCCACCGACTGGCACAACGCGGCCGCCAGCCCCAGACCCACACCGACCAGCAGCGGCCCACGCGTCTGCTCCCAGCCGTGTTGCTCGTCGCTGCGTCGTCCCCACACGATGGCCAGCATCACGCCACCCACCAACAAGGCGCTGCCGATCAAGGCCCGGCCCCAGATCACTTCACCCAGGAAGAACCAGGCGATCACCGCCGAGAACAAGGCATGGGTGGCGAACAGCACGCCGGATCGGCGCGGGCCCAAGCGGTTCATGCAGGCGAACAGCACGGTGTCGCCAATGAAGATGCCGATCACACCTGAGAGGGCCAGCAGGCCGAGGGCGGACGCGTCCAAGCTGCGCCAGCCGCCACCCATGAGGGCCAGCATCCATAAAATCAGGCTGGCAAACAGCATGCGCCAGCGGCTGAAGGCGAACGCGCCCAGACGCTGTGCCGGGCCGGCAGAGAACAGGCTGGAGACCGCCCAACAGGCTGCCGCGAGCAGCGCCAGCGCTTCCGGGCGCATGGGGATCAGCTACCCGCCACTTTCATCTTGTTGATCAAGATAGATCCGACGGTTTTCGCCCCAAAGTTGTACGCATCCGCACCCACCGCCTCGATGCCCTGGAACATGTCCTTGAGGTTGCCGGCGATGGTGATTTCGTGCACCGGGTAGGCGATCTCGCCGTTCTCCACCCAGTAGCCCGAGGCCCCGCGCGAATAGTCGCCGGTCACGTAGTTCACGCCCTGGCCCATGAGTTCGGTGACCATCAGGCCCCGACCGAGCTTCTTGAGCATGGCGCGCAGGTCGTCGCCGGGCTGGGTGAGGCGGCTGGTGAGCGTGAGGTTGTGCGAGCCGCCGGCGTTGCCGGTGGTGCGCATGCCCAGCTTGCGCGCCGAGTAGGTGGACAAGAAGTAGCCCTGCACCTTGCCGGCGGAGACCACCTTGCGCTTGGCGGTACGCACCCCTTCGTCATCGAACGGTGAGCTGCCCTTGCCGTTGCGCACGTGCGGGTCTTCCAGGATGTCGATGTGTTTGGCCAGCACCCGCTTGCCCAGGCTGTTGGGCAAAAAGGTGGTGTTGCGGTAGAGCGCGCCGCCGCTGGTGGCCTGGACGTAGGCGCCCAGCAAGCCGGCGGCCATGGGCGACTCGAACAGCACCGGGCATTCGGTGGTGGCGATCGTGCGGCCGTTCAGGCGCGCCAGCGTGCGCTCGGCGGCGTAGCGGCCCACGGCCTGCGGGGTGGCCAGGTCTTGCGGCGCGCGCTGCGAGCTGTACCAGTAGTCGCGCTGCATGTTCGCGCCCTTGCCGGCAATGGGCGCCACCGAGAGGCTGTGGCGCGAGCTGGCGTAGCCGCCGCTGAAGACACCGGCACCCGAGCGCGCGCCGCCGCGCATGTGGGCGGTGAAAAAATGCGACTGCTGGGCCGACACGCCCGCGCCCTCGCTGTTGTTGATCTTCTTGCTGGTGGCGAAGGCGGCCGCCTCGCATTCGAGTGCGATGCGCATCGCCTCTTCGGAGTTCAGCACCCAGGGGTGAAACAGGTCGAGGTCGAGGTAACTGTCGGCCACGTCGGCGGCGTCCGGCAGGCCGGCCATGGGGTCTTCGGCGGTGAAGCGGGCAATGTCATAGGCCGCTTGCACCGTCTGGCGCACGGCAGCGGCAGAGAAGTCGGAGGTGGACGCATTGCCGCGTTTCTGGCCCAGGTACACGGTGACGCCGAGCGACTTGTCGCGGTTGCGTTCCACGTTTTCCAGCTCGCCCTTGCGCACCGACACACTCAGGCCGGCGCCTTCCGACACCTCGGCGGCGGCGTCCACCGCGCCGAGCTGTTTGGCATGCGAAAGGGCAAGGTCAACCAGCTCTTCAAACTGGCTGCGGGCGTACTGGAAACCGGGGAGTGGGGCGTTGGCCGAGCTTGAGGAGATGGGCTGGGCCGGGGTGTGGGGGGCGTTTTTCATATCGACGGCTATGATACTGGCCGCCCTATGCGGGCGCTGCATCCCGCGCAGATGCCCATGCTGCCCCGCGTGCAGCCCTCCCCTTTCGAGTACCCACATGTCCCGCAAACCCACCAAAGGCTATTTCGTCCGCGGCCATTTCGTCGCCCTGGGCAGCGAGCTGGACCTGGAGCTCAAGCGCGAGCTCAAGGGTTCGGACGACATGAGCAAGACCGACCTCAAGAAGTACAGCGACCGCCTGCAGGAACTCGGCGAGAGCCTGCTCACGCTGCGCGCCGACCTGATGAAGCGGCTGGACCTGCCCGAGAAGCTGGTGGACGCGGTCAACGACGCGAAGAAAATCACCAACTTCGAGGGCCGCCGCCGCCAGATGCAGTACATCGGCAAGCTGATGCGCGGCCTGAACGAAACCACGCTGGCCGAGGTGGAAGCCGCGCTCGACGAGCAGAACAAGGGATCGGCCAAAGGCACGCTGTCGCTGCACCTGGCCGAGCAATGGCGCGACCAGTTGATTGCCCACGACGACGCGCTCACGCGCTGGCTGGTGCAGGCGCCCGACACCGACGTGCAGCACCTGCGCGCCCTGATCCGCCAGGCGCGCAAGGACGCGCAGGCCGTCAAGGAACGCCCCGGCGAGGCCGTGCGCCACGGCAAGGCCTACCGCGAGATTTTCCAGACCGTCAAGGCCGCGCTGAACCAGGGT
>JAJNQE010000021.1 GCA_021154985.1 Hydrogenophaga sp.
ACCAGCGGCACCATCACCCACATGGTGTAGAGCTCCCACATGTGGCCAAAGTAGCCCAGCACCGAGCTGCGCACACGCGCATCGGTCCACAGCGTGGCCAGTGCGCGCCACTGCAGCACCGTCACGCGGGCTTGTGCATGCGGCGGGTCGGTGGTGCCGAAAAACAGCAGCAGCCCACCAGCGGCAGCGAGTGCGGCCACGCCGAGCATGAGCGTGGGCCAGGGCAGGGCGCCGCTGAGGGCACGCAAGGCGTGTGCGCTGGCCGAGCCCAGCACCAGCGCGCCAATGAGCAAGCCGAGCGCGCCACCCAGGCCGCGCGTGTACCACTGCGCGGCGATCTTCATGCCCACCGGGTAGATGCCGGCGAGAAAGAAGCCGGTGGCAAAACGCCAGACCAGCAGCGCGGTGTGGTCGCGCACCATCCACCACGCGCCCACCGTGCACGCCGCGCCCGCCAGCGCGCAGACCAGAAACACGCGGCGCGGCGCAAAGCGGTCGGCAATGGCCAGCAGCGCAAACACCAGCGTGCCCGCAATGAAGCCGAACTGCAGCGCCGAGGTGAGCGTGCCCACCGCGCTGGTGGGCCAGCCCAGTTCGCGCTGCAGGTCGGGCATGACCGCGTTGACCGCGAACCACAGCGAGGTGCCCAGGAACTGGGCCAGCACCAGGATGGGCAGGACGTGGCGGGGGACGTTGTTGTCCATGAAGTTTCAGCGCCGCGCCTTGCAACGGTGTTGGACGGCGCCGGTCGTTGGGATTGTTTCCATTGCTATTAAAGTGACTGAAAAATGGGAAACAAAGTAGTAAAAAGGGTGTAATGTGACGTTTGCTGCCAGTTCGTCAGGCAACGGCGGCTGTTCAACCCAATTTCTTCGAAAACTCAACAAGGGGAGTTCTCATGAGCAAGGCCATGTCTCTGGAAAACGCACTGCGTTGGTCGGCCAAACTGGGTGAGGCATTCTGGCATCTCTGGATGGTTGTCATCGTTTTGACACTGGCGGCCATCGCACTGCCCAAGCCGCTGGTGGACGCAGCAGCATGTCGCCTGAGTCCCGAGTATTGCGCCCGTGCTGTCCCTCAGGTGTTTGCGGCCCCCGCTGCAGCCAATGACGGCTCCCCGGGGGCGACGCAGGCAGCGCCCGGCAGTGCACTGTTCGAGGCGGTGACCGAACGCTACGACGCCATCAAGGGCGAGCAGGATCGGCTCTTCTCGCTCATCGTTGCCCTGGCCGCCTTGCTCACTTTCCTCGGCTTCAAGGGTGTGCAGTCGCTGCTGGATGTTCAACGGAGCGGGCGTGTTGCCGTGGAAAAGGCCCGCCGATACGAATTGCGTTGGGAAAAGCAGTACCCGCGGGACAACCGTGCCGAAATGGCGGTGGTGATGGCAGCTGCCTTGCGCGACATCACCGACATGCAACTGCACATCCTCAATCAGACCGGCTCGCCCAACCCCGCGCGCAGCGAACTGTATTTCGAATACCTGCACACGGCCCGGCAGCATCTGGAAACCGTGGAGGATGAGGATTGCAGTACGCCCATCAAATTGCAGGCGCTGGGCGTTCTGGGCAATGTCTACTACCGCCTGGAGTTGTATGACAGTGCGTTCCGGGTGGCTCGAAAAGCCATCGAGGTGGATGCCGGTGACACCGATGCTTATTTCAACGCGGCTTGCTATTTGTGCAAGATGGCGGAAATCGCCGAGGAGCAGAAGAATCCCCTGGAGGCCAACCGGCTGCTGCGCCAGGCGCTTGCCTATGCCAAACAGTACGTGGCACGGGAAGACAGCAAGACCATTGCGAGCGAGATGATGAGCGGAGAAGGTGACCTGAAGATCCTCCGTGAGCAGATGCAGTCCGAATATGAACTGCTGACCACCTGAGGGTTCTCGCGCACAAAAAAACAGCGCCCGGTGGGCGCTGTTTTTTTTTGATGTGTGGCAAACCAGATCAGATACGAGGCTTTTTGTCGTTCACGGAGATCCTCCTGTTGAAGGCGCCGTCCGCGCCAGCTGGTTGAAAGTTGGGAAATGCTAGCACAGGGAACGAGACTGCTGGTTTGATGGACATGGCAAGAGGCGCTCGGCGTTGCGTTTGTCGGACACAGCGGGACTGCTTGTGCGCGAGACACCGATGGAGTCGATCAAAGGGAGAAAGTTCATGGGGCCAAGGCAGGGGCCGTGCCCGGCTTGACCGCCGTCGTGCGTGTTTGTTTTGTTGATCAGGGCTACACCCCGCGCGCGCGATCCGACTTGAACTGCGCCTGGAATGCGCCAAACGTGCCTGCGTCCAGCGCCTCGCGCACCTCGCGCATGAGGTTCAGGTAGTAGTGCAGGTTGTGGATGGTGGCCAGCATCGGGCCGAGCATTTCGCCGCAGCGGTCCAGGTGGTGCAGGTAGGCGCGGCTGAAACCGTCTCGTCCGCCCTGGTCCCAGCTCACACCGCTCTTGCCGGCGCAGGCCATGCAGGTGCAGGTGGTATCCAGCGGCTGGTGGTCGGTCTTGTGGCGGGCGTTGCGGATCTTCAAATCGCCGAAGCGGGTGAACAACGTGCCGTTGCGTGCGTTGCGCGTGGGCATGACGCAGTCGAACATGTCCACGCCGTCGGCCACGCCCTGCACCAGGTCTTCGGGTGTGCCCACGCCCATGAGGTAGCGCGGCTTGTGCGCGGGCAGGCGGTGTGGCGTGTGCGCCATGATCTGCAGCATCTGGTCTTTGGGCTCGCCCACGCTCACACCACCAATGGCGTAGCCGGGAAAGTCCATGTCCACCAGTGCGTCCAGCGATTCCTGGCGCAGGTGCTCGAACATGCCGCCCTGCACGATACCGAAGAGGGCGTTGGGGTTTTCCAGCCGCTTGAACTCGTCCTGCGAGCGTTTGGCCCACCGCAGGCTCATCTCCATGCTTTTGCGCGCCTCGGCCTCCGTGGTGAGGTGGCCGTTGGTCTCGTACGGCGTGCACTCGTCGAGCTGCATCACGATGTCGCTGTTCAGGCCGGTCTGGATCTGCATGCTCACCTCGGGCGACATGAAGAGCTTGTCGCCGTTGACGGGGCTCGCAAAGGTCACGCCGTCTTCGGTGATCTTGCGCATGGCGCCCAGGCTCCACACCTGGAAGCCGCCCGAGTCGGTGAGGATGGGCTTGTGCCATTGCTCGAAGGCGTGAAGGCCGCCGAAGCTCTGCATCACCTCGCGGCCCGGGCGCATCCACAGATGGAAGGTGTTGCCCAGGATGATCTGCGCGCCCATGTCGTGCAGGCTCTGCGGCATCACACCCTTGACGGTGCCGTAGGTGCCCACCGGCATGAAGATGGGGGTCTGCACCACGCCGTGGTTGAGCGTGAGCTGGGCGCGGCGCGCGTGGCTGGTGGGGTCGGTCTTGAGGACTTCAAACTGGAGCATGGTGGATTCTCTCGGGAATTGTTCAGGGTTGGCGCGGCGCGATCACGATCACGCTGCGGTTGCGGTCTTCGACGATCCACAGGCGGCCTTCGGTGTCAAAGGTAGCGCCGGCCGGTGTGCCCAGCGGACGCAGCCCGGCTTTCTCGTGCCAACCGTGCACGAGGTTGTCGCGTGCGCCGCCGGGGCGGCCGTTTTCGTCGAGCCGCCAGGCCACGATGCGCTGACCGTGCTGCCGATAGCCGTGCCACACCGCGAGCAGCCGTCCCGCAAACGGGCTGCTGGAGGCCAGGTGGGCCGGTGCGGTGAGCAATTGCAGTGGTGCCACATGGGCCGGCCACGCTGCGTGTGCCCTGGTTTGGGCGGCACAGCGCGCGCGGCCTTCATAGCCCCGCGCGGGCACGGCCTTGCCAGCGGCATCGCTCACGCAATAGGGCCAGCCGTAGGACGCACCTTCTTTCAGCTCGTTGAGCTCCTCGGCGGGCAGTGCCGCGTCGGTGTAGTCCACCGAGTTCTCGGCCTGCCACAGGCGCACGGTGCCGTCGCGCGCCGTGGTGCTCGCCAGGCCGAGCGAGTTGCGCAGGCCGGTGGCCAGCGGCTGGAAGTCCTTGAGCGCGAGGTCGGCCCCCTCGAAGCGCGCCACGTACACCGCCGCGCGCGGCTGCGGGCCGGTGAGTTCGGGGCAGGGCATGGTCTGCTGCTGGTCGTCGCCCCGGCAGGCGTCGGTGACCGAGCCCATGTTGACCAGCAGGCGGCCATCGGCGGTGAAGGCCAGCTCTTTGAGCGGGTGGGCGCCGCCCGTGGGCAGGTGGGTGATCACGTCCTGCCGCTGCACCGGCTCACTCACCGGCGTGCGCCACACGGTGCCGGCTTCGCCGATGTAGACGCGACCGTCCGGGCCGAGCGCCAGGCCGTGCGGGCGGTCCAGGCCGCGGGCCAGCACCCGCACGCGCCCGGGCTGGCCGCGCGCGATGTCGGTGCGCAGTTCCAGCAGCCGGCCGCGCCTGGGTTCCCAGTTGCCCATGTCCACGATCCAGAAGCGGCCGGGCGCCACTTCGAGCAGCCGGCGCGGCATGCGCAAACCGTCGCGGGCATCGGCCACCAGGCCCGCGCACCAGCCGGCGGGCACGGTGAGGGCAATACCGGGGTGGCCGGCGCAAGTGCCCTGCTCGGCGTAGCGCGGTGCCGCGCCCGCCGCCAGGGCGACGGCGCCGAGCAGCGAGGCGGCCATGCCTTTCATGGGCGCCGCTCCAGCAGCATCGCGTCGCCGTAGCTGAAGAAGCGGTAGCGGTATTCGATGGCGTGGGCGTAGAGCACCTTGATGTGATCGAAGCCCGCGAAGGCGCTCACCAGCATCATCAGCGTGGACTGGGGCAGGTGGAAGTTGGTGACCAGCAGGTCCACCACACGGAAGTCAAAACCCGGGGTGATGAAGATGTTGGTGTCGCCTTGGGTTTCGCCAGAACGTGCCCAGCTCTCCAGCGTGCGCACGGTGGTGGTGCCCACCGCCACCACGCGGCCGCCGCGCGCGCGGCAGTCGGCGATCGCCTGCAGGGTGGCGGGCGGGATGGCGTAGCGCTCGTGGTGCATCACATGGTCTTCAATGCGGCCGGCCTTCATGGGCGCGAAGGTGCCCGCGCCCACGTGCAGCGTGACGCTGGCGCGCTGCACACCGCGCGCCTCCAGCGCCGCCAGCACGGCCTCGTCGAAATGCAGCGCAGCGGTGGGCGCGGCCACCGCGCCGGGCACGCGCGCGAACACGGTCTGGTAGCGTCGCTCGTCGTCGGCTTCGTCGGTGTGGGTGATGTAGGGCGGCAGCGGCACATGGCCGTGGCGCGCCCTCAGGTCGTAGGGCGTTGCATCGGCCGGGCCGTGCAGGCGAAAGCGGAACAGCTGGCCTTGTTCGTCGGGCCAGCGGCCCAGGAACACCGCGTCAAAGCCGCCACTGGCCAGACCTCCCGCCATGTGCAGCACGCCGCCGAGTTGCGGCTTCTTGCTCACGCGCAGGTGGGCCACCACCTCGTTGCCGCTGCCGTCTTGCGCCTCGTGCGGCAGCAGCACGCGCTCGATCAGCATCTCCAGCTGACCGCCGCTGGCCTTCTGGCCGAACAGGCGCGCCTTGACCACTTGCGTGTCGTTGAAGACCAGCAGGTCGCCCGCCTTCAGCAGGCTGGGGAGTTCGCGAAAGATGCGGTCCACCGGTGTTGGGCCGATACCGTCAAGCAGGCGCGAGGCGCTGCGCTCGGTGGCGGGGTGCTGGGCGATCAGCTCCGGGGGAAGGTGGAAATCGAAGTCGGCGACCGTGAAGGGGCGCGCAGAGGAGGGAGATGAAGGCATGCAGCTTGAGGGCCGGACAGGCCCGTTCCAAGTGAAGAAACAAAGGCCGTGATTGTCTCAGTTCTGCGCGGGGGCTGGATTCAGCGGGGGCGGTGCATGCGGAAAAGCTGTTCAGGGCCGATGCTGAAGTAGTCGGCCGGCCCGCCGCCGCGCAGGATGTGCCCGGCGTTCGCCGTGTCGTACACACCTTCCTTGAGCAGATGCTGCGCAATGTGCACGCCGACCACCTCGCCCAGCACCAGCCAGCTGTCGATGGGCGCCCCGGCTGCGGATGTCAGCCGCACGATTTGCGACAGCCGGCATTCAAAGCTCACGGGGCTTTCTTGCACCCGAGGCACGGACACCACACGGGACGCCACCGGGGTGAGCCCGGCCAACGCAAACTCGTCCACCTCGGGCGGCACGTGAGCGCAGGTCTGGTTCATCTGTTCGGCCAGCGGGCGGGTCACCAGGTTCCACACAAACTCGCCGGTCGCCTCCACATTGCGCACCGAATCTTTGTGCCCGATGCTGCAAAAGCCCACGATGGGCGGCACGTAGTTGAATGCGTTGAAGAAGCTGTAGGGCGCCAGGTTGAGCACGCCGTCGTGGGCGTGGGTGGAGATCCAGCCGATGGGGCGCGGCCCGACGATGGCGTTGAACGGGTCGTGCGGCAGGCCGTGGCCTTGCGACGGTTCGTAGAAGTGTGCGGCGTCCATGAGCAGTGAGGGTTGAAGTGACGCACCATGCTAGGCGAGGGCTACGGGACGCGCTCGTGCGAGGGCATTGTTGACCGTGTGTGGCCGGGCACAATGCGCGCATGCCCGCCCAAGCCGAAGGCAAAGCAGCCGCGCCCGCACTGTCCGCCCCCCAGAAAGCCTTGCACCGCCTCGGGCTGGTGCGCGACATCGACCTGGCCCTGCACCTGCCGCTGCGCTACGAGGATGAGACCCGCATCGTCACACTGCGCGGCGCGCGCGACGGGCAGCTGGCGCAGATCGAGGGCACGGTGACGAGCTGCGAGATCACGCAACGCCCGCGCCGGCAGCTGCTGGTGACGCTGGACGACGGCACCGACACCTGCACCCTGCGTTTCTTCACCTTCTACCCGGCCCACCAGAAAACCCTGGCCGTGGGCCAGCGGGTGCGCGTGCGCGGCGAGCTGCGCGGCGGCTTTCTGGGCTGGACCATGGTGCACCCGGCGTTTCATGCCGCAGGGGGTGAATTGCCCGACGCGCTCACGCCGGTGTACCCCACCAGCGCGCAGCTGCCGCAGGCCTATTTGCGCAAGGTGGTGGCCAGCGGATTGCGCCGAGCCGACCTGGGCGAAAACCTCCCGCCCGCGCTGCTGGGTGGGCTGAACGCGGTGGTGCGCGGCACCTGGACGCTGCGCGACGCCCTGCAGTTTCTGCACCACCCGGGGGCCGATGTGTCGCTGGACGCGCTCGAAGACCGCAGCCACCCGGCCTGGCAGCGCCTGAAGGCCGAAGAACTGCTGGCGCAGCAGCTCTCGCAGTTCACCGCCCGACAGGAACGCGCCGCGCTCAGCGCGCCGGCCCTGCGCGCGAAGCCAGGTGGGCTGCACGAACAGCTGCTCGGCGTGCTGCCCTTTGCGCTCACCACCGCGCAGCGCCGTGTGGGCGAAGAGATTGCGCGCGATTTGATGCGCCAGATTCCGATGCACCGGCTGCTGCAGGGCGACGTGGGCTCGGGCAAGACGGTGGTGGCTGCACTGGCCGCGGCGATTGCGATCGACGCGGGTTGGCAGTGCGCGCTGATGGCGCCCACCGAGATTTTGGCCGAGCAGCACTTCGCCAAGCTCATCGGCTGGCTGGAGCCGCTGCTCGCGCCCCTGGGCAAACGCGTGGCCTGGCTCACCGGCAGCCAGAAGAAAAAGCAGCGCGGCGAGATGCTTGCGCTCATTGCGAGTGGTGAAGCCGCGCTGGTGGTGGGCACGCACGCCGTCATTCAGGACCAGGTGGTGTTCAAGAACCTCGCGCTGGCGATCATCGACGAGCAGCACCGGTTTGGCGTGGCGCAGCGGCTGGCCCTTCGCAGCAAGATGGGATCGGGTGTGAAGGAGGGTGAACCCCACCTACTCATGATGACAGCCACACCCATCCCGCGCACGCTCGCCATGAGCTACTACGCCGACCTCGACGTCTCCACCATCGACGAACTCCCGCCCGGGCGCACACCCATCGTCACCAAGGTGGTGGCCGACAGCCGCCGCGACGAAGTGATCGAGCGCATCCGTGGCCAGTTGGCGCAGGGCCGGCAGGTGTACTGGGTGTGCCCGTTGATCGAGGAAAGCGAGGCGCTGGACCTGTCGAATGCGACCGCCACGCACGCCGAGTTGAGCGAATCGTTACCTGGCGTGCTCGTTGGGCTCTTGCACTCGCGCATGCCGGTGGCCGAGAAAAAGGCGGTGATGTCGCTCTTCACTGGCGGTCAGATGGGCGTGTTGGTCTCCACCACGGTGATTGAAGTGGGTGTGGACGTGCCCAACGCCTCGCTGATGGTGATTGAACATGCCGAGCGCTTTGGCCTGTCGCAACTGCACCAGTTGCGCGGCCGCGTGGGGCGTGGCGCTGCGGCCTCGGCCTGCGTGCTCATGTACACACCGCCCGATGGCGGGCGTCTGGGCGAGACTGCACGCGAGCGCCTCAAAGCCATGGCCGAGACCAACGACGGCTTCGAGATCGCCCGGCGCGATCTGGAAATCCGTGGCCCGGGCGAGTTTCTCGGCGCGCGCCAGTCGGGCGCACCGCTGCTGCGCTTTGCCGATCTCGCCACCGACGGCCACCTGCTCGAATGGGCCCGCGCGGCCGCGCCGGTGATGCTGGCCGAGTACCCGCAGCAGGCTGAAAAACACATCGCCCGCTGGCTGGGCGGCAGGGCGGAATTCCTCAAGGCCTGAAGTCGACCGGAGCGCGGGCCTTCATCAAGCACACGCCGTGGAACCGCCCTTCGACGGGCTCAGGATGGGCCACTGGCGTGGTCCCCAGGGGGGAAGACGCGCAGCGGCGCAGGGGGGCACAATAGCTTCATGACGCTGACCGAACTCAAATACATCGTGGCCGTGGCGCGCGAGAGGCACTTTGGCAAAGCCGCCGAAGCCTGCTTCGTCTCGCAGCCCACGCTGTCGGTGGCCATCAAAAAACTCGAAGACGAGCTGGAGCTCAAGATCTTCGAGCGCAACGCCAGCGAGATCAGCGTGACGCCGCTGGGTGAAGAAATCGTGCGCCAGGCCCAGACCGTGCTGGAGCAGGCCGCGGCCATCAAGGAAATCGCCAAGCGCGGCAAAGACCCGCTGGCCGGCCCGTTGCGCCTGGGCGTGATCTACACCATCGGCCCCTACCTGCTGCCCGATCTGGTGCGCCACGTGATCGACCGCACGCCGCAGATGCCGCTCATGCTGCAGGAGAACTTTACGGTGAAGCTGCTGGAGCAGTTGCGCCTGGGCGAGATCGACTGCGCCATCCTGGCCGAGCCCTTCCCCGACACCAACCTGGCCATTGCCGCCCTGTACGACGAGCCCTTTCTGGCCGCCGTTCCGCACACCCATCCGCTGGCCAAACAAGGCCACATCACCAACGACGAGCTCAAGCGCGAAACCATGCTGCTGCTGGGCACCGGCCACTGTTTCCGCGACCACGTGCTCGAGGTCTGCCCCGAGTTCGCGCGCTTCTCCAACGACGCCGAAGGCATCCGCAAGAGTTTCGAAGGCTCGTCGCTGGAAACCATCAAACACATGGTGGCTGCCGGCATGGGCGTGACGCTGGTGCCGCGCCTCTCAGTCCCGTCGTCGGCGCTCGAAGGCCATGCCACACCGGGGCAGGACTTCGGCGACTCGTCGTATGTGCGCTATCTGCCGTTCAAGGGCGAGGCGCCCACGCGGCGCGTGGTGCTGGCCTGGCGGCGCAGCTTCACGCGGTACGAGGCCATTGCCGAGCTGCGCAACGCCATCTACGCCTGCGAACTTCCAGGCGTGAAGCGCCTCTCTTAATCTTTTCAACGTTTCTTCAGGAGTTCTTCATGGCCAAAACCGCCAGCAAAGTCACCGCGCCCAGCATCAACATCGGCATCAACGAAAAAGACCGCGCAGCGATTGCCAAAGGCCTGTCCAAACTGCTGGCCGACACCTACACGCTCTACCTCACCACGCACAACTTCCACTGGAACGTGACCGGGCCCATGTTCAATTCGCTGCATGCGATGTTCATGGCCCAGTACACCGAACTCTGGACGGCGGTGGACCCGGTGGCCGAGCGCATCCGCTCCCTGGGCCATGCGGCGCCGGGCAGCTACGCGCAGTTCGGCAAGCTCAGCTCGGTGCCCGACGCACCGGCCACACCGCCCAAGGCCATGGAGATGGTGCGTATCCTGGTGCAGGGCCATGAAGCCGTTGCACGCACCGCGCGCGAGCTGTTTGCCCTGGTCGACAAGGCCGGCGACGAACCCACCGCCGACCTGCTGACGCAGCGCCTCACGGTGCACGAGCAGACCGCGTGGATGCTGCGTTCGATCCTCGAGGATTGATCAAGGGATCATGGTCGCTGCAACGTCCCCAGCGCCTTCGCGCCTTGCGCTGTACCTCGACCTGATCCGCTGGAACCGGCCCGCCGGCTGGTTGCTGCTGCTCTGGCCCTCGCTGGCCGCACTCTGGGTGGCGGCCGGCGGCTTCCCCGGCTGGCACCTGGTGGCGGTGTTCGTGCTCGGCACCATCCTCATGCGCAGCGCCGGCTGCTGCGTGAACGACGTGGCCGACCGCGAGTTCGACAAACACGTCAAGCGCACCGCACAGCGCCCGGTCACCTCGGGCAAGGTGTCCACGCGCGAGGCACTCGCTGTGGGCGCGGTACTCGCGCTGGCGGCGTTTGCATTGGTGCTCACCACCAACACGCTGACGGTGCTCATGTCGTTCGGCGCGCTGGCCATCACGCTCATCTATCCCTCCGCCAAGCGCTTCGTATCCATGCCGCAGGCGGTGCTGGGTGTGGCCTTCAGCTTCGGCGTGCCCATGGCGTTCGCCGCCGTGCAGGCGCAGGTGCTGCTGCTGGCCTGGGTGCTGCTGCTGGGCAATTTGTTCTGGGTGCTGGCCTACGACACCGAGTACGCCATGGTCGACCGCGACGACGACCTGCGCATCGGCATGAAAACCTCAGCGATCACGCTCGGCGCATACGACGTGCCCGCAGTCACCGCGTTCTATCTGGTGTACCTCGCGGTCTGGACGGCTGCTCTGTGGAGCGTGGTGAACCCGTGGGTGTGGGGCGCCATGCTGGTGGTGGCGCTGGCCCAGGTGGTGTGGCACTTCCAGCTCATCAAGGACCGCAGCCGCGACGGCTGCTTCAAGGCCTTTAGGCTCAACCACTGGTTGGGGTTCACCGTGTTTGTGGGTGTGGTGCTCGGGTTGGTTTGACTTGCGCCGCGTTTCATTCGTGGCGCTTCTTCGGCCCACGGACGCGGCGCGCCCTGCTCCGCGGCTGTCCCCCGGCGGCTGGTGCCGCCTCCTCCTTTATGCCGCTGCGCAGGGCGCACCGCGTCCGTGAGCGGGCAGGCAAGTGGGCGCATTGCGTCAGTTTTGGCGCCCTACTGGGACGCTCATTGGCCACAACCCATCACTCAACTTCGCACATTTGCCTAGGAAGGTCATCGATTCAGGCGTACGTCTTCTTCGCCGTCCATGCAGGAAGAGTTGTGCTCATGACTCTTTGAGGTACTTGCCGTGCGAATGAAGTCGGTCTTCAATGGCTTTTTCGATTGCGGCATGCAAAGGGACGGCTTCGGACTCCAGCTTTTTCCATGCCTCGCCCCTAATTTTCCAATCCCTATCCTCCTTGGAAAACTCCAGGGAAACGACTGCAGACCACAAAAGAGGCGTCATTTCCTTGAACATCCGCTTGAGATCGGGTGGTAGGAAAAGTCCGTTTGATGCTACGTAACCTTGTAATGCGCCAACTGCTTTTTTCACGTTGTGCAGTTGATACCAAAACAGAATGTCTTGGTAGACGCCATCTCGGTTTCTGCCTCTAGGAGATCCAAAAGAAGTGGGCGTATCTCGAATGCTTTGCTTCTGACTTTCAGTAAAAGTTGAGTCAGATAGGAATTCCTCAAGCTGAACGGCTGACATCTTTCCTACGGCCGTGTAGGACTGAGTGGGGGAAGCAAACGACCGCGTCGCGCCATAGGCCTCGTCCAACTTCGCCCACGCTTCGGGAAGGACTGTGAATTCGCGTTCTTGAATCTTGAGCGCACCGTTCAGAATCGACTCGACTTCGATCTTCAGCCGGTGAATCTCCTTAGCCTGTTCGTGCTTGAACGCTTCAAGGCGCGTTGCAAAGCGGGCATCGATCCACCCTTGACCGAGGTGCCGAAAGATTCCGTAAGCAACTGCGGCTGAGCCACCGCCATACAGAGCGACCGTGCCAAAAAATTTCAAGATTTCGTCGATGTGGTTCATAGGCGAAATTCTCTTCGAGATACCATCTTTTGGTAGCCGCGAGTTGTGCGGGATTACTTCCCGAACTCCCGCCCCAGCTCCTCAGCCCGTTTCTGCGCAGCAAACAGCGCTTCTTCAAACTTGGCCTTCACACCCGCAGCCTCCATCGAGGTCAATGCAGCGTAGGTGGTGCCGCCCTTGGAGGTCACACGTTCCCGCAGCACCTGCGGCGGATCGTCGGACCGCTGCGCCAAGGTCGACGCACCGATGAACGTGCCCACCGCGAGCTGGTAGGCCACCTCGGGCGGCAGTCCCATGCGGGTGCCGGCATCGCGCATGGCCTCCAGGAAATAGAACACGTAGGCCGGGCCGGAGCCGGAGAGGGCGGTCACGGCGTCGAGATCGTGTTCGGTGGCGACCCACACCAGCTCGCCGGTGGTCTTCACCACGGCTTCGACCAGCGCGCGATCGGCATCGCTGGCGCCTGCGCGCGGGAACAACCCCGTCATGCCCAGGCCGACGAGCGCCGGGGTGTTGGGCATGGCGCGCACGATGCGCTGGGTTTGCAGCCAGCCGGCCATGCTGTCGCTGGTGATGCCGGCGGCCACGCTCAGGTGCAGTGCACCGGCGAGGAAGGGTTGGCTGGCGAGTGCGGCGTCTTTGAAGGTCTGCGGTTTCACGGCCCAGACCACGAGGTCCGAGGTCCGCAATTCGGAACTGGCGGCCGGCAGCAGGGAGACGCCGGGAAACTGCTGCGCGAGCTTGGTGCGCTGCTCGTCCCAAGGCTCGACGATCTGCAAGACGCTGGCCGGATGGCCCTGGCGCAGCAGGCCGCCGACGATGGCGCTGGCCATGTTGCCGCCGCCGATGAAGGTGATGGTGGGGTGGGTGGGGGTGTTCATCGCGCCATTGTCGCGCGCCTGCACCCGCCGCTTCAGGGGGCCACCGTTTGCCGCACAGCGTGTTCCCACTGCGCCATTTTCTCGGCAGCGCGCTGGCGCGAGAGCGTGGGGTGGAAGGTACGCTGGGCGCGCCACTGTTTCGAGAGTTCGTCGAGCCCGCCGAACAGGCCGGTGTGCAGCCCGGCCAGGTAGGCCGCGCCCAGGGCGGTGGTTTCGATCACGGCCGGGCGCACCACCGGGATGCCGAGCAGATCGGCCTGGATCTGCATCAGCAGGTCGTTGGCGCAGGCGCCGCCGTCCACCCGCAGCTCGCTCACCGGCACACCACCGGCGGCCACCGCGTCGCGGCTCATGGCGTCGAGCAGGGCGGCGCTTTGAAAGGCGATGCTTTCGAGTGCGGCACGCGCGATGTGGGCGATGGTGGTGCCGCGCGTGAGGCCGGTGATGCTGCCGCGCGTGTCGGGCTGCCAGTAGGGCGCGCCCAGGCCGGTGAAGGCGGGCACGAGCACCACGCCGCCCGCGTCGGGCACGCTCTCGGCGAGCGCCTGCACCTCGCTGCTCGACTTGATGGCCTGCAGGCCGTCGCGCAGCCATTGCACCACCGCGCCGCCAATGAACACGCTGCCCTCCAGCGCATATTGCGGGGCGCCCGCAGGTTGTGCCGTGGCGGTGGTGATCAGGCCGTTCTGGCTGACCTGGAAACGCTCGCCGGTGTGCATGAGCATGAAGCAGCCGGTGCCGTAGGTGTTCTTGGCCATGCCGGCGGTGAAGCAGGCCTGGCCGAAGAGGGCGCTTTGCTGGTCGCCGGCCACGCCGCCGATCTCCAGCGGTGCGCCGAGCCACTCGGCTTTCATCTCGCCGAAGTGCGCGCTCGACGGCAGGGCCTCGGGCATCAGGCTCTTGGGGATGTTCAACAGGGCGAGCAGTTCGTCGTCCCATTGGCGGGTGTGCACGTTGAACAGCATGGTTCGCGAGGCGTTGCTCACGTCGGTCACGTGGCGCGCGCCGCCGGTGAGCTGCCAGATGAGCCAGCTGTCGACCGTGCCGAAGGCGAGCTCGCCGCGCTCGGCCTGGGCGCGTGCGCCGCTCACGTTGTCCAGCATCCACTTGAGCTTGGTGCCGGAGAAGTAGGCGTCGATGCGCAGGCCGGTTTTCTGCAGCACGGTGTCGCTTGCGCCCCGCTCGCGCAGCTCGGCGCAGGTGGCCTCGGCGCGGCGGTCTTGCCAGACGATGGCGTTGTAGACCGGCTCGCCGGTCTTGCGGTTCCACACCAGCGTGGTCTCGCGCTGGTTGGTGATGCCCACAGCCGCAATCTGCCCGGCGCTGAGGCCGGCTTGTTTCAAGGCCTCGCGCGCGGTCTCCAGCTGGGTCTGCCAGAGGTCGCGCGGGTCGTGTTCCACCCAGCCGGGCTGCGGGTAGATCTGGCGAAACTCGCGCTGCGCCATGGTCACCACGCGGCCGGCGTGGTCGAACACGATGCTGCGCGAACTGGAGGTGCCCTGGTCCAGGGCGAGCAGGTAGGTCATGGGGAGGTCCGGGAATGGATCAGGCCAGGGCAGTGTCGTGGGGGGACTCGATGCCGGCGAGCACACATTCCACATTGGCCAGGGTGAGCAGGTCGGCAAAGGGCGGCGGCGGGGGCTGGTCGGTGAACACCACGTCGATGTCGTCCAGCCGCGCCAGTTCCACCATGGCGGGCCGGTTGAACTTGCTGTGGTCGGCGGCCAGCCAGACCTCGCGCGATTGTTCGACGATGGCGCGCGCCACCTTCACTTCGCGGTAGTCGAAGTCGCGCAGCGAGCCGTCGGCCTCGATGCCGCTGATGCCGATCAGGGCAATGTCGACCTTGAACTGGCGCATGAAGTCCACCGTGGCTTCGCCCACGATGCCCTGGTCGGCGCCGCGCACCACACCGCCGGCCACGATCACCTCGCAGTCGGGGTGGGTGCTCATGAGCGAGGCGATGTGCAGGTTGTTGGTGATCACGCGCAGGCCCCGGTGGCGCTGCAGCTCGCGCGCCACGGCCTCGATGGTGGTGCCAATGTTCATGATCAGCGAGCAGCCGTTGGGCACCCGCCGCGCCACCGCGCGCGCAATGCGGGTCTTGGCATCCGACTGCATGGCCTGGCGCTGGCGGTAGGCGATGTTTTCGGTGGTGGAGCCGGGCAGGCGCACGCCGCCGTGAAAACGCGAGAGAAAACCGGCCTCGGCCAGGCGCTGCACGTCGCGGCGCACCGTTTGCAGGGTGACGCCGAAGCGTTCGGCCAGGGCGTCGATGGTCTGTGGGCCGTGGGCGCGCACTTCGTTGAGCAGCTCGGTGTGGCGGGGGGTGAGGTTCATCGGGGGTCGCGGAGATCGGGGGCGGGGAGCGAGAGGCGGTGTGCCGACGCCACCCGAACATAACGGAATTCTTTTTGGCCCCGATCAGGGTAAATACCGAATAAAAACGAACATAAACGAACAATAAAATCCGTCAAACGAAATGCCATCCGATCATGGGTGTGCGGTTTTTCACACAGGGATTCGAATGCAGTTGTCTCTGGAGAACGTGGGCAAGACCGTCGGGCCTGCTGTCCACCTCTATCCCCAAAGCCTGAGCCTGGCCCCCGGCGCGGTCACGGTGTTGCTCGGCGCCACCCAGGCCGGCAAGACCAGCCTCATGCGCGTGATGGCCGGCCTGGACGTGGCCACCACCGGGCGCGTGCTGGTGGACGGCGCGGACGTGACGCACATGTCGGTGCGCCAGCGCAACGTGGCCATGGTCTACCAGCAGTTCGTCAACTACCCCTCGATGACGGTGGCGCAGAACATCGCCTCGCCCATGCGCCTGCGCGGTGACCGCGACGTGGAGCAGAAGGTGCGCGACATCGCCGCGCGCCTGCACATCGACATGTTTCTGCAGCGCCTGCCGGCCGAGCTCTCGGGCGGGCAGCAGCAGCGCGTGGCACTGGCGCGCGCGCTGGCCAAGCAGGCCCCGCTGATGCTGTTCGACGAACCCCTGGTGAACCTGGACTACAAGCTGCGCGAGGAACTGCGCGAAGAACTCACCCAGCTCTTTGCAACCGGCGACTCCACCGTGGTTTATGCCACCACCGAGCCGGGCGAGGCGCTGCTGCTGGGCGGTTACACCGCCGTGATGGACGCGGGTGAGCTGCTGCAATACGGTCCCACCGCCGAGGTGTTTCATGCGCCGAAAAGCATTCGCGTGGCGCGCGCCTTCAGCGACCCGCCGATGAACCTGATGGCCGCCGAAGTGGTGGACGGCGGCCTGCGGGTGCAGGGCGGGGATGCCTGGCCCGTGCAGCTGCCGGGCGATGCGCCGAAGCGACTCACGCTGGGCCTGCGCGCCGGTGGCCTGCGCGTGACGCAGCGGCCCGGCGACGTGGCCTTGACCGGGCGCGTGGAACTGGCCGAGATCGCCGGCTCCGACACCTTTGTGCACGTACACACCGCTGTAGGCGAGCTCGTGGCCCAGCTCACCGGCGTGCACAACTGCCCGCTGGGCGATCCGATCACGCTGTACCTGCAGCCCGACAGCCTGTTTGTCTTTGACGCCGAGGGGCCGCTGGTGCGCGCACCGGCACGACCCGGGAGGGCGCACTGATGGCGCGCATCGAACTCGATCTGGCGCACGCCTACAAGCCGAATCCGACCAAGGACGAGGACTACGCGCTGCTGCCGCTGAAGATGCGTTTCGAGGACAGTGGCGCGTACGCGCTGCTCGGCCCCTCGGGCTGCGGCAAGACCACCATGCTCAACATCATCTCGGGCCTGCTGGTGCCGTCACAAGGCTCTGTGACTTTCGATGGCCGCGACGTGACGCGCCAGAGCCCGCAGCAGCGCAACATCGCGCAGGTGTTCCAGTTCCCGGTGATCTACGACACCATGACGGTGGCGCAGAACCTCGCGTTTCCGTTGAAGAACCGCAAGGTGCCCGAGGCGGAAATCAAGAAGCAGGTGGGCCGTATCGCCGAGATGCTGGAAATGAGCCACCAGCTCGACATGCGCGCGGCGGGCCTCTCCGCCGACCAGAAGCAGAAGATCTCGCTCGGCCGTGGCCTGGTGCGATCCGACGTCTCGGCCGTGCTGTTCGACGAGCCGCTGACCGTGATCGACCCGCACCTCAAATGGCAGCTGCGGCGCAAGCTCAAGCAGATCCACCACGAGCTCAAGCTCACGCTGATCTATGTGACGCACGACCAGGTGGAGGCGCTGACCTTCGCCGACGAGGTGGTGGTCATGACGCGCGGACGCGCAGTGCAGGTGGGCGCGGCCGAGGCGCTGTTCGAGCGGCCGGCGCACACCTTTGTGGGCCACTTCATTGGCTCACCCGGCATGAATTTTTTGCCCGCGACCAGCGTGCGTGGCGGCTTGGTGGTGATGGGCCAGCCGCTCGCACTCACCAGCGGCCAGAGCCTGCCCGATGGTCCGCTCAAGCTGGGCATCCGCCCGGAGTACCTCGCGCTGGGCAACGCGGGCGAGCCCAACACGCTGCCTGCGAAAGTCACGCGCGTGCAGGACATCGGAACTTACGTGATGGTGACCTGCGAAGCCGGCGAACACCGGCTCAAGTGCCGCCTCGCACCCGAAGCCGCCGCCCCGGCGGTGGGCGAGACCGTGCACCTGCGCGTGCTCGGTGAGCACACCTGCTTCTACCAAGACGAGGCACTCGTTCAATGAGCTCAACCACCAAACCCGTGAACCAGAAGGCCTGGTTCCTCGTGCTGCCGGTCATCGTCTGCGTGGCGTTCTCCGCCATCTTGCCGCTGATGACGGTGGTGAACTACTCGGTGCAGGACATCTTCTCGCCCGACCGCCGTGTGTTCGTCGGCACCGAATGGTTCGCCGCCGTGATGCGCGACGAAGAGCTGCACCTCGCGCTGTGGCGGCAGATCCAGTTTTCGCTGGCGGTGCTGCTGGTGGAGATTCCGCTGGGCATCGCACTGGCACTCTCCATGCCGGCACAGGGCTGGAAGTCGTCGGCTGTGCTGGTGCTGGTGGCGTTGTCGCTGCTGATCCCGTGGAACGTGGTGGGCACCATCTGGCAGATTTTTGGCCGCGCCGACATCTGCCTGCTGGGCTACTACCTGCAGCAGGCCGGCATGGAATACAGCTACACCGGCAACCCCGATCACGCCTGGTGGACGGTGCTGGCCATGGACGTGTGGCACTGGACGCCGCTGGTGGCGTTGCTGGCGTTTGCCGGTCTGCGCAGCATTCCCGACGCGTACTACCAGGCCGCGAGCATCGACGGCGCGAGCAAGTGGGCGGTGTTCCGCTACATCCAGCTGCCCAAGATGCGCGGCGTGCTCATGATCGCGGTGCTGCTGCGCTTCATGGACAGCTTCATGATCTACACCGAGCCCTTTGTGCTCACCGGTGGCGGCCCCGGCAACGCCACCACCTTCCTCTCGCAGTACCTCACCACCAAGGCGGTCGGCCAGTTCGACCTGGGCCCGGCGGCGGCGTTCTCCCTCATCTATTTCCTCATCATCCTGCTGTTCTGCTTCGTGCTTTACAACTGGATGCAGAGCCTGGGCACGTCCCAGAAGGAGCAAGGTCATGAATGACAAGCGCTTCAAGAAGAGGACGCTGTTCCTCATCGCTTACCTGGTCTTCGCGCTGCTGCCCATCTATTGGATGCTCAACATGAGCTTCAAGACGAACGAGGAGATCCTGTCCTCGTTCACCTTGTGGCCGGCCGAGTTCACCTGGGCCAATTACAAGACCATCTTCACCGACCCCTCGTGGTACTCGGGCTACATCAACAGCCTGATCTATGTGGGCATCAACACGGTGATCTCGCTGACCGTGGCGCTGCCAGCGGCCTATGCCTTTTCGCGCTACCGCTTCCTGGGCGACAAGCATGTGTTCTTCTGGCTGCTCACCAACCGCATGACGCCGCCCGCGGTGTTCTTGCTGCCGTTTTTCCAGCTCTACACCACGCTCGGTTTGATGGACACGCACATCGCCGTGGCCATGGCGCATCTGTTGTTCAACGTGCCGCTGGCGGTGTGGATTCTCGAAGGCTTCATGAGCGGCATTCCGCGAGAGATCGACGAGACCGCCTACATCGACGGCTACAGCTTCCCGCGCTTCTTTTTCACCATCTTCCTGCCGCTCATCAAGGCCGGCGTGGGCGTGGCGGCGTTCTTCTGCTTCATGTTCAGCTGGGTCGAGCTCTTGCTGGCGCGCACGCTCACCAGCGTGAACGCCAAGCCCATCGTTGCCACCATGACGCGCACGGTGAGCGCCAGCGGCATGGACTGGGCGACGCTGGCTGCGGCCGGCGTGCTCACCATCGTGCCGGGCGCCATCGTCATCTGGTTTGTGCGGCACTACATCGCGAAGGGATTCGCGATGGGCCGAGTTTGAAGTCCTTGCGGGTCAGACCACGCGCAGCGTGCTCTGACCCCAACTGAATGGAGAATTTATGTTCACCTGGATGGTCTGGACCACGCCCGTGGCCGTTTTCTTCACCTGCATCGTGCTCATGCTGATCGGCATGACCGTGTGGGACATCAAGTCGCCCACGGTGGAGCGCAAGGGCTTCCTGCCCATGGTCACCACGCGGGGTGACCGCCTCTTCATCGGCCTGCTCGGCGCGGCCTACATCAACCTCGCCTTCATCGGCCTGGCGGGCTGGCTCATGCAGTGGCTCTCGCTGGAGCAGGAGCCCAGCATCTGGATTTCGTTTGTAGCGTCCATGGCCTGGCTGGTGCTGGCACTGCGCAAGGGCTGAACGCTGCATGGCCTTCGGTATTCGGCCCGTTGTTTCCCCGGGGCCGAGACCTGTCACACACCGGGGAAGCGCACCGATCGAGGAGACAAACATGAGATTGCGACACACACCACTGGCCCTGGCAGCCTTGCTCGCCCTGGGCTCTCTGCCGGCCTGGGCCGACGAGGCCGCCGCCAAGAAGTGGATCGACAGCGAGTTCCAGCCCTCCACCCTCACCAAGGCCCAGCAGGCCGCCGAGATGAAGTGGTTCATCGACGCCGCAGCCAAGCTCAAGGCCAAGGGCGTGAAAGAGATTTCGGTGGTGTCCGAGACCATCACCACCCACGAGTACGAGAGCAAGACGCTGGCCAAGGCCTTTGCCGAGATCACCGGCATCACCGTCAAGCACGACCTGATTCAAGAGGGCGACGTGGTCGAGAAGCTGCAGACCTCCATGCAGTCCGGCAAGTCGATCTACGACGGCTGGATCAGCGACTCCGACCTGATCGGCACGCACTACCGCTACGGCAAGATGATGAACCTGACCGACTACATGGCCGGCAAGGGCAAGGAATACACCAACCCGGGCCTGGACATCAAGGACTTCATCGGCACCAGCTTCACCACCGCACCCGACGGCAAGCTCTACCAGTTGCCCGACCAGCAGTTCGCCAACCTCTACTGGTTCCGCGCCGACCTGTTCGCGCGCCAGGACCTGAAAGACAAGTTCAAGGCCAAGTACGGCTACGACCTGGGCGTGCCGCTCAACTGGAGCGCCTACGAAGACATCGCCGCGTTCTTCAGCGAAGACGTGAAGACCATCGACGGCAAGCCGATCTACGGCCACATGGACTACGGCAAGAAAGACCCGTCGTTGGGCTGGCGCTTCACCGATGCCTGGCTCTCCATGGCCGGCACCGCCGACATCGGCATCCCCAACGGCAAGCCGGTGGACGAGTGGGGCATCCGTGCCTCGGCAGATGGCTGCACGCCGCTGGGTGCGAGCGTGTCGCGTGGCGGCGCCACCAACTCGCCGGCCGCGGTGTACGCACTCACCAAGTACATCGACTGGATGAAGAAGTACGCGCCGAAAGAAGCCACCGGCATGACCTTCGGTGAAGCCGGTCCGGTGCCCGCACAAGGCCAGATCGCCCAGCAGATCTTCTGGTACACCGCCTTCACCGCCGACATGACCAAGCCCGGCCTGCCGGTGGTCAATGCCGATGGCACGCCGAAGTGGCGCATGGCGCCCGGCCCGAACGGCCCTTACTGGAAGCAGGGCATGCAGAACGGTTACCAGGACGTGGGTTCGTGGTCGTTCTTCAACGGTCATGACGAAAACAAGACCGCCGCCGCCTGGCTCTATGCGCAGTTCGTGACCGCCAAGACCACCTCGCTGAAGAAGACCATCGTCGGCCTGACCCCGATCCGCGAGAGCGACATCCAGAGCAAGGCCATGACCGACCTGGCGCCCAAGCTGGGTGGCCTGGTCGAGTTCTACCGCAGCCCGGCCCGCGTGGCGTGGACGCCCACCGGCACCAACGTGCCCGATTACCCCAAGCTCGCCCAGCTCTGGTGGCAGAACGTGGCGCAGGCCGTGACCGGCGAGAAAACGCCTCAGGTCGCCATGGACAACCTGGCCGAGCAGATGGACCAGGTCATGAGCCGCCTGGAGCGTGCGGGCATGGAGCGCTGCGCGCCCAAGCTCAACCCCAAGGGCGATCCCAACAAGTACCTGAGCGACAAGGCCGCACCCTGGAAGAAGCTGGCCAACGAGAAGCCCAAGGGAGAGACCATCGCCTACGACCAGCTGCTCAATGCATGGAAAAATGGCAAGGTCCGCTGATGTGATGCATCGCTTTTTATAGCAACCCGCCCTTCGCTCCACTCCGGAGCGGAGGGCCACTCCCCATTTCATGAAACGCGCAGAACTGCTTGAATCGCTCCCCCGCCACGGCGTGTACGACCTGGCGGTCGTCGGTGGTGGTGCCACCGGTCTCGGGGTGGCACTCGACGCGGCACTGCGCGGTTTCTCGGTGGTGCTGCTGGAGTCGCACGACTTCGCTGGCGGCACCTCGTCCCGCTCCACCAAATTGCTGCACGGCGGCGTGCGCTACCTCGCGCAGGGCAACCTGGCCCTGGTGCGCGAAGCGCTGGCCGAGCGCGCCACCGTGCTGCGCATCGCACCCCATCTCGCGCAGCCGCTGCCTTTCGTCATGCCGTCGTATCAGTGGTGGCAGACACCGTTCTACGGCATCGGCCTCAAGCTCTACGACATGCTCGCCGGCAGCGCCGGGCTCGGCCGCACCGAGTTCCTGACCCGCGCGCAGACGTTGCAGGCCTTGCCCGGGGTGAATCCCGAAGGTCTGCGCGGCGGCGTGAAGTACTGGGACGGACAGTTCGACGACGCGCGCCTGGCGCTCGCGCTGGCCCGCAGCGCCGAGGCGGCTGGAGCGCGAGTCCTGAACTACGCCGAAGTCACGGCGGTGCGACAGTTGTCAGACAGTGAGGGCCCGCTTTCTTCGGTGGATGTCACCGACCGGCGAGGCGGGGGCTCGTTTCAGTTGAAAGCGCGCTGCGTGGTCAATGCCACCGGCGTCTGGGTGGACGCCCTGCGCGACCACACCCAGCCCGCTGCCAACCCCGGCGCACCCTCCCGCATGGTCAGCCCCAGCCAGGGCGTGCACGTGGTGGTGGACCGCGACTTCATGCCCGGTGGCCATGCGTTGCTGGTGCCCAAGACGCGCGACGGCCGCGTGTTGTTCGCGGTGCCGTGGCTGGGCAAGCTGGTGCTGGGCACCACCGACACCCCGCGCACAGACCTGCCGCGCGAGCCCGACGCCTTTGCCGAAGAACTCGAATTCATCCTGAGCGAGGCCAGCCAGGCGCTCAGCCGCCCAGTGCGCCCGCAAGACATCAAAAGTCTCTGGGTGGGTCTGCGTCCCCTGGTGGCCGCGCCCGCCGCCGCCGAAGGTGGCACCAAGGTGCTGTCGCGCGAGCACACCATCGTGGTCGACGCCAATGGCCTGGTCACCGTGACCGGGGGCAAGTGGACCACCTACCGGGCCATGGCCGAGGATGTGCTGGAACGCTGCTTTGCGAGCCGGTTGCTCCCCAGGCGCGCCGGCGGCCAGAGCGCGTCGCATGTGCTCAAGGGGGCTGCCGTGGCCAGCCCGGCGACGCCGCTGCACGCAGCGCCCGGTCTGCACCTCTATGGTTCCGAGAGCCCGCAAGTCAACAATTGCCCCGGAAAAGACGTGCTCCTGGGCGCTGGTCTGACCGAAGCCATGGTGCGTTACGCCGCGCGTTTCGAACACGCCCAAACGGTGGAAGATGTGCTCGCCCGGCGCTCGCGGATCCTGTTCCTGGACGCGGCTCAGGCGGCCCGGATGGCGCCTGCGGTGGCTGAAATTCTTCTGCAGGAGCTGGGCGCCGACCCTGCGCTGCCCCCATTTCTGGACCTGTGCGCCCGGTATTTGCCGGTGCACAGCGCAAATCAGGAATTTTTGCGGACGACTGCGTTGACAGACCGCTGAAACCATGTGATACTGCGCGGCTTCGCTCAAAAAAGCGAGGCAATCTGCCCATTCGGACAGAGTTGAAGCTGGCCCAGGCCGCTTTGGCTCTCGACGGCGGGCCCAAGACTGATCACTCCCGGCCGTGGTGGCTGGGGGGATTCAAGTTGGGACTTAAATCAAATGATCCAAACGCAATCTCGACTCGATGTTGCCGACAACACGGGTGCCAAGTCCGTGATGTGCATCAAGGTGCTCGGCGGCTCCAAGCGGCGTTACGCCAGCGTGGGCGACGTCATCAAGGTCACCATCAAAGAAGCAGCGCCCCGTGGCCGCGTCAAAAAAGGCGAGGTGTACAACGCTGTGGTGGTTCGCACCGCCAAGGGCATCCGTCGTCAGGACGGCGCCCTCATCAAATTCGACGGCAACGCAGCAGTGTTGCTCAACGCCAAGCTGGAGCCCATCGGCACCCGCATCTTCGGACCGGTGACGCGCGAGCTGCGCACCGAGAAGTTCATGAAGATCGTGTCGCTGGCGCCCGAGGTTCTCTGAGGAATCATCATGAACAAGATTCGCAGTGGTGACGAAGTCATCGTGATCGCAGGACGCGACAAGGGCAAGCGCGGCAAGGTCGTGCTTCGCGCCGACGATAGCAAGCTGGTCGTCGAGGGCGTGAACATCGTCAAGAAGCATGCCAAGCCGAACCCCATGAAGGGTGTGACCGGCGGCATCATCGAAAAAACCATGCCCATCCACCAGTCCAACATCGCCATCTTCAATGGCGCCACGGGCAAGGCAGATCGCGTGGGCATCAAGCTCCTGGCTGACGGCAAGAAAGTGCGCGTCTTCAAGTCCAGCGGCGAAGAAATCAAGGCGGCATGACCATGGCACGTTTGCAAGACATTTTCCGCGACACCATCGCGCCCAGCCTGGTCGAGAAATTCGGCTACAAGTCGATCATGGAGGTGCCCCGCATCACCAAGATCACGCTGAACATGGGTGTGAGCGAAGCCGTTGCCGACAAGAAGGTCATGGACAACGCCGTGGGCGACCTGACCAAGATCGCTGGCCAGAAGCCTGTGGTCACCAAGGCCCGCAAGGCCATCGCCGGTTTCAAGATCCGCGAACAACAAGCCATCGGCTGCATGGTGACCCTGCGCGGCGCCAAGATGTACGAGTTCCTGGACCGCTTCGTCACCGTGGCATTGCCCCGCGTGCGCGACTTCCGTGGTATCTCCGGTCGTTCGTTCGACGGCCGTGGCAACTACAACGTCGGCGTCAAAGAACAGATCATCTTCCCTGAGATCGAGTACGACAAGGTTGATGCCTTGCGCGGTCTCAACATCAGCATCACGACGACCGCCAAGAACGATGAAGAGTGCAAGGCTCTTCTGGCTGGTTTCCGTTTCCCGTTCAAGAACTGAGGTGGCGCGTGGCTAAACAAGCACTACTGCAACGTGAACTCAAGCGCGAGAAACTCGCCGCCAAGTTCGCCAAGAAATACAACGAACTCAAAGCCGTCGCCAGCGACGTCAAAAAGTCCGACGAAGAGCGCGATGCGGCCCGCCTGGGTCTGCAGAAGCTGCCCCGCAACTCGAACCCGACCCGCCAGCGCAACCGCTGCGAGATCACCGGTCGTCCGCGTGGCACCTTCGCCCACTTCGGCCTGGCTCGCGCCAAGGTCCGTGAAATGGCGTTTGCCGGAGAAATCCCCGGCATCACCAAAGCCAGCTGGTAAGCCCTAGGAGAACCACAAATGAGCATGAGTGATCCTATCGCCGACATGTTGACCCGCATCCGCAACGCGCAGATGGTCGAGAAGTCCACCGTGTCGATGCCGGCCTCCAAGGTCAAAGCCGCGATTGCCCAGGTCCTGAAGGACGAGGGCTATATCGACGGATTCCAGGTCAAGAACAACGACGGCAAGAGCGAACTCGAAATCGCCTTGAAGTACTACGCTGGCCGTCCCGTGATCGAACGCATCGAGCGCGTGAGCCGTCCTGGCCTGCGTGTTTACCGCGGCCGCAACGCCATTCCCCAGGTCCAGAACGGTCTGGGCGTGGCCATCGTCACCACGCCGCAGGGTGTGATGACCGATCGCAAGGCTCGCGCCACCGGTGTCGGCGGCGAAGTCCTGTGTTACGTCGCCTGATGCGGGCATTGAGGAGCAATTAATGTCACGTATTGGAAAACTGCCGGTCTCCATCCCCGCTGGGGTCGAGATCGCCGTCAAAGACGACCTGATCAACATCAAGGGCACCCTGGGTGCACTGGCGCTGGCGCAAAACGCGCTGGTCAAGGTTGAAAGCAACAACGGCACGCTGACCTTCGTTCCCGCGAACGAGTCCCGCGAAGCCAACGCCATGTCGGGCACCATGCGTCAGCTGGTCAACAACATGGTCAACGGCGTCAGCAAGGGCTTCGAGAAGAAGCTCACGCTGCTGGGCGTGGGCTACAAGGCCCAGGCACAAGGCACCAAGCTGAACCTGACGGTGGGTTACTCCCACCCGGTGGTGATGGACATGCCTGCCGGTATCAAGGTGGAAACGCCGACGCCGACCGAAATCCTGATCAAGGGTTCGGACCGTCAGCGTGTTGGTCAGGTCGCTTCCGAAGTCCGGGCTGTGCGCCCACCCGAGCCCTACAAGGGCAAGGGTATCCGCTACGCGGATGAGAAGGTCGTGATCAAGGAAACCAAGAAGAAATAAGGATCAGGATCATGTTGACCAAAAAAGAGCAACGTCTGCGCCGCGCCCGCCAAACGCGCATCCGCATTGCGCAACAAGGCGCCGTGCGCCTGACGGTGAACCGCACCAACCTGCACATCTACGCCAGTGTCATTTCCGACGACGGCGCCAAAGTGCTGGCCTCAGCCTCCACGGCCGAAGCTGAAGTGCGTGCCCAGATCGGTGGCGCCGGCAAAGGTGGCAACGCTTCTGCTGCGGCCCTGATCGGCAAGCGTATCGCCGAAAAGGCCAAGGCCGCCGGCATTGAAAAGGTGGCTTTCGACCGCTCCGGTTTTGCCTACCACGGTCGGGTGAAAGCCCTGGCAGACGCCGCCCGCGAAGCCGGCCTGCAGTTCTGATCAAACGGAAACCACAAAATGGCTAAATTTACGGCAAACATCAAGAACGAAGCGAACGAAGACGGTTTGCGCGAAAAGATGATCGCGATCAACCGCGTGACCAAGGTGGTCAAGGGCGGTCGCATTCTCGGTTTCGCAGCATTGACCGTCGTCGGCGACGGCGATGGCCGCGTGGGCATGGGCAAGGGCAAGGCGCGTGAAGTGCCGGTGGCCGTGCAAAAGGCCATGGAAGCGGCCCGTCGCAACATGATCAAGGTCTCGCTCAAGAACGGTTCCCTGCACCACAGCGTGCACGGCGAACACGGCGCTTCCAACGTCATGATGCTGCCCGCGTCCAAAGGTACCGGCATCATCGCCGGTGGCCCGATGCGCGCTGTGTTTGAAGTGCTCGGCATCACCGACGTCGTGGCCAAGAGCCACGGCTCGAGCAATCCCTACAACCTGGTGCGTGCCACGCTGGACGCCCTGAAGAATTCAACCACCCCGTCCGACGTGGCTGCCAAGCGTGGCAAGTCCGTTGAAGACATCCTGGGTTGATTGGAGCGATCATGACCACTCAAAACACTGTCAAGGTTCAGCTGGTGCGCAGCCCCATCGGAACCAAGCAATCCCACCGCGACACCGTGCGCGGCCTGGGCTTGCGCAAACTCAACAGCACCAGCGAGCTGCAGGACACGCCTGCCGTGCGCGGCATGATCAACAAGATCAGCTACCTGGTCAAAGTACTCCGATCGGAGTCACGGACATGCAACTCAACACCATCAAGCCCTCTGAAGGCGCCAAGCACGCCAAGCGCCGCGTCGGTCGCGGCATCGGTTCCGGCCTGGGCAAGACCGCAGGTCGTGGTCACAAGGGCCAGAAGTCCCGTTCGGGCGGCTACCACAAGGTCGGCTTCGAAGGCGGTCAAATGCCTCTGCAGCGCCGTCTGCCCAAGCGCGGCTTCAAGTCGGCCCAACTGCAGTTCAACGCTGAAGTCACGCTGACCGACATCAACGCACTCAATGTTGCCGATGTGGACATGCTCGTGCTGAAGCAGGCGGGCCTCGTGCCTCACCTGGCCAAGCGCGTCAAGGTCATCAAAACGGGTGAACTCACACGTGCCGTGTCCTTCAAGGACGTAACGGCGACCGCTGGCGCCAAAGCCGTGATCGAAGCCGCTGGCGGCACGATCGCCTGACCGGAACCCGACGGAACCGACCTGTGGCAACTGGATCCACGTCTCTGGCCAAAACCGGCAAATACGGCGACTTGCGTCGCCGGCTGGTTTTCTTGCTGCTCGCTCTGGTGGTGTATCGCATTGGCGCGCACATCCCGGTGCCGGGTATTGACCCCGCGCAACTTGAACAGCTGTTCAAGGGGCAGGCGGGCGGCATCTTGAGCCTCTTCAACATGTTCTCGGGCGGATCGCTGTCGCGGTTCGCGGTGTTTGCGCTGGGGATCATGCCGTACATCTCGGCGTCGATCATCATGCAGCTCATGACCTACGTGGTGCCCACGTTCGAGCAGTTGAAGAAAGAGGGCGAAGCGGGACGTCGCAAGATCACGCAGTACACGCGCTACGGCACGCTCGCGCTGGCGATCTTTCAGTCGATGGGCATTGCGCTCGCGCTGGAGGGCCAGGCCGGACTGGTGATTGATCCGGGCATGGGCTTCCGCCTCACCGCTGTGGTGAGTTTGGTGGCTGGCACGATGTTCCTGATGTGGCTGGGTGAGCAGATCACCGAGCGTGGTTTGGGCAACGGTATCTCGATCCTCATTTTCGCGGGCATTGCTGCAGGACTTCCCAGTGCGGTGGCCGGGTTGCTGGAGCTGGTGCGCACCGGGGCGATGAACATTCTGGTGGCCATCTTCATCATCGCTTTGGTGGTCCTGGTGACTTACTTTGTGGTGTTCGTCGAACGTGGCCAGCGCAAGATTTTGGTGAACTACGCACGCCGCCAGGTGGGCAACAAGGTGTATGGCGGCCAGTCGTCGCACCTGCCCCTGAAGCTAAACATGGCGGGCGTGATTCCTCCGATCTTTGCATCGTCCATCATCCTGCTGCCGACCACGGTCGTGAGCTGGGTGAGCACGGGAGACTCCACGCGCTGGTTGCGAGACATCGCTTCAGCGCTGTCTCCGGGGCAGCCGATCTACGTCGCCTTGTATGCAGCCGCCATCATCTTTTTCTGTTTCTTCTACACGGCGCTGGTATTCAACAGCCGTGAGACGGCCGACAACCTGAAAAAGAGCGGTGCGTTCATTCCGGGTATTCGTCCAGGCGACCAGACCGCCCGCTACATCGACAAGATCCTGCTCAGGCTCACCTTGGCCGGCGCCGTTTACATCACTGCGGTGTGCTTGCTGCCCGAGTTCCTGATCCTCAAGTACAACGTGCCGTTTTACTTCGGTGGGACTTCGCTGCTGATCATTGTGGTGGTGACCATGGATTTCATGGCACAGGTTCAGAATTACATGATGTCGCAGCAGTACGACTCGCTGCTGAAAAAGGCCAACTTCAAGACCTCACCCGGTAGTTGAGTGGGTTGTATGTCCAAGGACGACGTGATCGAGATGCAGGGCGAGGTGGTTGAAAACCTTCCCAACGCGACCTTCAGGGTCAAGCTCGAAAACGGTCATGTCGTGCTGGGGCACATCAGCGGCAAGATGAGGATGCATTACATCCGCATCCTGCCGGGCGACAAAGTCAAAGTAGAGCTCACGCCCTACGACCTCACCCGAGCGCGGATTGTGTTCCGTTCGAAGTGAGTGGTTGGTTGTTGAATATTTTTTGGAATATCTAGGAGAAGACTATGAGAGTTTCGGCTTCGGTCAAAAAAATGTGCCGCAACTGCAAGATCATCAAGCGGCACGGTGTTGTGCGAGTCATTTGCACCGATCCGCGTCATAAGCAGCGTCAAGGCTGATTGAAGTTTAGAGGACCATCATGGCTCGTATTGCAGGCATCAACATTCCGCCGCACAAGCACGCTGAAATCGGCTTGACGGCAATTTTCGGTATTGGTCGCACCCGCGCTCGCAAGATCTGCGAAGCGTGCGGCATCGACTACACCAAGAAGATCAAAGATCTGAGCGACGCTGAACTCGAAAAGGTTCGCGATCAGGTCGGCACGTTCACGATCGAGGGTGATCTGCGCCGTGAGACGACCATGAACATCAAGCGATTGATGGACATTGGCTGCTACCGCGGTTTCCGTCATCGCCGTGGCCTGCCGCTGCGCGGTCAGCGCACGAAGACCAACGCGCGCACGCGCAAAGGTCCCCGCAAGGCAGCCCAGTCGCTGAAGAAGTAATCGGTTCGAAGGATTCCCATGGCCAAGTCACCCTCCTCCAGCGCATCCGCACGCGTCCGCAAGAAAGTCCGCAAGAACATTGCTGACGGCATCGCGCACGTGCACGCTTCGTTCAACAACACCATCATCACGATCACCGATCGCCAGGGCAATGCGCTGTCTTGGGCATCATCCGGTGGCCAGGGCTTCAAGGGCTCGCGCAAATCCACGCCTTTCGCAGCCCAGGTGGCTTCGGAAGTGGCCGGTCGTGCTGCAATCGAGCAGGGCATCAAGAACCTGGACGTCGAAATCAAGGGCCCCGGTCCTGGTCGCGAATCGTCGGTGCGCGCCCTCGGCGCCCTCGGCATCCGCATCAATTCCATTGCCGACGTGACGCCAGTGCCTCACAACGGCTGCCGCCCTCAGAAGCGCCGTCGCATTTGAGGCGGTACCGCTCTCGCGGTACAATGGAAGGCTTTTTCGAGCGCCACCGCAGTCGCCTGCGGTGGCATTTTTTGCTAAGCCCACCGCCACTTCATTCAAGGAGTGGCTCCCGCAACGACATCGTTTGATGTGGGTTGCGGCAGAAACACAAGGACATCAACGTGGCACGTTACCTCGGCCCCAAGGCCAAACTTTCCCGCCGTGAAGGCTCCGACCTGTTGCTCAAGAGTGCTCGCCGCTCGATCAGCGACAAGGCCAAATTCGACTCCAAGCCCGGCCAGCACGGTCGTACTTCGGGTCAGCGCACATCCGACTTCGGCGTGCAATTGCGCGAGAAGCAGAAAGTCAAGCGCACCTACGGCGTGCTCGAGCGCCAGTTCCGCCGCTACTTCGCAGAGGCTGATCGCCGTCGCGGCAACACCGGCGCGAACCTGTTGTTCCTGCTGGAAGCTCGTCTGGACAACGTCGTGTTCCGTATGGGATTCGCCTCCACCCGAGCCGAAGCCCGTCAGATCGTCTCGCACAAAGCGATCCTGGTGAATGGCAAGTCGGTCAACATCCCTTCGTACTCCGTCAAGGCGGGTGACGTCATCGCCGTTCGCGAGAAATCGAAAAAGCAGGGCCGTGTGCTCGAAGCCATGGAACTGGCCAAGCAGATCGGTTTTCCCGCTTGGGTGGACGTGTCGGTGGAGAAGGTTGAAGGCGTGTTCAAGAAGTCGCCGGACCGCGACGAGTTCGCCTCTGACGTCAACGAATCGTTGATCGTCGAACTGTATTCCCGTTAATTTCGTTCCCGGCAGGCGCCCTTGCGGGCGCGGCCGGGCCATGCTCCATCTGCCTTATCGGTGTAACGAGCCGAGGGTACTGAAGGAAGTTTGAATGCTGAACAATCTGCTGAAGCCCAAAACCATCAACGTCGAGCAAGTCTCGGCCAACAAAGCCAAAGTCACGCTGGAGCCGTTCGAGCGCGGTTATGGTCACACACTGGGCAACGCGTTGCGCCGGGTTTTGCTGTCTTCCATGACCGGCCACGCGCCGACCGAAGTCACCATCGCTGGTGTGGTGCACGAGTACTCTTCGATCGACGGCGTTCAAGAAGACGTGGTCAACATGCTCTTGAACCTCAAGGGCGTGGTGTTCAAGCTCCACAACCGCGACGAAGTCACGTTGAGCCTGCGCAAAGACGGTGAAGGTCTTGTGACCGCCGCCGACATCCAGACCCCGCATGACGTCGAAATCGTGAATCCCGGCCACGTGATTGCCACGCTGTCCGCCGGCGCCAAGCTCGACATGCAGATCAAGGTCGAAAAAGGCCGCGGATATGTGCCGGGCAGCCTGCGTCGCAACGACGACCAAGCCCGCTCCATCGGCCGCATCGTGCTGGACGCTTCGTTCTCGCCCGTCAAGCGCGTGAGCTACACGGTTGAGAGCGCCCGCGTTGAGCAGCGCACCGATCTGGACAAACTGGTTCTCGAAATCGAGACCAACGGCTCCATTGGTCCTGAGGAAGCGGTTCGCGCATCGGCCAAGATTCTGGTTGAACAACTGGCTGTGTTCGCGCAGCTCGAAGGCGCCGAACTCAACTTCGAAGCACCCGCGCAGCGCAGCTCGCAGCAGTTCGATCCGATCCTGCTGCGCCCTGTCGACGAACTCGAACTCACGGTGCGTTCGGCCAACTGCCTGAAGGCCGAAAACATCTACTACATCGGTGACCTGATCCAGCGCACCGAGAACGAGCTGCTCAAGACCCCCAACCTGGGTCGCAAGTCGCTCAATGAAATCAAGGAAGTGCTCGCTTCGCGCGGTCTGACCTTGGGCATGAAGCTTGAAAACTGGCCACCGGCTGGTTTGGACAAGCACTGAAATTCCGCAAGCTGGCGCAAGCCGGCCACGGACGAACCCGCAGTACCTGACACGGCTGCGGGCAAAACAACTGAAAGGATGAAAAATGCGTCACGGACACGGACTTAGAAAACTCAACCGCACCAGCGAGCACCGCTTGGCGATGCTTCGCAACATGATGAACTCGCTGCTCACGCACGAAGCCATCAAGACCACGGTGCCCAAGGCCAAAGAGCTGCGCCGCGTGGTGGAACCCATGATCACGTTGGCCAAAGTGGCCACTGTGGCCAACCGCCGCTTGGCATTTGACCGCCTGCGCGACCGTGATGTGGTTGTGAAGCTGTTCAACGAATTGGGCCCGCGCTTTGCCGCTCGTCCCGGTGGCTACACCCGCATCCTGAAGATGGGTTACCGCGTGGGCGACAACGCCCCGATGGCACTCGTCGAGTTGGTCGACCGCGCAGAAGATGCTGCGCCGGCCGCAGACGCTGACAAAGCGTGATAGAATCAAAGGCTTGACGCGCGGTGGAGCAGCCTGGTAGCTCGTTGGGCTCATAACCCAAAGGTCGCAAGTTCAAATCTTGCCCGCGCAACCAACCAAATCAAGCACTTGCTTGTCACTGAAGCCCTCGGAAACGAGGGCTTTTTTGTTGGTGTCGAGGCTTGTGACGATGTCTGTGCCGTCAGAGAAGCCGAAGGGTGGCATCAAGACCATTGGGCAACTTGGCGATCTCCTCGTTCCATTCTTTTCCCTGACGCTGCCCACGCAGATACCACACCTTCAAGGGTAGATCGACCTGTGCCGCGAAGCATGGGCCAAGGGGAGGCGCACAAGATGCGTACCGAGACGAGGCTCTCGGAGTCATGAAATGGGGCCAAAACCGAACTCGGCTTACTGAGCCCTCGCGCCGGTGGATGCGGCCACCGTCTTCCAGCGCTGCCAGTCCTTTTGCACCATGCTGGCAAACGCCGGACCACTGAGGTAATTCACCTCGGCGCCCCGCTGCCACATGAGGCCACGCAGACGGGTTGACTCTGTCACCACCTTCACGTCTTGTGCCACCTGCTGCACGATTTCGGTGGGCGTGCCCACGGGGGCAAAAAAACCATACCACTGGTCCACCGCGAAGCCCGGGAACCCGCTCTGCGCCACTGTAGGCACATCGGCCAGCAGAGTGGTTCGTTGCGGACCGGTGACTGCCAGTGCGCGCAGCTTGCCTCCTTCCACCAGCGGAAGACCCGACACGATGATGTCGATCATGAAATTGGTGCGTCCGGCCACCAGGTCGGGCAGAGCCTGCGCACTGCCGCGGTACGGCACGTGCATCACCTGCACCTTGGCCTGTGACAACAACCATTCGGTGGTGAGGTGCGGCAGCGAGCCAGCACCGTTGGATGCATACGAGAGCTTGCCAGGGTTGGCCTTGGCAAACGCCAGCAGATCGCTCAGCGTCTTGAAAGGCGAATCGGTGGGCACCAGCACCACCAAAGGTGAACTGGCAAAGCCGGTGATGGGGATCAGGTCGGTCAGGGGGTCGTAGCCCAGATTGGGGTAAATGTGCGGAGCGATGCTCACACCTGCCGGGATGCCCATGACGATGGTGTAGCCGTCGGGCGCGCTCTTGGCCCCGATCTGCGTGCCGATGGTGGAGCCCGCGCCCGATCTGTTGTCGAAGACCACAGGCTGGTTCCAGCGTTCGGCGAGAGCCTGACCCACCGCGCGTGCCGCGTAGTCGGTCGCGCCGCCGGCCGGGAAAGGAATCACCAGACGCACTGGCTTGCCAGGGTAGCTGGCGGCGCGCGAGATCAGGGCAGGTGCGAGCGCGGTGAAGGTCACGGCTTGCATCAATCGACGGCGGCGGGGGTTCAAGAGGATCATGGTGGCTCCTGTTGGTGCATTGCGGGAATGTGCGTTGCAGGGGCTTTGCTGCAAGGCGTGTGCCATGGCGCTAAGGTTCCCGATGCCGGTCGCGCGGGCACCCAGGTGGTCCGTGAGGCTGTGTGTGGTGCGGCTCATGCACCTCGCATGGGCGCGTGCGTGCCCGGCGCACTGCGCCTGTGCCCGACGGGCGGTCGCCAGCTTCAGCCTGCGACTCCGCGATACCTGTTTTCTGGAAACACGACGCCCGTGAAAAGACGAGCGAGGGCGGGCCAGATTGATCGGTGGCACGTCGATTGCTTTAAGTGCATCGTCTTGAATACAAGATGGTGTTAATTCAGAAGCCATCCCGCCCAGGACCACCGACCACCAACCAACGGAATTGAAAAGAGGCCCATCATGGACAAGGCAATGTGGAATCGTCGCGACTGGATTCTGGGCTCGGGCGCCATGGGCGCCGGGCTCGTGCTGAGCGGCTTGCCAATGGCGGCGCACGCGCAAGCGCCCATCACTGTGGGCTTCCTGTACGTGGGTCCGCGCGACGACTACGGCTACAACCAGGCCCACGCCGAATCGGCCGCTGTGCTCAAAAAGATGCCCGGTGTGAAGGTGGTGGAAGAGGAGAGCGTGCCCGAGACGCAGGCCGTGCAGCGCAGCATGCAGGGCATGATTTCGCAGGACGGCGCCACGCTGCTGTTCCCCACGTCGTTCGGCTACTTCGATCCGCACATCTTGGCGGTGGCCCCGAAGAATCCCAAGGTTCGCTTTGCTCACTGTGGCGGCCTGTGGACCGCCGGCAAACACCCGGCCAATGCGGCGAGCTACTTCGGCTATATCGAGGAGGCCCAGTACCTCAATGGTGTGGTGGCGGGCCACATGAGCAAGAGCAAGAAGCTCGGCTTCATCGCCGCCAAACCCATTCCCCAGGTGCTGCGCAACATCAACGCTTTCACCATGGGCGCGCGTTCGGTGGATCCGAGCATCACCACCACCGTGATCTTCACGGGAGACTGGTCGCTGCCGGTGAAAGAGGCCGAAGCCACCAGCAGCCTGGCCGACCAGGGCGTGGATGTGTTCACCATGCACGTGGACTCACCCAAGGTGATTGTGGAGACCGCTGCGCGCCGCGGCAAGATGGTCTGCGGGTACCACGCCGATCAGTCGAAGCTGACCCCCCAGGCCTACTTGACCGGTGCCGAGTGGAACTGGGTGACGCCAGTGACCACCATGATCGACGCTGCCCGCACCGGCAAGCCGCATCCCAACTTTGTGCGCGGTGGGCTGCGCGACGGCTTCGTGAAAACCTCGGCCTACGGTCCCGCCGTGAGCGAGCCGGCGCGCAAGCAGGCCGACGCGATCAAGGCCCGCATGCTCAAGGGCGATTTCGACATCTTCGCTGGCGAGGTCAAGGACAACACCGGCAAGGTGGTGGTGCCCAAGGGCAAGGTCTTCAAGCAAACCGCGATCGAGCTGGAGTCGATGAACTACCTGGTCGAAGGGGTGGTTGGCAAAGTCTGACGAACCACGTCCCGCTGGCCCTGCCATGACGAGCCGTTTCACCGACACCGCAGAGGCCGTGCTGCTGCCGGTGCTCGCCATCGCGGGTGCCTTGCTGTTGTTCGGCCTGTTCGTGGCGCTGGCGGGGTTCGATCCGCTGGAGGTCTGGCGGCTGCTGTTCTTCGGCGCCTTCGGTGATGCGTTCTCGTTGCAGAACACCTTGCAACGCGCCGCGCCCTTGATGCTCACTGCGCTGTGCGTGGCCCTGCCCGCGCGAGCCGGTCTCACGATCATTGGTGGCGAAGGTGCGCTCATCGTCGGGGCGTTGGCCTGTGCCGGTCTTCCCTATGTCTGGGCTGTGCCTGCAGGTGTGGTCGGCACCACCAGCCTGATGCTGGCCGCTGCGCTCGGCGGTGCTGCGTGGATCGCGTTGGCGGGTTGGTTGCGCCAATACCGGGGCGTGAACGAAACCATCAGCAGCCTGCTGTTGGCCTATGTGGCGGTCAATGTGTTCAAGCACCTGGTTGAGGGGCCCATGCGCGACCCGGCCAGCCTGAACAAGCCCTCGACCTTCGCGCTGCAGGAAGGCCTGCTGATCGGCCCCATCGGCAGCTATGACGTGCATTGGGGCCTGGTCTGGGGCGTGCTGTGTTGCGTTCTGGCCGCCGTCTGGCTGGGCCAGACCACGCACGGGTTTGCCACCCGCGTGGTGGGCGGCAATGTGCGTGCTGCAGGCCTGGTCGGTTTGCCCGCGGGCAGGCTGGTCATCACGGCCTGCGCGCTCGGCGGCGCGGCGGCGGGTTTGGCAGGCGGGATCGAGATTGCAGCCGTGCACACGGCGGCCAATGCCTCGGTGATTGCCGGGTTGGGGTACACCGGTATCCTGGTGAGCTTCGCCGCGCGCCACCATCCGCTGGCCATCATCCCGGTGGCCATCGTGCTGGGCGGATTTGGTGCGGCGGGCAGCTTGCTGCAGCGCCGCCTGGGCTTGCCCGATGCCTCTGTGCAGGTGCTGCTGGGCTTCGTGTTTGTGCTCATTCTCTCGGCCGAAGCCGCGCGTGGACGCATCCGCTGGACCGCGTTCACGCTGGCGCCGGCCCAGCCCGCTTCAAGTAAAGGAGTCGCCTGATGGACGTGGACGCGATCGGTGCGGTGTTGCTGGCCATTCTGGGCGGTGCCATCCGGGTGGGCACGCCGTTCCTGTTTGTGAGCCTGGGCGAGTGCCTCACCGAGAAGTCGGGCCGCATCAACCTCGGGCTGGAAGGTGTGCTGGTGTTCTCGGCCATGAGCGCGTTCGGCGTGGCGTACTGGAGCGGTTCGGCCTGGCTCGGCGTGCTCGCCGGCTCCGCCAGCGGCGCGCTGCTGGCGCTCTTGCACGGTCTGGCGTGTTCCATGAAGCGCGTCAACGACATCGCCATGGGCATCGGCGTGATGATGCTGGGCATCGGCCTGGCCTTCTACCTCGGCAAGCCGCTGATCCAGCCGCAGGCGCCCACGCTGGGCTCGCTCCCGCTGGGCAACTGGAGCGATTCTCCGCAGGTGCGTGCCGCGCTCAACATCAACGCGCTGTTCCCCATCGGTATGGTGCTGGCGCTGCTCATGGCCTGGGCCTTTGCCAACACGCGCTGGGGCATGCTGGTGCGCATGGTGGGCGATTCGTCCGACGCCGCGCGGGCGCTCGGTACTTCGGTCACCTGGGTGCGCACGCTGGCCACCACCGTGGGTGGCGCCATCGCCGGCCTGGGGGGCGCGTCGCTCTCGCTCTACTACCCCGGCAGCTGGAACGAAGGCCTCTCCAGCGGCCAGGGCCTCATTGCAGTGGCGCTGGTGATCTTTGCGCGCTGGCGGCCCATGGCCTGCCTGTGGGCTGCGCTGCTGTTCGGCGGCGCAGGCGCGCTGGGCCCTGCGTTGCAGTCGGTCGGTGTCACGGGCTATTACTACCTCTTCAACGCCGTGCCTTATGTGATGACGCTGGTCATCCTCGTGGTCACCTGCGCGCCGCAGCGTGTGCTGCGCGGCGCACCGAGCGAGCTGGGTGTGCAGCGTTGAAGCATTTCCACAACTGGAGCAATTGACGATGAATGGATTGAGTGGATTGAACAAGTCGCCGGGCGGCGTGGTGGTGGGCCTGGCCCAGCTGCAGCTGCCGGTGGTGGAGACGCCGGCACAGCTGGCCACGCAGACGCAGAAGATCGTGGAAATGGTGGGCAAGGCACGCCGGGGCTACGCGCACATGGACCTGATCGTGTTCCCCGAGTACGCGCTGCATGGCCTGTCGATGAGCACCGCGCCCGAGCTCATGGTGAGCATGGACGGCCCGGAAGTCGAGGCCATGCGCCAGGCCTGCATCACGCACCGCATCTGGGGCTGCTTCTCCATCATGGAAACCAACCCTGGCGGCAACCCGTACAACACCGGGATCATCTTTGACGACCAGGGTGTGCTCAAGCTTTACTACCGCAAGTTCCACCCCTGGGTGCCGGTGGAGCCCTGGGAGCCCGGCAACATGGGCATCCCGGTGATCGAGGGTCCGCGCGGCGTCAAGCTCGCGCTCATCATCTGCCACGACGGCATGTTCCCCGAGATGGCGCGCGAGTGCGCCTACAAGGGCGCCGAACTCATGCTGCGCACCGCCGGCTACACCGCGCCCATCCGCCATGCGTGGCAGATCACCAACCAGGCCAACGCCTTCCAGAACCTCATGGCCACCGCCAGCGTGTGCCTGTGCGGCAGCGACGGCAGTTTTGACTCCATGGGCGAGGCCATGGTGTGCGACCACGAGGGCACCGTGGTCACGCAGGGAGGCGGCCGGCCCGACGAAATCATCTGCGCCGAGATCCGGCCCGACCTGATCCGAGAAGCGCGGCTGCACTGGGGCGTGGAGAACAACCCCTACCAGTTCAGCCACCGGGGTTATGTGGCGGTGAAGGGTGGCGCGCAGGACTGTCCCTACACCTTCATGCAGGACATGGTGGCCGGTCGTTTCAAGCTCCCTTGGGAGGCCGACGTGGTGCACACCGACGGCCGCTCGTGCGGCTTCGAGCCACCCACGCGCACCTTCGTGGGCAACGTGCCCAACCTGCTTGAGAAGTCATGAGCGCAGCGCCGGGCCGTTCCCAAGCAAGCTCGCACCGCAGCCTGCAAGGCGAAGGTACCCAGTGACCGTGTTCGCCCAGGCCCACCCCTACGCCTGGCCGTTCGACGGTGACCTGCGCGCGGCCAACACCGCGCTGGTCATCATCGACATGCAGATTGACTTTTGCGGCGTGGGCGGCTACGTGGACACCATGGGCTACGACCTCTCGCTAACGCGCGCGCCCATCGAACCCATTGGCCGCTTGCTGGCGGCCGCACGTACCGCCGGTCTGCACGTGATCCACACCCGTGAAGGCCACCGGCCTGATCTCTCGGACCTGCCGACCAACAAGCGCTGGCGCTCGCGGCAGATGGGGGCGGGCATTGGCGACGCGGGTCCGTGCGGTCGCATCCTGGTGCGCGGTGAACCCGGCTGGGAGATCATTCCCGAGCTGGCACCGCTGCCGGGCGAGCCGGTGATCGACAAGCCGGGCAAGGGCTCGTTCTACGCCACCGATCTGGAACTGATCCTGCACACGCGCGGCATCCGCAACCTGATCCTCACCGGCATCACCACCGACGTGTGTGTGCACACCACCATGCGCGAAGCCAACGACCGGGGGTTTGAATGCGTGATGCTGTCCGACGCGACCGGGGCCACCGACCCCGGCAACCACCAGGCCGCGCTCCACATGATCCCCATGCAGGGCGGTGTGTTCGGTGCGGTGAGCGACACGGCGGCCATCGTCAAAGCCCTGCAGTCGTTGTGAAGGACACCCCATGCACGCGCTGCAACTCGATACCTACCAACTCACCAAACGCTTCGGCGCCTTCACCGCGCTGGACGGCGTGTCGCTCACCGTGCGCCCCGGCACCGTGCACGCGCTGCTCGGTGAAAACGGCGCCGGCAAGAGCACCTTTGTGAAGGCCGTGGTGGGCTACCACCGGGGCGACGAAGGCTCGGTGCTGATCGATGGCCGCGAGCAGGACATCCACTCGCCCAGCGTGGCGCGCGAACTCGGCATCGGCATGGTCTACCAGCACTTCACCGTGGTGCCCGGCATGACCGTGGCCGAAAACCTGCTGCTGGCGCGCGGTGCGCTGCCCGCCGTGATCGACTGGAAAGCCGCACGCGCCGAGCTCAGTGCCTTCATGGCCAGCGCGCCGTTTTCGCTCGACCTTGACGCTTATCCCATCGACCTTTCGGCCGGGCAGAAACAGAAGCTGGAGATCCTCAAGCAAATGCTGCTCAAGCCGCGTTTGCTGATCCTGGACGAACCCACCTCGGTGCTCACGCCGCAGGAGGCCGACGAAGTGCTGGGTGCGCTGAAAGCGCGTGCGCACGCGGGCGACTGCTCCATCGTCATGATCACGCACAAGTTCCGCGAGGTCACCGCCTATGCCGACGACGTGTCGGTGCTGCGGCGCGGCCAACTCGTGCTGAGCAAGGCCGTGGCGCAGACCAGCCCCGACGAACTCGCGCATGCCATGGTGGGCCAGGCGGCCGAAAAAGCCTTGCTGGAGAAAACCGCTCAGCCGTTGGACGCCGAGGTGACGCTGGCGGTGGACGACCTCACGGTGATGGGCGATCGCGGCGACCTCGCGCTCAACGGCCTCACGCTGCAGGTGCGCGCCGGCGAGATCCTGGGCATTGCCGGTGTGTCGGGCAACGGCCAGAAGGAACTGATGCAGGCGCTCACAGGCCAGCGCGCACGGCTGGGTGGCGATGTCACGGTGCATGGCGAACCCTACGCCGGCCGGCGCCAGCAAAACCGGGTGCTGCAGGTGCGCAGCCTGCCCGAGGAGCCGCTGAACAACGCCTGCGTGCCCGACATGAGCGTCGCGGAAAACATGGCCCTGCGCCTGTTCGACGAAGTGCCGCAGGCCCAGGCTGGCTTCGTGCGGTGGCCCCGGCTGCGTGCCATGGCGCAACGCTGGGTGGACGAATACCGCGTGAAGACACCCGGCATCGCGGCACCCATCCGGGCACTCTCGGGCGGCAACGTGCAGCGCGCCGTGCTCGCGCGCGAGCTGGCGGGTGAGGCGAAGCTGCTGCTGGTCAGCAACCCGACCTTTGGTCTGGACTTCGCCGCCACCGCCGAGATCCATGCCCGGCTCGTGGCCGCGCGCAACCGGGGCGCGGCCGTGCTGCTGATCAGCGAAGACCTCGACGAACTCATGCAACTGGCCGACCGCGTGGCGGTGATCAGCGGGGGGCAACTGGTGTTTGAAACGCCGGCCGATGGCGCCGACCGCAAGCTGCTGGGTGCCCACATGGCTGGTGGTCATGGTGAGGAAGCCGCGCAGAGTGAACCGCTGAATGAGGAAGTCTCTGCATGAACACCGTGACCGCCCGCCCCTTCAACTTTGAACTCGACTCGGCGCATGCCGCGCTGGTCATCATCGACATGCAGCGCGATTTTGTGGAGCCTGGTGGTTTCGGCGAATCGCTCGGCAACACCGTGGAGCCTCTGCAGGCCATCGTACCGGCCATCGCCAACGTGTTGGCGGCGTGGCGCGCCATGGGCGGGCTGGTGGTGCACACGCGCGAATCGCACGCACCCGACCTGAGCGACTGCCCGCCCGCCAAACGCCTGCGTGGCTCGCCCAGCCTGCGCATCGGTGACGTGGGCCCCATGGGGCGGGTGCTGGTGCGCGGTGAGCCGGGCAACCAGATCGTGCCTGCGCTGGCCCCGCAGGCCGGCGAGGTGGTGATCGACAAGCCCGGCAAGGGGGCTTTTTACGCCACCGACCTGCAGCAGCAGCTGCAGGCCCGCGGCATCACCCAACTGGTGGTGGCGGGCGTCACCACCGAGGTTTGTGTTCAGTCGACCCTGCGCGAGGCGAATGATCGGGGATACGACTGCCTGGTGCTGGAAGACGGCACGGCCAGTTACTTCCCCGCGTTCCACGCCGCTGCGCTGGCCATGATCACCGCGCAGGGCGCCATCGTGGGTTGGTCGGCGACGTCGAAGGAGTTGCTCGACGCGGTGTGACCTCGGCCTCAGGCCGCTGGCGCGACCTGCTGCGCCAGGTACACCTGGTGCAAGGTGATCTTGCGCACCTCGCTCTGGCTGGTCTGGATGTGCGAGCGCAGCAGCAGGTCGGCGCGGTCGGCCTTGCGCGCGAGGATGGCGCGCAGGATCTTGGCGTGTTCGTCGTAGGTCGCATCAATGCGCACCTGCTGCAGAAAGTCGAGCCGACGGATGATGCGGATGCGTTCGGTCACCTCGTGGTGCACACGCGCCAGCTCCGCGTTGCCAGCCGCACGCACCAGGGTCTCGTGGAAGGCCTCGTCCCACGCGGCCACTTCGGCCGGATCGGAATTTCGTTCGGTCACCGGAACCAGCCAGCGTTCCCTGAGCATCTGCAACTCGGGTGATGAAGCGGTCATTTCCTGCAGGCACAGCCGTTGCACCGCCGCGGTCTCCAGCACCATGCGCAGGTCGTAGAGTTGGTCGAACTTGTCGAAGTCGAACGGCAGCACGCGCCAGCCGCTGCGAAACATCACCTCCACCAGACCGTCTTGCTGCAGTCGGAACAGCGCCTGGCGCACCGGCGTGCGCGACACATCCAGCCGCGCGCACAGTTCGTGTTCGGTGAAGCGGTCACCTGGCACCAGGCGGAAGTCGGCAATGTCCTGCTTGACTTGGCGGTACACCTCTTCGGCGCGCGACTGAAACGGCTCTACGGTGGCGACCTTGACGGCGCTCGCGCGTGTACGGACTGGGCGCAGGTTGCGCGTGGGGCCTGAGGCGGCGTGCTTGGGCATCAGGCCATCCAGCTCACATGGGCCGAGACCACCCGCCAGCCTTCGGGCATTCTCACCCAGGTCTGGCTCTGGCGGCCGATGCGCGGGTTGCCCTCGCGCTGGAATTCGATGTTGGTGGTGGCCGCATCGCGGCCATGCGTGGTGATGGCCGTGCGCAGCACCGTGCGTTGCAAGCCGGCAGCGGGCCGGCCGTTGCGAAACGCGCGGATCTCTTTGATGCCGTAGAGGTTCTCGGTGGCGCCGTAGCGAAGCGTGTGCGGGCTGTCCCAGAACAGCTCGTCGAGCACGGCCACGTCGTTGCTCACGAGGGCTTGTTCGTAGCGCTCAAAGGCAGTCGTCACCTCGGCCAGCACGTCGGGCAGGTTGGTCTCCATTCAGAACTCCACGGGTTTGCAGTGAGCAAGACCCGCATTGTGCAGTGCCATGCCGGCGCGCAAAGCCAGGTCTTCCCGCCAGGGCGCTGCAATCAGCTGCACCCCGATGGGCAGACCGCCAGTGCCCGAGGGCCACAGGGGCGCTGCCACCACCGGGCAGCCGGCGAACGAGATGGGTTGCGTGAGCAGCCCGATGGTGGGGCGGCAGGGCAGGCGCTGGCCGTTGATCTCGACCCACTCGGTGCCCAGGGGCTGTGCGGGCACCGGTGTGGCGGGTGCGATCAACACGTCCCAGTCGCGGAACAGGGTGTTGACCCTGTCGCGGTAGACGCGGCGAAAGCGCTGTGCGCGCGTGTACCAGGCCGCTGGCTGCAGGGCGCCCGAGATGAAGCGGTCCACCGACAGCGGCTCGAAGTCGGCCGCCCGGGTGCGTAGGCGTTGCAGGTGCAGGGCACCGCCCTCGCTGGCGCTTACGATGAAGGCAGCGGCGCGTGCTTGCGCCGCATCCGGCCATTCGACGGTCGCTGTGGCTCCCAGCGCCTGCGCGGCGAGAGCGACCACCTCGCGGGCGGGCGCGGTGGTGTGTTCGGCGAAGTAGCCGCCCAGCACACCGATGCGAAGGCCCTGGACGCCCAGGCTCAGCGAGCGCACCGTGGGTTGCACCGTGGCGGCGTGGCAGCCTGGGTCCAGCGGGTCGGCGCCCTGCAGGGCGTCGTAGGCCAGGGCCAGGCCGGGCAGGTCGTCGGCGAAGGGCCCGAGGTGGTCGAGGCTGTGCACGAACGGGTAGCTGCCGCGCCGCGAGAGCCGACCGAAGGTGGGTTTGAGGCCCCACACACCGCACAGTGAGGAAGGCACGCGGATCGAGCCGTTGGTGTCCGACCCCAATGTCAACGGTACCTGGCCCGCCGCCACTGCTGCGCCCGATCCGCCCGACGATCCCCCAGCCGAGCAGTCGAGCCTGTGCGGGTTGTGCGTGGGGCCAAAGTGCGTGTTTTCGGTGGTGAAGCCGTAGGCGTATTCGTCCATGTTGAGCGAGCCGACCAGCACCGCACCGCTGTCCTGCAAGCGTTGAACGAGCACCGCGTCGGCTTTGGCCGGCGGGTCGGCCCGGTTGACTTTGGAGCCAGCGAGTGTCACTTCGCCCGCGACGTCGAACAGGTTCTTGACCGCGAAGGGCACACCCGCCAGTGGACCCAGCGGCTCACCCCTTGCGCGCTGCGCATCCACCCGCGCGGCCTGTGCACGGGCGGCGTTGAAGCGCGTGCTCGTGAAGGCATTCACACGGCCGTCGGTGGCTTCGATGCGCGCGATGCAGGTTTCCAGTAGTTCGACCGCGCTCTGGGTGCCACTCGCCACCGCCTGCGCGGCCTGACTCAGGGACAAGGGGGCGTTCATGGCGCGCCCTCAGGGTTGTGAAGCTTGAAAGGGCGCCGGGCAGTAGATCTCAGCCGGCTCGTCGTGCGGTGCCAGCTCAAAGCCGTCGAGCAGCGCGGCCAGCGCAGCCGTGCGCTGCAGGTGGGTGGCCACGCGCTGTGCTTGTGCATCGCCCAATGGCAGGTCCACAGCCACCGAAGCGGCCTTGACATAGGCCAGCGTCTGTTGCTCGGTCATCTGCGCACCTCTCGCTGGAAAATCTCCAGGCTGCGCTTCTTCGCTGCAACAAAACTGGCCTCGGACAGCGTGGCCGTGGTGCGCGGGCGCGGGTCGTCGTAGGGCAGGATCTCGGCCACCTTGGTCGGGCGCTTGGTGAGCAGCAGCACCTGGTCTGCCAGATACACGGCTTCTTCCAGGTCGTGGGAGACCAGGACCATGGTGGTACCGGTCTGCATGAACACCTCTTGCAGTTTCTCGCGGATGAACAGCGTCATTTCGAAGTCGAGCGCGGAGAAGGGTTCGTCGAGAAACAGCACCTCGGGGTTGGGCGCCAGCGCCCGCATGATCGACGCTGTCTGCTGCTGTCCGCCTGAGAGCTCGTAAGGGTAGCGGTTGAGGTCGAACTTCACGTCGAACGAGGCCACCAGTTCGGCCATGCGCCGGTCCACCTCGGCCTTGCTCCTGCCTTCGAGCTTGAGCGGGTAGGCGATGTTGTCGATGGTGCGCATCCACGGGAACATCGCTTCGCGGTAGTTCTGGAACACGTAGCCGATCTTGGTGTCCTTGAGGCTCTTGCCGTCGAACAGGATCTCGCCGCTGTCGATCGGCACCAGTCCCGCGATCATGTTGATCAGCGTGCTCTTGCCGCAGCCGTTGGGCCCGAACACCGAGACGATCTTGTGCTTGGGGATGTCGAGGTCGAAGTTCTCGTACAGCGGCCAACCCGCGAAGTACTTGGTGAGACCGCGGATGGTGATGTGTGTACCGGCCGGCCCGGGTTTGAATTCAGGCACCGGCACGTCGGCAAACACAGGGGCATTCAACACGGTGCTCATCTTCCACTCCAGTGCACGATCCGACGTTCAACGACCAGGAACAGGACGTTCAGCGCATAGCCGAGCGCACCCGCCGCGAGGATGGACGCGTACATGTCCTTCACATTCATCACCTGCTGCGAGTTGATGATGCGGTTGCCCAGGCCGCTGTCGGCGCCGATGAACATCTCGGCCACGATCACGATGACCAGGGCCATCGACACGGCCGAGCGCAGACCCACAAAGCTGGGTTGCAGGCTTTCCCAGATCAGCACGTCCTTGAACACTTGCCAGCGCGTGGCACCCATCACCTTGGCCGCCATCACGCGCTGCTTGCGTGCGTTGATCACACCGTAGGCGCTGTTGAAGATCACGATCAGCAGCGCGCCGAACGCGGCGATGGCCACCTTGTTGATGTCGGACACGCCGAACACCATGAGGAACAGCGGGATGAGCGCCGACGAAGGTGTGGAGCGGAAGAAGTCGATCAGGAACTCCACGCTGCGGTAGGCCTTCTCGTTGCTGCCCAGCAGCACGCCCAGCGGCATGCCGACCACGGCAGCAATCAGGAATGCCTGCACGGTGCGCCAGACTGTCACGGCAAAGTCGGTCAGCAGCGGACCACCGGCCAGACCACTCAACAGAGCACCGATCGCATCGACCGGTGCAGGCAGCAGGATGGGCTTGATGAAGCCGGTGCGCACCGCCAGGTCCCAGATGATGAAGAGCACGACCGGGCCAACGAAGGGCAGGGCGCGACCCCAGTCGGTTTTGCGGGGAGCCGCCGGGGCCGCGTTGGCGGCTGGCGGTGTCCAGGGCTTGGCCGCTTCGGCGACCACGTGCTGCGCGGCTTCCATCGCGCTCAGCCTTTGTAGATCATGGTGTCGACCATGAGGCGCGAGCTGAAAATGCCCTTCTCCGAGAACAGGTCGAAGAACTTCTGGAAGTGGCCGATGTCGGCCGGGGTGAATTCGTTGTACATGGTGTAGGCGGCCAGCGGCACTTCACCTGCCAGTGGGCCTTCGATGGGTGTGTAGCCGGTGAGGTACTTGCGTGCCTCCACCGGCTTGCTGCGCACGTAGGCCACACCTTTGGCATAGGCCGCCACAAACTTCTTTGCCGCCTCGGGGTTCTTCTTGATGAAGTCGGACGACAGCGATGCCGAGCCGCCAAACCAGGGCGCCATGTTGTCGCCAAGCACATACCGCGCAATCACACCCGCTTCGAGTACCCGGCTGGTGCCGTTCATGCGGCCGATGGTGCCCGTGGGCTCGAGCGTGTAGGCGCCGTCGATCTGACCCGCGGCGAGTGCGGCCACGTGCTGACCGATGGGCAGCTCCACCACGGTGGCACCGGTGGCACCGCCGCGCTCCAGGATCGTCTTGGCCAGCGTCACGTTCTGGATGCCGGGGCCGGAGGCCACGCGCTTGCCCTTGAGGTCGGCCATGACCTTGGCGGGGCTGGCCACCGGCACGATGACTTCGTCGAGCACGTTCTTCACGTTGCTCGGGTTGGAGCAGAAGATCTTGAATGTGCCGGGCTGGGCGAGTTCGCCAATGGCGATGTTGGCCGAGCCGGTGCCGTTGGCCGTGCCATCGGAGCGGCCCGAGAGCACGGCTTCCATCACCTGTTGGGCGCCAGCAAACTTGAGCGGCTCCACGTCGAGCCCTGCTTCCTTGAAGTAGCCCAGTTCGATGGCCGAATAAAAAGGCAGGCCAGCGGCAATAGGCCAGTAGCCCAGCCGCACTTTGGTCGCTGCCTGTGCGCGCACCAGGCTCGGTGCGCCCAGCAGTCCAATGGCCGCGCCTGCTGCGCCGAGCTGCAACACCGTGCGTCGGTTGGTCGAAGTGGACAGGGCGGCGGTGGTGAAGGTCTTCATGGATGGGCTCCAGCGGGTTGATTGAACGGCGACGCACCAGATGGAAGCGATCCGCACCACGCATGGGCATTCCATCTTGTATCCAAGATGGCTTGCAAGCTTGATGCCAACGTCAGAATCCCTCGGGAGAATCTGCGCTGGCCCGTTCGGGGGCTGTGGCTTCAGTCGATCGGTTCTCGTGGATCGATTGCCGGGATGCTGTAGGCGGCGACTGGCCGAAGCGCTCGAGGCGATGGTCGCTTGCGGGGTCCGAGTGGTTGCGCTGCCGCCGCTCTATGAGGGGTGAGGCTCAATCACCGGCCGATGTGTATTTCAGCATCAGCTCTGCCTGCGCGGTTCCCCCAACGGTGATGTGCTCAAACATGGCTTTGTGCGCATCGGGCTCGTCGCCATTGACGATAGCTTTCACGATCGCCTCATGTTCTCGGTGCGACGCACGCATGCGGCCTGGCCGCTCGAACGACACAGGGCGGTAGGCGGCCAGCCGTTCCCGTATGCGCACGATCTGCTCTTCAAGGTAGGCATTCGCAGCGCCTTTGTAGATGTGGTCGTGAAGAGCGACGTTCAGTTCCGTGTACGCCGCAATGTTGTCCTGTTCCACGGCCAGCGCTGCTTGTCCCTGGGTTGCCGACAAAGCCTGCCTCTGCGCTGGCTCCATGCGGCGAGCGCACAACCTGGCGGCCTCTGACTCCAGGACCGCCAGCACCTCCAGCATGCCGAAGACTTCGCGAGGCTCCAACCGTTTGACGACCGCGCCTCGCCTGGGCACGAACGTGACCAAGCCAGCAGCAGCCAATTGGAGCAGTGCTTCTTTGGCAGGCGTTCGGGAGATGGCGAACCGTTCGGAGACGGCCTTGACGTCCATCGCATCCCCCGGACGAAGCCGACCCTGGCGGATGTCTTCCTCCAGCGCCTTCCTGACGCCGTCGGTGATCGTGTCCTGGCTGTCCCGTTCGGCCAATGTGTCGTTGCTCATGTGCCCAGTGTAGTGGGACGTTGAGGTGGGCATTCATGAGGTCCAAAAATCGACAATTTAAGAATGTG
>JAJNQE010000022.1 GCA_021154985.1 Hydrogenophaga sp.
GACGTGCAGCACCTGCGCGCCCTGATCCGCCAGGCGCGCAAGGACGCGCAGGCCGTCAAGGAACGCCCCGGCGAGGCCGTGCGCCACGGCAAGGCCTACCGCGAGATTTTCCAGACCGTCAAGGCCGCGCTGAACCAGGGTTCGGACGAACCCGACACGCCCACGGAAGAAGACCCCGCATGAACGAACAGACCCGCCCACCCCAGGACCCGGTGCGCATCGGCATCGTGTCCATCAGCGACCGCGCCAGCACCGGCGTGTACGAAGACAAGGGCCTGCCTGCGCTGCAGGAATGGCTCACGCGCGCGCTCAAGAACCCGATCACCTTCGAGCCGCGTCTGATTCCCGATGAGGTGGAGCGCATCAGCGCCACGCTGATCGAACTGGTCGACGCGGGCTGCTCGCTGGTGCTCACCACCGGCGGCACCGGCCCGGCGCTGCGCGACGTGACGCCCGAGGCCACGCTGGCCGTGGCGCACAAGGAGATGCCGGGCTTTGGCGAACAGATGCGCCAGATCAGCCTGACCTTTGTGCCCACCGCCATCCTCTCGCGCCAAGTGGCCGTGATCCGCGACCAGAGCCTGATCCTGAACCTGCCAGGCCAGCCCAAGGCGATTGCCGAAACGCTCGAAGGTTTGAAGAACGCCGACGGCACGCAGAAGGTCAACGGCATCTTTGCCGCCGTGCCCTACTGCATCGACCTCATCGGCGGGCCCTACCTGGAAACCAACGAAGAGGTCTGCAAGGCCTTCCGCCCCAAATCCGCCGTGCGCCCTGCGCGCTGAACCTGTTTGCGAGACACCCAATGAAAATCACCAAAGACACCATCGTCACCCTCACCTTCCGCGCCACCGATGCCCAGGGCAAGGTGCTCGAAGACGGCAAGGAGCCGCGCGCGTACTTGCACGGTGGCTACGGCAACACGCTGCCGGGCATTGAGAAGGCCTTGGAAGGCCAGGAGCCGGGCTTCGCCGCCACGCTCGTGCTGCCGCCCGAAGACGCTTTTGGCGTGCGCGACGAGAGCCTGGTGACCACCATGCCCAAGCGCGACTTTCCCCCGGGTGTGAAAGTGGGCGGCCAGCTCGAAGGCAGCGACGACCAGGGCCAGCGGCACGTGTTCACCGTGATGAAGATCAAGGGCGACACGGTCCACCTGGACGGCAACCACCCCCTGGCCGGGCAGACGCTGAAATTCGCGGTGAAGGTGATGGAGGTGAAAGCGGCTTCGGCCGAGGAAATTTCACACGGCCATGCACATGGCGCGCACGGGCATCACCACTGATCCGTCACTTCCCGATCAGCTGGTTCAGCTTCTCGGCTTCAAAACACTCTTCGCGTGCCGCATCCTTCGGCACGCAGTCACCATCGCGTGATGACTTCGAGAGCTTTTCAATCGCGCACCACAGTAACGCGATCTGGTGCTCCTGGCTGGCGGTGCTGTCGATCAGACCGCGCATGGCCTGTGACAGCGGGTCATCTTCCTGCGTGATGCCATAGGCCTGAAATTTCGGGTCGGTCACGTCGGCGCTCTCGCCGGTTTTGCTGGGGATGATGCGGGCAGGAATGCCCACCGCCGTGGCGCCGGCCGGTACGGGTTTGATCACCACGGCGTTGCTGCCGATCTTGGCGCCGTCGCCCACGACAAAACCGCCCAGCACCTTGGCTCCCGCGCTCACCACCACGTCTTTGCCCAGCGTGGGGTGGCGCTTGGTGCCCTTGTAGAGCGAGGTACCGCCCAGCGTCACGCCCTGATAGATGGTGCAGCCATCACCGATCTCGGCGGTTTCACCCACCACCACACCCATGGCGTGATCAAAGAACACGCGCTCGCCCACCTTGGCGCCGGGGTGGATCTCGATGCCGGTGAAAAACCGTGCGACGTGCGAGATGAAACGGCCCATCCACTTGAAGCCGTGGTTCCAGCACCAGTGGGCCGGGCGGTGCAGCCAGACCGCGTGAAGGCCGGGGTAGCAGGTGACGACCTCAAACACGCTGCGCGCAGCGGGATCGCGGTCAAGAACACACTGGATGTCGGAGCGGAGGCGGGCAAACATGGCGGCAGTCTAGCGCCTGGCCTTCTCAGCCACCTGCAACATCGCCTTGGCAACACCTCGCAAGATGTGGATTTCTTCTTCGCTGGGAGCAGCGCGGTTGAAAAGCTGGTTCAGGCGCGGCATGAGCTTCTTGGGCGCCGCAGGGTCCAGAAAGTCCACGGCCACCAGCGCCTGCTCCAGGTGGGTCAACATGCCGCCGATGGCCTGCGCATCGGCCTGCCGGTACTCGGGCACGCTCGCTGGCGCTTCAAATCCGCCCAGCGCCTGGCGCCAGTCGTAGGCAATCAATTGCACCGCCGCCGCGAGATTGAGCGAGCCGAAATCGGGGGCCGTGGGAATGCTGAGTGCCACGTGGCAGCGGTACACGTCTTCGTTGCGCATGCCGAAGCGCTCGGAGCCGAACAGAAAGGCCACGCCCTCGGGCGGCTCGGGTGTGGCCAGCAACGTCTGAAAGTGTTCGCGCGGCGCCCGCGTGGGCGGGCCGAAGTCGCGCGGCGTCATGGCCGTGGCGCACAGGTGGGTCATGCCGTCCAGCGCTTCGTCGAGCGTTTCAACCACCCGCGTCTTGGCGAGCACGTCGTTGGCACCACTGGCGCGCTGGATGGTTTCCTCGCGCCGCAGCACGTTGGCCCAGCGCGGCTGCACCAGCACCAGATCGTCAAAACCCATCACTTTCAGGGCGCGGGCGACGCCGCCCACATTGCCGGCGTGGCTGGTCTGGATCAGTACAAAACGGGTGCGCATACGGGACTGGGTGGAGGGACGGTAAAATCGCGCCTATTGTCGCCGCCCCGCATCGCCGGGGCGTTCCTGTCTGCTCTTCCACTGCTGCGCGCCGCTTCCTGCATCGCGCCGAGGTTCACAATTCATGTCGTCCACGCTCCACCCCATGCTCAACGTGGCCATCAAGGCCGCACGCCTTGCCGGCACCATCATCAACCGCGCCGCACTGGATGTGGAATCGGTCCGCGTTTCGGTCAAGCAGACCAACGATTTCGTGACCGAAGTTGATCAGGCCGCCGAGGCCGCGATCATCGACACCCTGCTCACCGCCTACCCCGATCACGCGATCTGGGCCGAGGAGTCGGGCAAACGCGAAGGACGGCTCGGCGGCGCAGACCACGTCTGGATCATCGACCCGCTGGACGGCACCACCAACTTCATTCACGGCTTCCCGGTCTACTGCGTGAGCATCGCGCTCATGGTGGGCAACAAGCTCGAACAGGCCGTGATTTACGACCCCACCCGCAACGACCTCTTCTGCGCCACGCGCGGACGCGGCGCGTACCTGAACGACCGCCGCATCCGCGTGGCCAAGCGCACCACGCTGCGCGACTGCCTCATGTCCACCGGCTTTCCGTTCCGCCCGGGCGACGCCTTCCAGACCTACCTGCAGATGCTCGGCGATGTGATGCCCCGCGTGGCCGGCGTGCGCCGACCCGGCTCGGCCGCGCTCGACCTGGCCTACGTGGCCGCGGGCTTCACCGACGGATTTTTCGAGATGGGCCTGTCCCCCTGGGACGTGGCCGCGGGTGCGCTGCTGGTCACCGAAGCCGGTGGCTTGATCGGCAACTTCACGGGTGAAGCCGACTTCCTGGAACAAAAGGAATGCATGGCCGCCAACCCGAAAATCTACGGCCAGTTGGTCGGCGTGACCAGCAAATACAGCAAGTTCGCCAGTGCGGGCGACAAGGCGGCGGTGCGGCAAGCCCGCAGCAAAGGCACGCCAGCGGCGGAGGCTCCCGCAGCAGACGCGGCGGACCAGGGCGA
>JAJNQE010000032.1 GCA_021154985.1 Hydrogenophaga sp.
GTTCTGGGCGGAAGCGCTGAAAGCAGCGGCAACGAGCACGGCCACGGTCAGGGCTGAGCGGGAAAATTTCATGGTGTTCCTCGGGGTTGAAAAGGGGTTGGAGCTGCGGGTGCCGACGGGGTTCAGCAGACTCGTATCAGAACGTAGCAAGGCGCCGTGGAAGGCCGGGAAGCCGCGTCAGGCCTTGATTTCAATGGCCAACGCGTGCAGGCCCGCGTCGGTGAATTTTTGCAGCGCATCATACACAAGGCGGTGTTTCGCCACCCGGCTCAAACCGGCAAAACCGGGCGCTGCGATGCGCACGCGAAAGTGGGTGCCGAAGCCCAGTCCGTTGGCGCCCGAATGCCCGGCGTGGGCAGCGCTTTCGTCCAGCACTTCGAGTTCGGTGGGGGCCAGCACGGCGCGCAGTTGCGCCTCGATCGCGGTGGCTGTGGGCGTGGCGCTGTCGTTCACGATTTCTCCACCGGCTCGTCTTTGAGGAAGCGCGATATGTACAGGCCCTGCCCGATGATGAAGACCACCGGGAACACATAGCCCCAGAGCTTGAAGTTCACCCAGTCTTCGGTGGAGTAGTACGCCGCCACATAGCCGTTGATGGCGGCCATGAACAGGAAGTAGCCGATCCATGCCACGGTGAGCCGGGCCCACACGCCGTCGGGCAGGCTGAGCTGGCTGCCCAGCAGCAGCTTGAGGAAATTTTTCTTCCAGATCCAGAGCGCGGCGGCCAGCACAATGGCCCTGCTCGCGTAAAGCACCGTGGGTTTCCACTTGATGAAGCGCTCATCCTGCAAAAAGAGGGTGAGCGCGCCAAACACCAGAATGAGCACCAGGGTGACCTTCTGCAGCGTTTGCAGTTTGCGGTCGATGCCGTAGATGATGCCGGTCTGCACCACCGTGGCGGCCATGAGCACGGCGGTGGCGGTGTAGATGTCGGCCATCTTGTAGGCGATGACGAACAGGGCGATGGGAAAGAAGTCGATGAGGAAACGCATCGGCGGATTATCGGCTGTGTGCCCTGTCCCCGTGCCGGCACCGGTTGTCCGCCTGAACTTTTCCGCCCTGACATGGCTCCACCCAACTTGTTGTTCTTTCCAAGGAAAACTCCGCATGACCCTCGATTCCCAGCACGCCATCCTGTCCATTGCCCTCATGGCGGCCTATGCCGATGGCCACCAGGCCGACACCGAGCGCGACACCGTGCGCCAGTTGGCAACATCACTGGGCGGCAGTGAAGGTCAGGCCCTGGCCCGGGTGGTGCAGGACGTGCTGCTCAAACGCATCTCGCTGCCCGATGCCTCCGCCAGCCTCGACGACCCGGGGCAGCGCCAGCTGGCTTACGAGATGGCGGTGTGCGTCTGCGATGCGGATGGCCGGCAGAGCGATGCCGAGCGGGCTTTCCTGGCGCAACTCAAGACGCACCTGAAACTCGACCCGGCGGCCGCCGCCGCGTTCGAGCGCGAGGCGGATGCCATCGTGGATGCCGCCGAGAAAGCGGTGCCCGCCGCGGGTGCGGTGGCGGCCGGCGCAATGGCCACAGGCCCGGTGGTCGCGGCCAGCGTTGCACCGGGGGCCGACCTGGACAAGTCGATCCTGAACTACGCGCTGCTCAATGGCGCGCTGGAACTGCTGCCCCAGTCCTGGGCTTCCATGGCCATCATTACGCTGCAGGTGAAGATGGTCTATGCGATCGGCAAGGCGCACGGCGTGGAGCTCGACCAGGGCCACATCCGCGAGTTCATCGCGGCGGTGGGCGTTGGCCTGACCTCGCAATACCTGGAGCAGTTCGGACGCAAGTTGCTGGGTGGTTTGCTGGGCAAGGCGGCCGGGCGCACCCTGGGGGGCATCGGCGGGGCCGCAACAGGCATGGCGTTTTCCTTTGCCACCACCTACGCCCTGGGCCAGGTGGCCAAGCGTTACTACGCGGGCGGTCGTGTCATGAGCACCGCGTTGCTGCGGGAGAGCTTCCAGGGCCTGCTCGGTCCGGCCAAGCAGATGCAGACGCAGTACCTGCCGCAAATCCGGCAGAAGGCCGCCACGCTGGACGCGGCACAGATCATGCAGATGGTCAGAGGGTGAGCCGCCCGCGCCGCCTGCGGCGTCACCCCCTCGGGGGGCGCTGCCGGCGGCCCGGCAAAGCTGGTGTCGCGGGCGCTCTGATCAGGCGACCTGCGAAGCCACCTTGGCGGTCATTCGTGGCTGCGCCGCCATCGCTTCGGCCGTGATCGTCAGCGAGCGCAGGCGCAGCGCCGGGTCGTACAGGTCGCTCACGATCATGAATTCGTCGGCCTCGGTGGCCTGGGCCAGCGATTGCAGGCCTTCGTGCACTGTCTCGGGACCCCCGATCACGGCTGCGGCCAGGAAATCGGCGATGCCGGCCTGCTCTTGCGGGTGCAGGCGCTGCATGAAGCCCTGCACGGGCGGTGGCAACTGGCCGCGCTGGCCGGTGAGGATGCCGAGCACACGCTGGTAGGTGCTGGTGGCGAGGAACTCGGCTTCATCGTCGGTGGGTGCGGCGATCAGCGGCACGCCGATGACCACGTAGGGCTGGGCCAGTTGCGCAGAGGGCTTGAAATGGCTGCGGTACACATCGAGCGCTTGCAGCAGCATGCGCGGCGCGAAGTGCGAGGCAAAGGCAAACGGCAGTCCGCGCTCGGCCGCCAGGCGCGCCGAGAACAGGCTGGAGCCGAGCAACCAGATCGGCACGTTGGTGCCCACCCCCGGGTTGGCGATGACGCGCTGGCCGGGTTGCGCCGGGCCCAGCAGGTGCTGCAGTTCGGCCACGTCGCGCGGAAAGTCGTCTTCGCTCTCGGTGCGGTTGCGGCGCAGGGCGCGCATGGTCATGGGGTCGGTGCCGGGCGCGCGGCCCAGGCCCAGGTCGATGCGCCCGGGGTAGAGCTCGGCCAACGTGCCGAAGGCTTCGGCCACCACCAGCGGTGCGTGGTTGGGCAGCATCACGCCGCCCGAACCCACGCGCATCGTTCGGGTGCCGCCCGCGATGTGGCCCACCAGCACGGCTGTGGCCGAGCAGGCAATGCCGCTCATGTTGTGGTGCTCGGCCAGCCAGTACCGCGTGAAGCCGAGCGACTCGGCGTGTTGTGCGGTGCGCAGTGCAATCGCCAGCGCGTCGCGCACGGTGCCGCCCTCGCGCACGGCGACCAGATCGAGCATGGAGAGGCGGATGTCGTTCAGGTTTTTCATGGCATCAGGTGGGAAGGAAACCGTCCACCGACAGGTAGCGCTCTCCCGTGTCGTAATTGAAGCCGAGCACCACGGCGTTGGCCGGCAGCTCGGGGAGCTTTTGGGCGATGGCGGCGAGCGTGGCGCCCGACGAAATGCCGACCAGCATGCCTTCTTCGCGCGCGCAGCGGCGGGCCATCTCGCGCGCCGGCTCGGCCTCGACCTGGATCACGCCGTCGAGCACGCTCACGTCGAGGTTGTTGGGGATGAAGCCCGCACCGATGCCCTGGATGGGGTGGGGCGAGGGTGCGCCGCCGGAAATGACGGGCGAGGCGGCCGGCTCCACCGCGTACACCTTGAGTTGGGGCCAACGCGCCTTGAGCACACGGGCCACGCCGGTGATGTGACCGCCCGTGCCCACGCCGGTGATGATGGCCTCCAGACCTTCGGGAAAGTCGGCGGCGATTTCTTCGGCCGTGGTCTGCACGTGCACCGCCACGTTGGCCGGGTTGTTGAACTGCTGCGGCATCCAGGCGCCGGGGGTGCTCGCCACGATTTCCTCGGCGCGGGCGATCGAGCCTTTCATGCCTTTCTCGCGCGGCGTGAGGTCGAAGCTGGCGCCGTAGGCCAGCATGAGGCGGCGTCGCTCCACCGACATGCTGTCGGGCATGACGAGAATGATCTTGTAGCCCTTGACCGCGGCCACCATGGCCAGGCCGATGCCGGTGTTGCCCGAGGTGGGCTCGACGATGGTGCCGCCGGGCTTGAGCGCGCCGGTCTGCTCGGCGGCTTCCACCATGGCCAGGGCAATGCGGTCCTTGATGGAGCCGCCCGGGTTGCCGCGCTCGGACTTGATCCACACCTGCTGTGTGGCGTCTCCAAACAGCCGCTGCACGCGCACGTGGGGCGTGTTGCCGATGGTCTGGAGGATGGTGTTGGCTTTCATGGCGTGTCCTTCTTTGGCGAGTGCGCCAGTGAAGCCGAGTTCATGCAGTAACGCAAGCCGGTGTCGGTGGGGCCGTCCTCGAACACATGGCCCAGGTGGGCGCCGCACTGGCTGCACACGGTCTCCACCCGCACCATGCCGTGGCTTCGGTCGGTGATCTCGGTGATGGCGCCCGGCACGGCTTGCGAGAAGCTGGGCCAGCCGCAGCCGGCGTCGAACTTGGTCTTCGCGTCAAACAAGGTGTTGCCGCAGCAGATGCAGTGGTAGCTGCCATCGGCCCAGACTTGTTCGTACTTGCCGGTGTAGGGGCGCTCGGTGTGGGCGTGGCGGGTCACGTCGAAGGCGCGTGGCTCGGCGCCTTTGGCGGCCAGCAGTTCACGCCACTCGGCCTCTGTTTTCTGGATGGGGAAGTTCATGGGGGTCTCCTTCATGACGAGCAGCTGATCTCGATCTGGCTGGCCCAGGCGGGCGGAAAGTCGGCCAGGTCGTCTTGACCGGCGATGTCTTCAAATGGGTGCTCCAGCGCGTTTTGCAACCGCGCCACTTCGCTGAAATCCCCTTGTTTCGCGCGCTGGATGGCGACTTCGCCAAGGTGGTTGCGCAGCACCACCCGGGGGTTGACGCTCAGCATCTGCTGCCGCGTGGTGGCGGCATCGAAGCCCGGCTGCGCTCTCAAACGCTTTTGCCAGCGCGCAAACCAGGCGTCGAAAGTCTCGCGTTGCAGGAACAGGTCGCGCACAGGCTCCGGTTGGTCAGACACCGCGTGGCTCAGACGGCGCCAGAAAATGGTGAAGTCCACCGCGTCTTGCGCCATCAGTTTCATCAGGTCTTCGGTCAGCGATGCATCGCCATCCTGCACCTGGGCCAGGCCGAACTTGGCGTTCATGCGCCGTTGCAGCGCGGCCGGCATCAGCGCCTTGTAGGGCTCCAGCGCGTCCAGCGCCTGCTGTTGGTCGTCCATGAGCGGCAGCAGCGCCTGGCCCAGGGCAAACAGGTTCCAGTAGGCGATGTTGGGCTGGCGGTTGTAGGCGTAGCGTCCGCCGGTGTCGCTGTGGTTGCAGATGTGGCCGGGGTTGAAGGCGTCGAGAAACTGGAACGGGCCGTAGTCGATGGTCAGGCCCAGGATGCTCATGTTGTCGGTGTTCATCACACCGTGGCAGAAGCCCACCGCCTGCCACTGCGCCACCATCTCGGCTGTGCGCGCACTCACGGCTTCGAGCAGCGCTGCATACGGGTTGCCCGGTGCTTCGCGGCAGGCAGGGTAGAAGTGGTCGATCACAAAATCGGCCAGTGTGCGAAGCCGGTCGTGCTGGCCGTTGTGCGAGAAGTGTTCGAAGTGCCCGAAGCGGATGAAGCTGGGCGCGACTCGCGTGACCACTGCTGCGGTTTCGATCTCTTCGCGTCGCACCGGTGCGGGCGAACCGGTGACGCACAGCGCGCGGCTGGTCGGGATGCCAAGCGCGTGCATGGCCTCGCTGCAGAGGAATTCCCGGATCGAGCTGCGCAGCACGGCACGACCGTCGCCCATGCGGGAGTAGGGCGTCAGTCCTGCGCCTTTGAGCTGGATTTCTTGTGGGCCGCTGAGGGTGTCCACTTCGCCCAGCAAGATGGCACGGCCATCGCCGAGCTGTCCCGCCCAGTGGCCAAACTGGTGGCCGCTGTAGACGCTGGACAGTGGTTGTGAGCCAGTGATCGGCACATTCCCGGTGAACGCGTCCAGCCCGGCTGACGAAGCAAGCCACGACCTGTCCAGACCGATCAGGTGAGCGACAGCAGGACTGGTGCCCACCCAGGTGGGCGAGGGCAGTGGGGTCGGTTGCAAGGGGGTGTAAAACGCGGCGCCCAGGCTCGCAAAACGGTTGCGCCAGACGAGGCCGAGGTCGACCTCTGCGTGCACGGATGTGTTCATGCGGCCATTGTCGCCTTGGTGAAGCGACCTCGGCCGGGCAAGGCTAATCGGAGCCGGTCTTGGTCAACAAGGCTGCGAGTGCTGGCTCGTCCAGGATGGTGATGCGGCCAAAGTTGACCGCGACCAAGCCATCCAGTTGCATGCGCTGCAGAACCTTGTTGACAGTCTGGCGCGAGAGACCAGCGAGGTGGCCAAGCTCCTCTTGCGAGAGCTCGATCCGCTTCATGCCGTGCCAGAAAAGCCGGCTGAGATACAGCGCCACGCGCTGCTGGGGCGAGCCCACACGACCGGCCTCGATCACAGCCATGCTCTGCGACAAGCGTTTGTTCATCTGCACCACCAAGGCCTGGTTGAACTCCAGGCTGGTGGCGCGCAGTTCTTCAAACACCTCCAGCGGCATGCACATCAAGGCCGTCTCGCGCAAGGCCACGACTTCGTAACGTCGGTTTTCCGATTTCAGTGCGGAGCCTTCGCCAAACCAGTCGCCCGCTGCCACGCCCAGAAAAACCGACAGGCGACCATCGGCCGCCTGGGTCTGAAGCTTCACCAGACCTGAGAGCACCGCGTACCAGCCCTTCACCGGTTCACCGGCGCGCAGCAGGACGTCGCCCTTGTCGCCCTTGATCGTGAAAACCTCATCGACGACGCGCGTCCGCAGCGTATGCGGCAGCCGGGCAAGCCACGGTTGACTCGCCAAAAAGATGGGTGTGGTTCGATGGGTGAAGGTGAGCAAGGGCTTGGTCCGTGTTGTGTGCCGGTGAGATTTTTCGCAGAAACGCCGCATGCCCGGCAGAGCTTCCATGCGATCCCGCACGCTTTCCCCAAGTGCGTCAAAATGAAAACTTTACTACGCTAATGAAGGTGAGCTATTGTCACAAAAGCACGCATCGATGCTACTTTAGGAGACGGTTATGAAACACTTTCTGGGCCTTCGCTGGGTCTTCGCCTTGTTGATGTCGCTCGCGCTGAGCTTGGGCAGCGCCGGGGCAAACGCCTCTGAAATCGGGGTCACCGACACCGAGATTCTGCTGGGTCAGTCGCTGGGCCTGACCGGACCGCTCGCCGAGTTGACCTTGGACATCAGCAACGGAGCACGAGCCTACGTCAACGAGGTGAACGCCCGGGGAGGCATCCACGGCCGCCGCATCAGGGTCATCACCATGGACGACGGGTACCAGGCTGCCAACACCTTGAAAAATGTGGAGCAAATGGTCAATCAAGACAAAGTGTTTGCCATCTTCAACGTGACGGGTACACCCAACAGCGAAGCGATTCTGCCTCTCGTGAAGGAAAGCGGCATCCCTTTCTTTTCTCCGTTCACCGGTGCCGACAGCCTGCGCAATCCAGTCATGCCCAATGTGTTCAATGTGCGGGCAAGCTACCGCGACGAGACCGAAAAGCTCGTCCAGCACCTGCACACATTGGGCATTCAGCGCATCGGTGTGGTCCATCAGGCCAGCAGCTTCGGCAAGGACGGTCTTGCCGGCGTGGAGTCCGCGATGCAGCGGCGCGGCATGCAGCCGCACGCCGTGGCCAGCATCCAGTCCAATGCCTCGGATGCGGAGACAGCGGTGGGTGCCATCTCCGAAAAAAACCCGGACGCCCTCATCCTCATCACCGCAGGGCGCCCCACGTTCGAATTCATCAAGGCGTACAACAAGACGCGTCGAGGGGTGCCCTTCTACACGCTGTCGGTCATGGGGGCCAGTGCCAACATCAAGGCGCTGGGCAAAGACGGCGTCGGTGTGGTGGTGGCCTCGGTCGTGCCATACCCCTGGAGTCAGGCCCACCCGTTGGTCAAGGAATACCAAAGCGCCATGCAGAAGATCGGGCTCACCGAATACTCGTTCGTGAGTTTCGAGAGCTACATCAACGCGCGGGTTCTGGGTGCAGCGATCGAACGCGCCGGAAGAAACCTGACCCGCAGCGGTCTGGTCAATGCCGCTGAAAATATGAAACAGGTCAGCCTTGGTGGGTTCAACGTGAGCTTCAGCAAAGAGTCGCGCCAAGCTTCAAAACACGTTGAACTGACCATCATTGGCGCCAGCGGAAAATTCATCAAGTGAGCCGCCCCAACGCCAATGGGAGCAACCCGCTACCATCGTGCCGATTTATCCAACCTTCAACAACAGGAGACAACCCATGCTGGGCCAGATGCAGAGCCAACCGCTTTTGATTTCAACGCTGATCGTGCACGCCGAGCGTCACCACGCCAGCGGCGAAATCGTTTCCCGCCGGGTCGAGGGCGACATCCACCGAAGCAACTGGGGCCAGATCGCTGCGCGTTCGCGCAAGGTGGCCAATGCGCTGAATGCGTTGGACCTGAGCTTCGGTGACCGCGTGGCCACGCTGGCCTGGAACGGCTACCGCCACCTGGAGCTGTACTTCGGCGTCAGCGGCACCGGCCATGTGCTGCACACGCTCAACCCGCGGCTGCACCCCGAGCAACTCACCTGGATCGTGAACCACGCCGAAGACAAGGTGGTCTGCTTCGACATGACCTTCCTGCCATTGGTCAAGGCGGTGGCGGCCAAATGCCCCACGGTCAAACACTGGATCGCCCTGTGCGACGCCGACAAGCTGCCCGCCGATACCGGATTGCCGGGTCTGCAGAGCTACGAGGCCTGGATCGCCACCCAGCCGGACACCTACCACTGGCCCACGTTCGATGAAAACTCGGCCTCCAGCATGTGCTACACGAGCGGCACCACCGGCAACCCCAAGGCCGCGCTGTACTCACACCGCTCCACCATCCTGCACGCCTTCACCGCCGCGCTGCCCGACGCCCTCAGTCTGAGCGCGCGCGACAGCGTGCTGCCGGTGGTGCCCATGTTCCACGTCAATGCCTGGGGGTTGCCTTACTCGGCGGCGGCCACCGGCTGCAAGCTGGTGTTCCCCGGCCCGGCGATGGACGGCAAGTCGATCTACGACCTCCTTGAGAGCGAAAAAGTGACGATGGCCGCGGGCGTGCCCACAGTGTGGCAAATGCTGCTGGGCCACCTACAGGCCAACAACCTCAAGTTCAGCACGCTCAAGAGCACGGTGATCGGCGGATCGGCCTGCCCGCCGGCCATGATGAAAGCCTTCAACGACCAGTACGGTGTGGCCGTGATCCACGCCTGGGGCATGACCGAAATGTCGCCGCTGGGCACGGTGTGTTCGCTGAAAAACGCGCAGAAGGCGCTGCCGGCCGAAGAGCAGCACAAGGTGTTGCTCAAGCAGGGCCGCGCGGTGTTCGGCGTGGACATGAAGATCGTCAACGAGGCCGGGGAGGAGCTGCCCTGGGATGGCAAGGCCTACGGCGACCTGCTGGTGCGCGGTCCCTGGATCATTGCAAGTTATTACAAAGGCGAGGGCGGTGACCCGCTGCGCTACGACGCACAGGGCCAGGGCTGGTTCCCCACCGGCGACGTGGCCACCATCGACGCCGACGGTTTCATGCAGATCACCGACCGCAGCAAGGACGTGATCAAGTCTGGAGGCGAGTGGATCAGCTCGATCGATGTGGAGAACATCGCCATGGCCCACCCCGCCGTGGCCATGGCGGCCTGTGTGGGCATGCGCCACCCCAAGTGGGACGAACGCCCGATCGTGGTGGTGGTCAAGAAGCCGGGTGCCGAGGTCACGCGCGAGGAGTTGCTGGCCTTCTTCGAGGGCAAGACGGCCAAGTGGCAGATCCCGGACGACGTGGTGTTCGTCGATGCGATCCCGCTGGGAGCCACCGGCAAGATGCAAAAGATGACGCTGCGTCAGCAACTGAAGGATTACGTATTGCCTGGGGTGTGAACGCGCTGCCGCGGGACAGCTTGTCGCCTGTGCGATAGGCATCCCGGGCAATCCCCTACGCTGCACCGCACCAGAAGCCCTTACGCTGCACGCACTCGATTCGTCAACAAGGAGACATAGGTATGAAACTGACCATGAAGATGATTGCAGGCGCGGCGATGTTGGTGGCAGCCGGTGCGGCCATGGCCCAGGCGGGCGAGACCGTCAAGATGATCCGCATCGACCCACTCACCGGCCTGCTGGGCCCGGTGGGGGTCAGCCAGATCAAGGGCTACCAGTTTTTCGCAGAGAAGTTCAGCGGCAAGGGCAACCCGGCCGGTGTGAAGTTTGAAGTCACGCCGATCGACAACAAACTGAGCCCGGCAGAAAGCCTGAATGCGCTCAAGGCCGCCATCGATCAAGGTGCTCGCTACATCATTCAGGGCAACGGTTC
>JAJNQE010000055.1 GCA_021154985.1 Hydrogenophaga sp.
ACCAATGGATGAAACCGACCACGGTTTGACGCCACGAATCGCAGATTTGAAAGTGAACAGGAAAGTCAATGAAATCAACGATCTACCAACACCACCTCCGCGCCAGTGCTAGCTTTTCGTACCGTCACTTATTGCACTGACAACGAGGAGACCCCGTGTCGGGGTTGGCGGCGCTGAAGGCCTTGATCTTTTCCGGGTCGGCCTTGCCGGTGGCCGGGTCGGCGGTGCGCGCCTGCACGAAGGGGGCGAACTGCTCGGGCTTGCTCACGAAGAACACCGGCGCCGAGATGTTGGCCATCTGCCACTGCTCACCGCCGGGCAACTGGAACTGCAGCGCCAGCCCGCGCACCGTTTTGGATTTGTCGCTCGCCTTGGGGCTGCCGCCACCTACCGAGAAGCGTGCCACCACCGGGATCTTGTCGCCCTTGAACACCGAGGCGCGCGAGAGTTCACGGCCGGCGGCATTGCCGATGAAGTGGCCGCTGGCGCAAATGCCTTTGGCACCCGAGCGGCGCGAGCCCGGTTGCGGGCCGGACAGGCCTTCGAGGGCGTTGACCTGCGACTCGGCAAGCGACGTTTGGGCAAACGCCAGCGGGGTCAGCATGGAGCTGCCCAGGGCAGCGGATGCGGCAGCAGCAAGCAACAGAGGTTTCATGGGAACAGGCCTTTCGATGGGTGAGTCAGCGGTGGCGCACATTGCGACCACCTGTGCGGTAGTCGACGCCTGGACCCACTCCTTACACCGTCGAACGTATTTATTTGTCCGCGTGTTTGCCGGTGTCGTTGTCGATGTGTAGTTAAAAAGTATGATGCGCGTGTTTTTCTGCAACGGGGGTGTACACATGAAAAACGTCGACATCAAACAGCTGGCCTTGTTCTGCGAACTCATCGAGAGCCAGAGCCTGACTGAGGCGGCCTCCCGAATGAACATCACGCCGTCGGCCGCCAGCCAGGCGCTCACCCGCTTGCGCAACGTGCTCAACGACGACCTGTGTGTGCGCGAAAAAAACCGCTACCAGCTCACCCCCTACGCCGACGGCGCCTACGGCGTGTTCCAACAGATGGTCGAGCTGTGGAAAGACGTGAGCAACAACGCCTGGGTCTTCAATCCCCTGGAGTGCGAGTCCCACATCATCATGTCGTGCTACGACGCCTTTGGTGAAACCGAGCTGGCCGAGCTCTACCGCAGCATCACCCGAAAGGCGCCCAGGCTGGGGTTGGACATTCACGCGCCCGCCAACGGACCGGCCGATGTGGAGGCCCTGCGGGCTGGGGCCGTGGACGTGGTGTGCAGCCACTACGAGCCCCCCGGCGATGCGCGCGATCTGTACCGGGAGACCGTCAAACACTTCAACATCACCCACTGTTGCGTGGCGGTGGACCACCCCCGCGTGGGCGACACGCTCACGCTGGAGCAGTACCAGGCCGAAGAGCATTTGTTGATCACTTTCCTCAAGCGCCATGGCGGTCGCCGCAGTCCCATCGATCTGGAGCTGGAAGCGCGTGGTTTCCCCCCGCGCAAAACGACCATCGTGAATTCCTGGCACCTGTGTTCGGAGTTGCTCGCGCGCACCGATCGGCTGGTGACCACGAGCCGCCAACAGGCGAAACAGTTGGAGCGCGGCAACCCACGCATCCGCTCGGTGCCGCTGCCCAGCGACTTTGAATGGCCCACGATGCCGGTCAACATGATCTGGCACCAGCGCACGCACAACAGCAAGCCCCATCGCTGGTTGCGGTTGCAGTTGCGGGAGTTTTTGTCTGCCGTGGCCGAAGAGCCGGTGGATCGTGTGGCAGTGGAAAGTCCGCTGGGTGCTCTGGGGCCGGGTGCTCGCTGAGGCGCGAGCTGTTGCGCGTTCAGGCGTTCAGGCGATCAGGCTGTCCAGCTGATGCAGTTGGCGCACGGCGACTGGTTCGCTGATCTTGCGGCACATCAGGTCAAAGCACTCAAAACGCACCTCACGAACACTGTCGATCTCGGAAGCCAGCACGATCCGCAGATACACCCTCAGGTCGCGGGCCGACATGTCCGACACATGGGCGCCCAACAGGTCGCCGATCATCTTCTTCACTTGCTCCAGTCGAAGCTGTTCGCAGGCCAGCTTGGTGGCGTCGTCGGTGGTGGCGGTGATCTTGCGAAGCCACTCGCGAAAGCCTGTGTTGAAGGTGCTGTTGGGGGCTTTGGTCACATGCGACGAGTGGGAAGCCGCGGGCGCTGCGTTGTTGAGCCAGGGGTTGCGTGCGGGTTGTTGGGGTGCCATGGACTTCCTCCGTTGACCGTGTTGTCGATGGAGGAAATTTAAGAGCGTGGCCTGCTGGCGTCCATGTCGACTTTGGCGAAGCCCCTGTCGCAAAACTGAATAGGGAAAATCAATGGGCTGTCGGCAGGAGCAGTTGTTTTTGCAGCACCAGCCCCTCGGGCGGCGTGTGGTCGGCGAGCAGCCAGGCGCGCTCTGGATGGCTGGAGGTTTCTTCCAGCAGGCCGTGCAGGAAGCGGATGGACGCCATGTCCAGCGCGGCAAAAGGTTCGTCAATCAGCGTGAGGGCGGTGCCGGCGGCGAAGGCCGCGCACAGCCAGACCTTGCGTTTGCTGCCCGCCGAGAGCATGTACATCGGCTTTTCGATATGGGGCGTCAGTGCGAAGCCGTGGGCCAGATCCAGGGCCAGGCGCACATTGAAGTGGGGGTAGCGCGCCGGCAGGCCGTTCCACCAGGTCTGTGCGCTGATCGCATCGAACGCATCGCTGCGCGGGTCGGTGCGAAAGACCTGCTCGGCCAGCGCTGAGTCTGCGGTCCCGTGCAGAACGATCGATCCGCGTTCAGCGCCCAGATCGCCCGAGAGCAGGCGCAGGAACGTCGTCTTGCCGCAACTTTCTTCCCCACACACCACCGACAGTCCGGCGGGCAGCACCCAGTCAAGCAGGTCGAAAAGCGGGATGCCCGGCCAGCCGAAGCGCAAGCCTTGAACGGTCACCACGGCAGCGTTATTTGACCGCTCCATGCCTCAGTAACCGATGCTGTAGCGAAGGCCCTTGTGGTTGAGCACCGCGCTGCGGGGGCCGATGGTTTCCAGGCGCAGACCGGGTGCGATGTCCTGGCCTTCCTGCACCACCTTGCCGTTGGCAATGAGCATGCGCAGCGCCGGGTTTTGTGAGTAGGTGGAGCCACTCACGTTCACAGCGGGCAACTGCGCCCGCGCATCGGCGGTGAGCTCGCCAAAGCTGGGCACTGCCGTGCTGGTGGCTGCTGGTGGCGCGGCGGCTGCGGGTGGTGAAGTTGAAGCGGGCGTTGCAGCGTCTTTGGTGGACGCCGAGGGTGGCGTGGCTGAGCCAGTGGCTGCACCGGTGGGTGCTGCGGGTGCTGCGGGTGCCGGGCGCGGCGGCGCCAGAATGGGCTGCACAGGTTCTGCCCGGGTCGCCGTGCGTTCCTGGGGGCTGGTGGAGACGGGGGGCTGCGGCGCGGCCGGCGCTTGCACGGCCGTCGCGGGGGTGTCGGGCTGCGAGACCACCGGTGCGCTTTCAGTTGGGCGCGTTGCTGGATCGCTGGCCCACCACCATGCGCCCAGCGCCATCAGCATCACAGCCAGACCGGCCAACGCATGCCATGGGCGCAAGGCGGTGGCGGCCCGGCGGTCGCGCCCGGCCGCAGGCGTGAGCTGGCTCTTGAGGCCGGGCACCCGCCCGCGCTCGCGCTCGGCGTCGGCCCGTTGCAGTGCGTCGAGGATGTAGGACATGCGGTTGGGAAAAGTACGGATCAGGGCTTGGCAGCGAGGAGCCTGGGCTCTGCCACACCGCTGGCCAGGTTGACCTGCATGAAAGTCACCGGCCCGGCGACCCCGGCGGCGTCCACACCTTGTGATCGTTGAAACGCCTTGACACGCTCGTCCAGCGCGCTGGCAGAAGGCGGCACCTGGCCGCCGGCTTGCAAGCTGGCGATGCGTTCGCCCAGCCACAGCGCCGCCGGGCCGTCCAGTCCGTCGACCAGCCGGCCGCTGTGTCCGGGCGGTGTGCGCCACAGGGTGGCGTACTCACCGCGCCACAGCTGACCCAACGTGGTCAGCGGCAGGCGCCAGCGCTGTTCGCCCACCTGCAACGTCACGTTGTCGTCCGCCATGGCCGTGACCAGGGCGCGTCCGGTGGGCTGGCCTTCGGATCTGAGCACCAGGATGCTGGGCCGGTTGAGCTGGCGCAGCCCGTTGAGCGTCATGCGGTCCGTCCGGTAACACTGCAGCTGGTGTTGCAGCGCGGTGGCGCAGGCGTCCCCTGCACTCAGATCTTGTCCCCACAGCGGGCCGAGCTCGCGCCATGCAGCGGCTTCGGTGCTGAAGAGCGCTCCGAACGGAGGGGCGCCTTCCGAGACCGGTGGGGGTGCGTCGGGCGGAGGGTCGGCCGGGACGGCTGCGCTGGCGGACGGAGGTGCTTGCGCCGGCACAGTGGTTTGCTCGGCAACGGGTGGTGCCATCAGCGTTGCAGCGCCAGTCTCTGGTGGCCGTGCTGCGGACTGCGACGTGGTCCACCACCAGAACAGTGCACCGGCCACCAGCGCGCCGCCGAGCGCGCCCGCACCCAATGTGCCCAGCCAGCCGGGCAGGGCCTGCAGGCGAGGGGAAGGGGCGCGTGGGGTGATGCCGGCCACCTCGCCCTCGAACACTTCCCGCGCAGCCTTGTCGACCACCGACGCCACCACCTGCTGCACGCCGCTGGCGTAAGCACCGAGCAGCGCACGGTCGCAGAGCAGGTTGATGCGCCGGGGCACACCGCGGGCGAGGTCGTGGATCCGCGCCACGGCCTGGCGGGTGAAGGGCAGCGGGCCCCGCAGGCCCGCCACCTGCATGCGGTGCTGGATGTACTGCAGGGTTTCGGCCTTGTCGAGCGTGCCGAGGTGAAAACGCGCGATCACCCGCTGTGCCAACTGTTCGAGTTCGGGCTTGGCCAGGATGGTGCGCAGCTCGGGTTGACCGATCAGGATGATTTGCAGCAGCTTGCGCTCGCTGGTCTCCAGGTTGGTCAGCAGGCGCAGTTGCTCCAGCACATAGGGGGTGAGGTTCTGGGCCTCGTCGATGATGAGCACATTGCGCTCGCCCCGTGCGTGGCTGGCCAGCAGGTAGGCGTTGAGCGGATCGAGGTGGTCCTTGATGGTGGCCGGGCCAAGGCCCTCGTGTTTCACCTCGATGTGGAATTCGCTGCAGATCGTCTTGAGCAGGTCGCTGACGGTGAGCTTGGGATTGAAGATGTAGGCGACCCGGCAGTTCTCGGGCAACTGCTCCAGGAAGCAGCGGCACACCGTGGTTTTGCCTGCGCCGATCTCCCCACTGAGCAACACAAAGCCACCACCGCCCCGAATGCCATAGAGCAGATGCGCCAACGCTTCCCGATGTCGCTCGCTCATGAAGAGGTAGCGCGGGTCCGGTGCAATGGAAAACGGGCTCTGCTTGAGCCCGAAAAACTCGGCGTACATGCCCGGGAGCATACCGCCGCCACCGGGCACCGGCAAAGGCGTGGGGCCTTGCCGGTGCGGTGTGGTGTTTGCGCCTGCGCTCAGGCCGCCAGGGCCATTGCGTGTTTGCTGGTCACTTTGGCGGCAGCCGACACGGAGCACTCGATGTCGCCCGAGAGCTGGCCGCCTTCTTCAATGACCACCTTGCCGTAGCGAATGCGCCCGGTCACCTTGCCCGTGGAATAGATCACCAGCTTGTTGCGTACCGTCAGGTTGCCGTCGAACACACCGCGGATCTCGGCGATGTCGATTTCGGCCGAACCCTTGAACTCGCCTTGTTGGGCGATCTGGATCACGCGCGAATCCATCGTGGCTTCAACCAGGCCTTCGACCACGAGGGTGTCGCAATCGGTGATCTCCACCCCCTTGAGCTTGATGTTCGGCCCCACCGTCAATTTGCTGCCGCCCTCGGGCACGCCGCTGGTGGCCGTCGACGTGGTGGATGGCAGCTCCACATCGGGCGCGGTCGCGGTGGAGGCGGACGGCTGCGCCGGGCTTGCAGCGCCGCCGGTGCTCTGCCCGTAGCGCGGTGTGGCCATGCCCTGGTTCAGGGTTTTGGGTTGATCGATGTCGCGTTTGCCAAAGTGCAGTGCCATGCCAGCTCCTTCAAAAAGTGAAGCGCTCATGCTAAGTGCGGCGGTGCTTACATTCGGGCGGGTTCCGTAAGAGGGGTAACGAGATGAACCGTACAGGTCGTTTCATTCTTCGTCTTGCTGACCAGCCGGCTTCCCGTGTTCGAACACATGGCATATAGTTGCGCACGCAACCAAATTGAAAAAGAAACTCATGCCTCTGTCTGCCCATGTTCCCGTGTTGATCGCTGGCGGCGGCCCCGTCGGCCTCACGCTCTCGGCCTTGTTGTCTGCTCACGGCATCCACAACCTCGTGATCGAGGCCGACGACAGTTACTGCACCGGCAGCCGCGCCATCTGCATGTCGCGCCGCTCGCAGGAGATCCTGGGCTGGGTGGGGGCCGATCAGGCGTTGGTGACCAAAGGCCTGAGCTGGGTGGGCGGGCGCAGCCATTGGCGCCACACCGAGGTGTTGCATTTCCAGATGCCGAGCGAGCCCACGCAGCGCTTTGCGCCCATGGTCAACATCCAGCAGTTTTACGTGGAGGAGTTTGCGCACCGGGCAGCGCAGACGGCAGGGTTGTCTCGGGTGCAATGGAGCAGCCGCGTGAGCGCCGTGACACCCCATGAGACCGGCGTTGATGTCAAGGTGATCACGCCCCAAGGTCCGCAGACCGTGCGCACCGACTGGCTGGTGGCCTGCGACGGTGGACGCAGCACCGTGCGCGAACAGCTCGGCCTGCAGCTCGAAGGCACGCAGTACGACGGCAAATACGTCATCGTGGACGTGGTGCAAAAGACAAAGCGCGCGGTGGAGCGCCTGGCCTGGTTCGACCCGCCGTCCAACCCGGGCTCCACCATCCTCATGCACCGCCAGCCCGACGACGTGTGGCGCATTGATTACCAGATCCGCGACGACGAAGACCCGCTGGAGGCGGTGAAGCCCGAGAACGTGTTGCCGCGCGTGCAGAGCCACCTGGCCATGATCGGCGAAACCGAGCCCTGGGAGCCACTGTGGATATCGATCTACAACGCCAAGTGCTTGACCTTGCCAAGCTATCGATACGGGCGGGTGATGTTCGCGGGCGATGCGGCGCACCTCGTGCCCATCTTCGGTGTGCGTGGGCTCAACTCCGGGCTGGACGACGCCGGCAACCTGGCCTGGAAACTGGCGCGGGTGGTGCGCGGCCAGTCGCCGCACGCGCTGCTCGATTCGTACTCCACCGAGCGGGTGCACGCCACGCGCGAGAACATCGCCTATGGCGCCAAAAGCACCGAATTCATGGCGCCGCCCAACTTTGCCTACCGGCTGATGCGCGAAGCCACGCTGCGCCTGGCCGAGGGCGATGCGCTGGTGCGCTCGCTCATCAACCCGCGCCAGTCCACGCCCATCACCTATGTGGACTCGCCCTTGAACGCAACCGCCACCACCGGCTGGAGCAACGACATGGCCGCGCCTGGTGCGCCCGCGCCGGAGGCCTTGCTCCAGGGCGGGCAGGGCGCCTTTCACCTGAGCAGCTGTTTCGGGCGCGATTTCCTGGTGCTGGTGTTCGGCCCGGGCGATCAGCGGGCGCTCGACTTGCCTGGCCTGCAGGCGCTGGCCATCGGCCCCGGCATGGACGTGCATGGGCAGGCTTGGCAGCGCTACGGACTGCAAACCGCGACCGACCAGGCCCTGGTGCTCGTGCGGCCCGACGGCTACGTGATGGGCCGCTGGCACGGACACGACCCGGCGCCTGTGCTCCAAGCCCTGCAAACCACCGGAGTGTTCGCATGACCGACGCCGATCTCGACCGCAGTTACAGCGCCCTGTGCGAAGCCCTTGCCCGGGTGGGAGAGGACAAGGCGCCGCTGTTTCTGTCCATGTTGTGCCTTTTGCTCATCAGCCGCCAACAGGCTGCCCACGAGGTGCTGCCGCTGTTTGCACATGCCGAGCGCCAATGCGCGGACGGAGCGGGCGATGGCCGCTGACACCACCCCGCCAGCCCTTCAGGACTTTCTCACCTGGCGTCTGCACCGCCTGGCCAAACTCACCGATCGCCAGAGCACCGACGCCTACGCCAGTGTCTTCGGACTGGGCGTGGGCGAAGCGCGCTGCCTGGCCGCCATCGGGCAGTTCGCGCCGCTCTCGGTGAAAGACCTCGCGGCGCAGGCCAACCTCGACAAGGCCCAGGCCAGCCGCGCCGCTCAGATGCTGGTGGAGCGCGATCTGGTGCAGAAGTCGGCCAGCGAAACGGATGCACGTGGCGTGGTACTCACGCTCACGCGCACCGGTCGGCCCCTGTGGCGGCGGGTGATGCGGTTGATCGAGCAGCGCAATGCGGACATTTTTGGCTGCCTTTCCAAGGCCGAGAGGCGCCAGCTCGAAACCCTGTTTGACCGCCTCATTGCCCATGCCGACACCCGCCAGGGGGACAGTGGCCCTGCAAGCCCCTGAAATCGGGGGCAGCCCGTAAAATTGCGGGTTTTCCACCCACCCGCGCTCCGGGTCTGTGCCAGCCCCATGAACGCTCCCGTCGACGTCTCCTTTTTCGCTCGCGCTGCCAAGCCGATCACCAGCTACCGCCCTTACTGGGCCAAGCGGTTCGGCGTGGCGCCGTTCTTGCCCATGAGCCGCGCCGAGATGGAGAAGCTCGGCTGGGACAGCTGCGACATCATTCTGGTCACAGGCGATGCCTATGTGGACCACCCCAGCTTCGGCATGGCGGTGGTGGGGCGCGTGCTGGAGGCGCAGGGCTTCCGCGTGGGCATCATTGCCCAGCCCGACTGGACCAGCGCCGAGGCCTTCAAGGCGCTGGGCAAACCCAACCTGTTCTGGGGCGTGACCGCCGGGAACATGGATTCCATGATCAACCGCTACACGGCGGACCGCAAGATCCGCAGCGACGACGCATACACACCGGGCGACGTGGGCGGCAAGCGGCCCGACCGCGCGGCCATCGTCTACAGCCAGCGCTGCCGCGAAGCGTTCAAGGACGTGCCCATCGTGCTCGGCGGCATCGAAGGCAGCCTGCGCCGCATCGCCCACTACGACTACTGGAGCGACAAGGTGCGCCGCAGCGTGGTGGTGGACAGCAAGTGCGACCTGCTGCTCTACGGCAACGCCGAGCGCGCGTTGGTCGAAGTGGCGCACCGCATCGCCGCGCGCGAGCCAGTTGAGCAGATCACCGATGTCCGCGGCACCGCCTTCGTGCGCCGCCCGGGCGATCCCACGGCCGAGGGCTGGATCGAGATCGACTCCACCGAGGTGGACATGCCGGGCCGTGTGGAAGACCACATCAACCCTTACCTCACCACCAGCGAGCAGGCGCAGGCGCAGGGGGAGACCTGTGCGAAGGAAGAGGGCAATGGCGAACCCGAGACCGCCAACCCCGCCATCCAGCCGCTGAAATTCGTCCCCAACCCCGCCTTGCAAAGCAAACGCAAGCCGCCCGCGCGCGACCGTTCTGTGATCCGCTTGCCCAGCTACGAGCAGGTGAAAAGCGACGCCGTGCTGTACGCCCACGCCAACCGCGTGCTGCACGTGGAGGCCAACCCCGGCAACGCGCGCGCGCTGGTGCAGGCGCACGGCGAAGGCACCACCGCGCGCGATGTGTGGATCAACCCGCCGCCGATCCCTTTGACCACGGCCGAGATGGACCATGTGTTCGACTTGCCGTACGCACGCAGCCCGCACCCGGCCTACGCCGACGAGCACGGCAAGCACGATGGCGCGACCAAGATCCCGGCCTGGGAAATGATCCGCTTCAGCGTGAACATCATGCGCGGCTGCTTTGGCGGCTGCACCTTCTGTTCGATCACCGAGCACGAGGGCCGCATCATCCAGAGCCGGTCCGAAGAATCGATCATCAAGGAAGTGGAAGACATCCGCGACAAGGTGGAAGGCTTCACCGGCGTGGTGTCCGACCTTGGCGGCCCCACCGCCAACATGTACCGCCTGGGCTGCAAGACGCCCGAGATCGAAGCCGCCTGCCGCAAGCCCAGCTGCGTGTATCCCGGCATTTGTTCGAACCTCACCACCGACCACGGTCCGCTCATCAAGATCTACAAGCGGGCGCGCGAGCTGCGTGGCATCAAGAAGATCCTGATCGGCTCAGGCCTGCGCTACGACCTGGCCATCAAGAGCCCGGAGTACGTGAAGGAGCTGGTGCAGCACCACGTGGGCGGGTATTTGAAGATCGCGCCCGAGCACACCGAAGGCGGACCGCTGTCGAAGATGATGAAGCCCGGCATCGGCAGCTACGACAAGTTCAAGCAGCTGTTCGAGAAGTACAGCGAAGAAGCGGGCAAGAAGCAGTACCTGATTCCGTATTTCATCGCGGCCCACCCCGGCACCAGCGACGAAGACATGATGAACCTCGCGGTGTGGCTGAAGAAGAACGGCTTCCGCGCCGACCAGGTGCAAACCTTCTACCCCAGCCCCATGGCCACGGCCACGGCGATGTACCACACCAACCTGAACCCGCTCAAGGGCATCAGCCGCGACGCGCAGCGCGCCGAGCGGGTGGACATCGTGCGCGGTGACAAGCGCCGCCGCCTGCACAAGGCCTTTCTGCGCTACCACGACCCGAACAACTGGCCGCTGCTGCGCGAGGCGCTCAAGACCATGGGCCGCGCAGATCTGATCGGCAACGGCAAGCACCACCTGATCCCCACCTTCCAGCCCATGACGGATGGCAGCTACCAGAGCGCGCGGCGCAAGAACAGCACGCCGGTGGGCAAAGCGGCGCAACCCGCAGCGGGCCGCCTGCTCACGCAGCACACCGGGCTGCCGCCGCGGGTGACGGGCGCTGGGCAACCCGGTTCGCCTGCGGGCGCGGGCAAGCGCAAGCCGCGCTGAGCGTCAGCTTTCGGGCGGCGGCGGCGGTGGCGCGTCGGTGAACGCGGGCCACACGATCCAGGCCAGCAGCGCGAGCGTGTTCACCGCCACCGTGATCCAGTAATACAGCCGGAACGGCTGCTTGCTCGTCTTGTGCCGCAGGATCTGCTGCGCAAACCAGGCCCCTGGCCAGCCACCCACCAGCGCCAGCGCGTGCAACTGGTCTTCCGGCGTGCGCTGGGTCTCGTTGACGGCAGCGTCCTTGTCGCGCCAGTACATGTAGAAGGTGCCCAGGTTGATCAACACCACCGCCGTGAGGATCACCCAGGGGAAGCGGCCCAGGCCAATGCCCACCAGCCACAGCAGCAGCCAGAAAGCGATCAGGCCGAGGCCGATCCACAGCGGCAGCTCTTCGCGGCGCTTCTCGCGTGGGGAGCGCGAGCGTTTGGCCGGTGCGGTGCGGGGCAGCAACTCGGCCTCGGGCGGTGTTGCGGGTTTGGGCACCTCGAACGGCGCCTTGACCTCGTTGCGCAGCGGCTCCACCGACAGCGCGCGTGGGCCCTTGCCGCCCACATGGATTTCCTGGAACGTGACCGACAGCCCTTCGCTCGGCGGTTGGTGACCGCTGAAATCCCGCATGTGGAAAAAGATGTCGGCAGCGGTCTGTTCGCTGCGGATGAAGCCGAACGCCTTGGCGGGGTCCCAGCGAACCACGGTTCCCTGTTTTCGCATGATGAGGATGGATCGGTTGAAGGGGCGTGGCTTGCCGGATGCGCCTGATTGGCGCAAAATGCGCCAATCAGGAGAAAACCCATGTCCACCACTGGTTCCGCATTTTCCTCTGTCAAGTTGCCCGCCGGGCTGGTTCAGCAGGCGCGTGAGGCGGCGCAACCACAGCGGCGCTCGGTGGCTGGGCAAATCGAGTACTGGGCCACGCTCGGTCGCATTGCTGAAGAAACCGGCCTCACGGTGCAAGAAGCGCGCGAAGCCATTGCCCGTTACGACGCCGCAGCGCGCCACGCGGTGCCGGCCGATCCGCTGGACGCGATCGAGGCCCGATTTCTCGCTGCCGAGTCCAGCGGCCGGCTGGCCCAGGCGGTGCGCCAGACGGTGCAGGACAACCGCAGCAAGGCTCCCGCCGCCCGCCGCGCTGCGTGACAGCACCGGTCTTCTATTTGCTCGCCGGCCCCAACGGCGCGGGCAAATCCACGCTGTACCGCGCCGCCGTGGCCGAGGGCCTGATTCCGGCAGGCCTGGAGTTCGTGAACGCAGACCTGTTCGAAGCGAGCCACCTGGCCGAGGTGGCCGACCCGAGCGCCCGCTCGGAGCAGGCGCGCCAATGGGCCGACCAGCGCCGATCCACGTTGCTGGCGGCAGGCCAATCGTTCGTGAGCGAGACCGTGTTCTCCCATCCCTCCAAGCTGCAACTCATGGCCGACGCCCGTGCGGCGGGGCATCAAACCGTGCTGCTGCTGGTGTGTGTGGACGACGCAAAGCAGCTGGTGCGCCGGGTGGCGCAACGCGTGCGCGAAGGTGGCCACGCGGTGCCGCCCGAGCGCATCCTGGCGCGCTATCCACGCACGCTGGAGCACCTGAAAGGGGCTGTGCGCCTGGCCGATCTGGCCTTGCTCTACGACACCTCGGGCGCCGCCCTCCAACCGCCAAAGCTGGTGGCGCGTTGCCGCCGTGGACTGCCGCCCGTGGTCACCGGCACCACGCTGCCGGCCTGGGCGCAGACCGTGCTCGGCGTTTGAGGCTCAGGCCAGCGTGTGCAGTGGAATGTCTTTCGCCACCGAGAGTTGATCGAGCTGTTTGCGTGTCTTGCCCTGGAGAAAGGCTGCGATGGCGGCGTGCGTCTCGGGTTTGAACAACGCACGCATGTCGCTCACCGCAAGGCCGGCCGCGGTGCACAGGGCAGCAGCGAAATGCGGCTCCAGCGCGGCCACGGCCACCCGGCCGTCTTTGCAGGGGTACACGCGGTAGCCGGCGTGTGCGCCGCCCACCGCGCCGCTGGGCTGCGTGAGTCCCCAGGTGCGGGGCAGGGCGAGCCAGGCGGCGGCGTCTGATAGCGCCACCTCCTGAAACACGCCTTTGCCGGTGGACCGCTGCACCATCACCGCCTTGAGCGCGGCTTCGCTGGCCATGAGCGCACCGCCCATGTCGGCAAACAGGGTGGCGGGCAGATCGAGCCCGGGCACCAGGCCGGCGTCGGCCAGGTAGGTAAGGTCGTGGCCAGGCTCCTCGGCGCGCTCGCCCGGTGCACCCACGATGGCCACCACGCACAGTGCCGGGTATTGCTTGTGCAAACCTTTCCAGCCGAGGCCCAGTTTGTTCAGGGCCGAGGGCCGGAACGAGGTGAGCAGCAGGTCGGTGCGCGCCAGCGCCTTGTGCAGCGCGGTCTGGCCCTTGTCGGTCTTGAGGTCGATGCTCACGGTCTTGATGCCGTCGTGCAGCGTGGCGTAGGCCTGGGGGTTGTATTGGCCCATGGGGTCACCGCTCGCGGCGCCTTTCGGTGCGGGCGGCTCGGCCTTCAGGCAACTGGCGCCCATGGCCTTGAGCCGCATCAGCGCAGCCGGTCCTGGCAGGTTGAGCGCCAGACTCAACACGCGCACACCGCGCAGGGGTTTGAGGGCGGGGGCAAGGCGGATGGTGGCGGTCATGGGTGCATCGGGTGGGTGGCGTCGTTGCACTGTAGCGCTGCGTCGGTCACCTGAAACGCAAACGGGCGACAGCGTCGCCCGTCTGACCTGGGTCACAAGACCTCAGCGGCGTCCGAAGTCCAGCGGCAGACCCACGTAGTTCTCGGCCAGCGAACGCGACAGCGCTTCTGAATTCACCAGGTAGTCGAGCTCGGCCTCCTGCACCTTCTGGCCAAAGCCGGCGGTGTCGGGGAACTGGTGCATGAGCGAGGTGAGCCACCAGCTGAACCGCTCGGCGCGCCACACGCGGGCCAGCGCCTGCTGCGAGTAGTGGTCGATGCCGGCATTGCTCTTTTCGATGTAGTGGTCGATGAAGGCGCTGGAGAGGTACTTCACGTCGCTGGCCGCCAGGTTCAGGCCCTTGGCGCCGGTGGGCGGCACGATGTGCGCCGCGTCGCCTGCGAGGAACATGCGCCCGAAGCGCATGGGCTCGGCCACAAAGCTGCGCAGCGGCGCAATGCTCTTCTCGATGCTGGGGCCGGTGACCATGCGTTCGGCCATCTCGGGGTCCAGGCGCCGGCGCAGTTCGTCCCAGAAGCGGTCGTCGCTCCAGGCTTCCACCTTGTCGTCGATGGGGCACTGCACGTAGTAGCGGCTGCGCGTGAGGCTGCGCATGGAGCACAGGCCGAAACCGCGTTCGCTGTTGGCGTAGACGATGGCGTGGGTGGAGACCGGCGGCACGTCAGCCAGCACACCGAGCCAGCCGAACGGGTAGACCTTCTCGTATTCGGTGATGGCGCCCTCGGGCACGCTGGCGCGGCACACGCCGTGAAAACCGTCGCAGCCGGCGATGAAGTCGCAGGCCACCTCAAAGGTCTGACCGTCTTTCTCGTAGCGCACCACCGGGTGGTCGGTGTCGAAGTCATTCACCGTCACGTTGGCCGCGCTGTACACGGTGGGCAGACCGGCGGCGCTGCGCGCGTCCATCAGGTCGCGGGTCACCTCGGTCTGGCCGTAGGCCGTGACGACCTTGCCGCCGGTGAGGCCGTGCACATCGATCGGGTGGCGGGTGTTGGCGAACACCAGCTCGATGCTGTGGTGCACCGTGCCCTCGGCTTTCACGCGCTCGCCCACACCGGCCTCGGCCAGCAGATCCACCGTGATCTGCTCCAGGATGCCGGCGCGGATGCGGCCGAGCACGTACTCGCCGCTCTGGCGCTCGATGATGATGTTGTCGATACCGGCCTTGTGCAGCAATTGGCCGAGCAGCAGGCCGGAGGGGCCGGCGCCGATGATGGCAACCTGGGTTCGCATGGGTGTGTCTCCTGAAACAGCCGCCAAGCGTAGAAACCCGCTGACTGCAAAGCAACCGTTTGCCATCAAGCTTGCGCGATGATCGGCCGACTTGTGCGATCACCGCGCAGTTTGAAGCCTCCAGCCATAATCTCGGCATGACGACACCCGAACACCCAGTGGCCAAAGCGGATTTCATCGAAGGCATGGCCAAGGGCATGGCGGTGCTGGAGAGCTTTGACACCCAGCGCCAGCGACTCAACGCCACGCAGGCGGCCGAACGCGCAGGCCTCACGCGCGCGGCCGCCCGGCGCCACCTGCTCACGCTGGCCCATCTGGGATACCTGGAGACCGACGGCAGCCACTACTGGCTCTCGCCCAAGGTGCTGCGGTTTTCAGGCAGCTACCTGGCCTCGGCGCGCCTGCCGCGCCTGCTCCAGCCCACGCTCAACCGCCTGGCGGCCCTCACGCGCGATTCGTTTTCCGCGGCGGTGCTTGATGGCGACGAGGTGGTGATCATTGCCCGCAATGTGTCCATCGGCGGGCAACGGCTCATGGCCTATGGATTGCACCTCGGTGCGCGCCTGCCTGCGCACGCCACCTCCACCGGCCGGGTGCTGCTCGCGGCCAAACCGCGGGGTGAATTCAACACCTGGCTCAAGGGTCGTGTGCTGCCCCGGTTCACGCCACACACCGTGGTGGACCACAAGGCGTTCAAGGCGGTGATCGCACAGGTGCGCAGCGACGAGGTGGCCCTTGCGCGAGAAGAACACGAGCTCGGCGTGTTTGCGCTGGCGGTGCCGCTGCGCAACATGCAGGGCAAGGTGGTGGTGGCGCTGAACGTGGTGTCCGCCGCCGACCGCATGGACTCGCCGCAGTTTCAGCGCGACATGCTGCCGCTGCTGCAAGACGCGGCGCGCGAGCTGCGGCCCCTGCTCTGACCGCAGCGCTTGGGGTTGGCCGGCCCCAGTCAAGTTTTCCGCCGGGGACAGCGCAGCGCTGGCCGCCTGCGCTGGCTAAGGTTGCAAGCGCAGTGACGCCGCGCTTCGCGGCCTCGCGCAGCAACCTCGCTGAAAGGAGCCGCCCGTGGCTTTCTATACCGACCCCCAACGCAAGATTCAGGAACAGTTCGAGAGCCGTCGCCTCGCCGATGCCGTGGAGAAAGCGATCGTGACCGACGAGCTTGATGAACGGCACACCGCCTTCATCGCGTCTCGCGACTTCTTTTTCCTCAGCACGGTCAATGCAGCAGGTGAGCCCACTGTCTCTTACAAAGGAGGTCAGGTGGGCACAGTCAAGGTGATCGACAACAAAACGCTGGCGTTTCCCGCCTATGACGGCAACGGCATGATGCTGTCCTGGGGCAACATCAGCGACACAGCAAAGATCGGTTTGCTGTTCATCGACTTCGAGACGCCCAACCGCATTCGCGCGCAAGCCACGGCCACGCTGCACACCGACGATCCTCTGCTGGCGGCTTACCCGGGTGCCTTCATGGTCGTTCGTGCCCACATCGACAAGGTGTTCCTGAATTGCGCGCGCTACATTCACCCGCACCAGCGTCTCGGCACGTCGAAGTACGTGCCTGCGGAAGACGGCAGCCAGCCGTTCCCTGCGTGGAAGCGCATTGACGATTTGCAAGGGTCGCTCAAGCCGGTGGACGAAGGCCAGGCCATGCACCACGGCGGCGTCATCACCGAAGCTCAGTACGGCGAGGCGCTGATGAAGGGCGAATCCTGAAGCAGGCGCGTGGTCACACGCCCAGGTACTGTTCCAGCAGTTCGGGCTTCGACAGGAGCTCCTCTGAACTGCCCTCGAACACCACCTCGCCCTTCACCAGGATCACGTTGCGGTCGGTGATCTGGGTGACGTGTTTCCAGTTCTTGTCCACGATGATGCTGCTGATGCCGCTTTCGCGGATCACACCGCAGATGCGCCAGATTTCGCGCGCGATCAGTGGGGCCAAGCCTTCGGTGGCTTCGTCGAGGATCAGCAGGTCGGGGTTGGTCATGAGCGCGCGGCCGATGGTGAGCATCTGCTGCTCACCACCGCTGAGCTGCTGCCCACCGTGGTTCAGGCGCTCGGCCAGGCGCGGAAAGGTGTCGAGCACACGCTCATAGGTCCAGTCGCGTTGACCTTTGGTGCCTGCGCGTGCCGACATCACGAGGTTTTCCTTGACGCTCAGGTTGCCGAAGATGCCGCGGCCTTCGGGCACGTAGGCCAGGCCCTGGCGGGCGATCTCGAACGTGGGCGCACCGGTCATGTCGCGGCCTTTCACGTGCACCTTGCCGCCGCTGGGCTTGACGATGCCCATGATGGATTTGAGCAGCGTGGACTTGCCCATGCCGTTGCGGCCCATCAGGCCGATCGTCTGGCCTTGGCCGACGGTGAAGTCGATGCCGCGCAGGATGTGGCTGGCGCCGTAGTGGGTGTTGAGACCCTTCGCCTCAACCAATGCGTTCGTCAAGGCGCTCATCAATGCTCCTCACCCAGGTAGGCTGCCTGCACCGAGGCATCGGCGCGCACCTCGGCCGGCGTGCCGCTGGCGATCACCTGGCCGTTGACCATCACGGTGAGCTGGTCGGCCAGGGTGAACACCGCGTCCATGTCGTGCTCCACCAGCATGATGGCGTGATCCTTCTTCAGACGCAGCAGCAGCGCCACCATGCTCTCGGCTTCGGCCTGGCCCATGCCGGCCAGAGGCTCGTCGAGCAGCAGCACGGTGGGTTCGGTGGCCAGCGTCATCGCAATTTCCAACTGGCGCTGTTCGCCGTGGCTGGTGGTTCCGGCGACCACGCTGGCGCGGCTGGTGAGTCCAGCAAGCTCCAGCGCACGTTCGCAGCGCTGGTTGACCGCACCCATGGCGCTGGCCGAAGACACCCAGCGCAACGGGTTCCACGGCGCGTGCCGCTCGCGCGATTGCGCAGCCAGGCGCACGTTGTCCCACACGGTGAAGGGCAGGAAGATGTTGGTCTTCTGGTAGCTGCGGCCCAGACCCAGGCGAGAGATTTTTTCAGGGCTCTTGCCAGCGGTCTCCACACCGTTGAGCGTGATACGGCCCGAGGTGGGCGGCAAGTCGCCCGAGAGCAGGTTGGTCAGCGTGGATTTGCCGGCGCCGTTGGGACCGATCACCGCGTGGATGCGACCGCGGTGCAGGTCAACCGACACGTCGTTGACAGCGGCCAGACCGCCGAAGCGTTTGGTCAGGTTTCGGGCAGAAAGGAGCAGTTCGTTCACGCGCGCTCCTTGGAACTGGTGAAGCGTTGCACGAGACCCAACAAACCTCGCGGTGCGAACACCACCACCAGCACGATGAAACCGCCCATGAGCAGTTGCCAGTGTTTGGTGAGGTCCTTGAAGAAGTGCATCACGTACTCAAACGCGAAGGCACCCACGATGGCACCGGCGAAGTTGCCCATGCCGCCGAGGATGACCATCATGATGGCGTGCGCGCTCATGTGAAAACCCATCAGCTCGGGGTTCACGTAACCGGTCTGTGCGGCCCACAAAAAGCCCGCAACGCCGGCCAGCGCACCGGCCAGCGTGAAGGCCGCCAGCTTGTAGCCAAAGGTGCCATAGCCCACGGCGCGCATGCGGTGTTCGTTCACTCGAATGCCGGCGAGCACGCGGCCAAACGGCGAGAACAACAACCGGCGCAAGAAGGCATACACCAGCACCAGCAACAGCAGCGTGAAGTAATAGAAGGTGACCTTGTTTTCGAGGTCGATACCGGTCCAGCCGAACAGCGAGGCGTCGGGTCGGAAGTTCACGTACACCCCGTCGGAGCCGCCGAGCGCCTTGTTGTCGAAGAACAGGAAAAACACCATCTGCGCGAACGCCATGGTGACCATGATGAAGTAGATGCCGTGGGTGCGCACCACAAAGAACCCGATCACCATTGCCACCAGGCCGGACACAGCCACCGCGAGCGGCAGCGACCACCACAGGCTGACCGGCAT
>JAJNQE010000066.1 GCA_021154985.1 Hydrogenophaga sp.
GACGGCCTGGCCGATTTCATCGAAACCCACTTCGAGCCTGGCGTGCTCGACCAACTCATCGCATCATGAAAATTCTTGACATCAGCCAACCCGAGCTCGCCCAGACCCTGCAACGCGCGCTGGACAACAAGACCAAGCCGCTGGGCTCGCTCGGCCGCATCGAGGCGCTGGCGCAGCGCATCGGCCTCATCCTCGGCACCGCGCAGCCGGTGTTGCACGCGCCGCAGATGCTGGTGTGCGCGGGCGATCACGGCCTGGCCGCGCGCGGTGTGTCGGCGTTTCCGAGCGACGTGACCTGGCAGATGGTGGAAAACTTCCTCGCCGGCGGTGCGGCGGTGAGCGTGCTCGCGCGGCAGCACGGCATCGGCCTCACCGTGGTGGACTGCGGTGTGAAGCACGACTTTGCCGAGCGTGATGGCCTGCTCATCCGCAAAGTGGCGCACGGCACGGCCGACGCGCTCGACGGCCCGGCCATGAGCGCAGCGCAATGTGACCAGGCCATCGCCAATGGCCGTGCGGTGTTGAAAGGCCTGCCCGGCAACGCGCTGCTGCTCGGTGAAATGGGCATCGGCAACACCTCGGCGGCCTCGATGTTGCTGGCGCGCCTGGCCGGGTTGGAGGTGGCCGATGTCACCGGCGCCGGCACCGGGCTCGACGCGCCCGCGGTGCAGCGCAAGATCGGCATCCTGCGCGAGGTGCTGGTGCGCCACGCCGATGCGAAGGCCCCGCTGGACGCGCTCGCGGCCTTCGGCGGTTTGGAGATCGCCACGCTGGTGGGGGCGGTGCTGCAGGCCGCCGAAGAGCGGCGCGTGATCGTGGTCGATGGCTTCATCGCCACCTCGGCCGTGCTGGTGGCCAGCCATTTGCAGCCGCACGTGTTGCAGCGCTGCGTGTTCGCACACCGCTCGGGCGAGCGCGGCCACGCGCTGATGCTCGCGCACCTCAAGGCCGAGCCGCTGCTGGACCTGGGCCTGCGCCTGGGTGAGGGCTCGGGCGCGGCACTGGCCTGGCCGCTGCTGGTGAGCGCGTGTGCGCTGCTGCGCGAGATGGCGAGCTTCGAGGCGGCGGGGGTGTCGCGGCAAGACGGCGAGGCAGTTCCCGCACGCACATGATCCGTTTCGTGCGTCATTTCCTGCTGGCCCTGCAGTTCTTCACCCGCATCCCGGTGACGGGGCAGCTGGCCGACTGGGTGGGCTTCAGCCCGGCCATGCTGCGCGCCAGCGCCGCGCATTTCCCTGGGGTGGGCTGGATCGTGGGTGGGTTCACAGCAGCGGTTTTGTGGGGTCTGTTGCTGCTCTTGCCGGCCGTGCCCGCCGCGCCTTGGGTGGCAGCGATCGCCAGCACTGTGTTTGGCGTGCTGCTCACCGGCGCTTTCCACGAAGACGGGCTGGCCGATCTGGCCGACGGGCTGGGCGGCAGCATGAACCGGGAGCGTGCACTGGAGATCATGAAAGACTCGCGCATCGGCAGCTATGGCGCGATCGCACTGGTGCTCGCCGTGCTGGCCAAGGTGGCGTTGCTCGCGCTGCTGGCGCAGGCGAACGCATGGCTGGCGGTGGTGGCGCTGTTCGCGGCGCATGTCACTTCGCGCACCGTTCCGTTGGTCGTGATCCGCACGCTGCCGCACGTGGGTGACACGCCCCAATCGAAAAGCAAACCGCTCGCCGAGAGCATGGGCAATGCCGGTCTGGCTGCCGGCCTGCTGTGGTGGGCACTGGCCATGGCGCTGGTGGTGTGGCTGCTGCCGGCAGCACCCTGGGTGCAGGCTGTGCTCGGCGCACTGCTCGGCCTGGCCTGGATGTGGCGCCTGCTGCAGCGCCGCCTGCAGGGCTTCACCGGCGACGGGCTGGGCGCCACGCAGCAGGTGAGCGAGGTGCTGTTTTATCTGGGCCTGGCCCTCTCGGTTTCATGAAGCTCTGGCTGCTGCGCCACGCGCGCGTTTCGCTGCCCGAAGGCCTGTGCTACGGCGCGAGCGACGTACCGGCCGACGGCGCCCTCACGCGCGAAGCCGCGCAGGCCTTTGCACCGCTGCCACCGCCGGGCACGCCAGTCTGGGTGTCGGGCCTGTTGCGCGCCCAGCAGATGGTGAGCGCCCTGCAAGCGGAGCGGCCCGATCTGGGTGCCGCGCGCATGGACACGCGGCTGAACGAAATGGACTTCGGCACCTGGGAACTGCAGCCCTGGGACAGCATGCCCCGCAACGCGTTCGACGCGTGGATGGCCGACTTCGCGCACCACCGCTTTGGCGGCGTGGAGAGCACGCAGATGCTGCTCTACCGGGTGGCGGCTGCACTCGCCGAGTTGAGGCCGGCGAAGACGAGCGATGTGGTGTGGGTCACGCACGCCGGCGTGATCCGCGCGGTGCAATTCATGGTGGCCAGTGGTGGCGTGCACATCCGTGATGCGGCCCAGTGGCCCAAGGACGCGCCCGAGCCGGGTGGGTGGACTTCAGTCGCGCTATGAAGGCCAGCGCTCAGGCCTTTGTCTTGTCCCTGAAATCGCAATACGCAGCCACCGCGCACTTGGGGCACATCGGCTTGCGCGCCTGGCACACATAGCGCCCGTGCAGGATCAGCCAGTGGTGCGAGTCCACCGCGTAAGCGGGTGGCACGCGTTTCATGAGTTGTAGCTCCACTTGCAGCGGGTTCTTGCCTGGCGCCAGGCCAGTGCGGTTGCTCACGCGGAAGATGTGCGTGTCCACCGCCATGGTGGGCTGACCGAAGGCCACGTTGAGCACCACGTTGGCTGTTTTTCGGCCCACGCCGGGCAGGGCTTCGAG
>JAJNQE010000070.1 GCA_021154985.1 Hydrogenophaga sp.
CCCAGCCTCAAGCAGCACCCCCACCACCACACCCACGCCCGCGTTCCACACCGACACGGCGGCGGTGTTGAGCAGCACGGCGCGGGCTTCCTTGTCGCGCGAACTGCCGGCGGTGCCGATGGTGAGTGAGAAGCCGGCCACAAACAGCATGGCGCCCAGCGTGCCCGCCGGCAGCAAGCTCAGCAGGGCTGTGAGCTGACCACTGGCGAACAGGCCGGCGAGCAGCAGCACGCTGCCCAGCAAGATGGGCGCACGCCCGCTGCGGGCGCCGCAGGCCACCTGCGCCGCCATGCCGCCGGCGCCAAAGCACATGGGCGGTGCGCCCAGGCCGCCCGCCATCAGGTTCATGAGGCCAGTGCCGCGCGCGGCGCGGTGCTCGTCCATCGGCACGCCCGGGAACAGGCGGCGCGTTTCCGCCACGATGCCGAGGATGGCGTTTCCAAAGGTCAGCGGTATCTGCGCGGCGGCCAGCGCGATGGCGGTGAGCCACACGCCGGGCTGGTTGAAGGCGGGCCACTGCGGCGCGGGCAAGTGCAATGCCCACGGTGTGCTGGTCAGCGCCTGCAGCTGCTCGGGCTGGCGCCAGCTGCCCACGGCCCAGCCCACGGCCATGAGAGCCGGCATGGTGAGCCAGCCGCCGCGGCCCAGCAGCACCAGCGCCAGCACCACCGACGCCGCGCCCAGCACCGCGTCGCCTTGGATGCGCCGCAGCCCGGCCACGATGAGCGCGATGCCCAGGCCGAGCACCACGCCATGAATCACATCGCGCGACACATGGCGGGCGAGCCAGCGCGCCAGGCCACTCCAGGCGGCGATGAGCCAGAAGACGCCGGTGATCAGTGCGGCCAGTGCGAGCACCGCCGGCATGTTCTGCCCGGCCACCGTGGCGCTGGCCAGGGCCGCTGCACCCACCGCTTTCATGGGCTGCACCGGGAAGGGAATGTCCAGGCGCCAGCCCACCGCCATGAGGCTCAGGCCGAAGGCCAGCAGGATGGATGTGGGGTGCACGCCGGCCAGCACGGTGAAGCCGACCAGAAAAGGCAGCAGGGTGCCGAGGTCGCCCAGCGCACCACCGAGGTCGCCGCGCCAGGTGGTGGGCGACAAGGCGGGCTGTGGGGAAGAGGTCTCTCGCGGGTCTGTGGTGGACGTCACCGGGCGATTTTGCGGCATGGCCGCAGGTGAGCGGTGACGAGGTTTAACGGGCGCTGATGGCGCGTGACATCTCTCAACACCCGCGTGCGTTACTTCTAGAAAAGCCTATAGCCAGGTTGACCTCGGTCGAATGTCTGCAAAAGCGGCCGACAGGCCAAAGCGCAAGACCAAGGCGTGCGAGAGTCAGTGGCGAGGGGGCGGCCATTGAGGATGGTTGTCATCAACCACGAAAGCGTGTGTATGTCGCATGCGATGTCCCACGTCAGCAGTGCCCTGCATGTGGGCGTGCCCGACGGGCAAGTTCTGATGGTCGTGTTCGATTACGCCGGGATCATGAGCGGGCCAGATACTTGAAGCAACCCATGCAGCAAGCGCGGCCGTGCCACCAAGCACCGCAAAGCTCGCAGGCATGCCGAAGTTGGTGCCCAGCCAACCTGCCAGGGGATAAAAAAACAACCAGCAGGCATGCGAGAGCGCGAACTGCGCGGCAAACAGCGCTGGCCGGTCCTCAGGGTGCGCAGAGCGCTGCAACAAGCGCCCCGAGGGCGTCTGCGCAGTGGAATAGCCCATGCCGAGTACAAACCACAACACCATCAACAAGCTGTGTCCCACCACGAAGATCCCGGCAAACAGGCCCGCGACCATCAATCCAATGCCGCCGAGCATCGCTGTGCGATCGGTCCATTTCTCCAACAGGCGTGGCAAGCCCAATGCAGCCACCATGGAGCCCGCACCAAAACTGGCGAGCGCAAGCGCCACGGCGCTCTGGGTCAATCCCAACCCTGCCTGAACGATGACCACCGTATTCACAAACACCATGGAGCCAGCAGCGGCCACACCCGTACTGATGGCGAGCAAGCCGCGCAACCGGGGCGTGGCCAGGTAGATGCGCAGCCCGCGCGTGGTTCGGTCGTAGATGCCGCGGCGCGGCGCTGCCGGAGGCGCCGGCAAGACCACCGACACCACCAGTGCGGCTGAGACCAGGAAGCCCACCACCGTGCCGGCGAACAGATCGTGAAAGCCGATGACGGTGAGCAGCGCAGCCGCCAGCATGGGACTCACAAGACTTTCCATGTCGTAGGCCAGGCGCGACAGCGACAAAGCCTTGGTGTAGTCCTTCTCATCCGACAGCACATCGGGAATGGTGGCCTGAAAGGTGGGCGTGAAAGCGGCCGATGCTGCCTGCAGCACAAAGATCAGCACGTACACCTCCCAGATCTGGGAGACAAACGGCAGCAGCAACGCAACTGCCGCACGCACCAGGTCCAGCGCAACCAACATGGTGCGCCTGGGCAGACGGTCGACAAACGCAGCAGCCACCGGGGCCACGCCCACGTACGCGACCATCTTGATGGCCAGCGCCGTGCCCAACACCATGCCTGCGTTGTCGCCAGCGAGCTCGAACGCCAGCAGTCCCAACGCCACCGTGGCCAGCCCCGTTCCGATCAAGGCAATGACCTGTGCGGCGAACAGATGGCGGTAGGTGCGGTTGGAAAGAATGTCCAGCATATGGGTCTCGACTTCGAAGCGCTGGCGAGTCGCAGGGCAGTGGAATTACAAGTAACGGGTGATTTCCCTGAACTCGTCCAGCGAATGGCGTTGCCCCGATTTCAGAGGCCCCATCAGGTCTTCCAGGCAATGATCCAAGTGGTCCTGAATCAAGGTCTTCTTGGCCTGCTGAATGGCTTTCTCCACCGCCTGCAACTGCTGCGCTACGTCCAGGCAGTCGCGCCCCTGAACCACCATGTCGATGGTGCTGATCAGGTGCCCACTGGCACGGCGAAGGCGTTTGATGATGGCCGGATGTGAGGCATGTGTGTGCGGTTGTGTCATGGCTGATCGTATCCCCTCGGGGAGGTTACTATATCGCCCTTGTCAACTCCGAACACCGCACTGTCCATGGCCGTACCCCTCACGCGTTCAATGCGCCCCGACTGGGCAGCGCCGGGCATGCGCTGGCTGGTGCTGTTGGTGATCCTGTTTGGCACCGTCGTCTCTTCCGTGGGAGGCATGTATTCCCATGGCATCGCGGCCATTTCGGCAGTGAGCCACGTCTCTGCAGCGTCGTCGGAAACTGAACACGAACATTCTCACGGTCATGCTCACGAAGATGGTGACAGCGACGCTGAATGGGTCGTGGGAAGTCAAGGCGCAAGTGCTGACCATCCCCACCATGGAGCCGATCACTCGCATGACAAGGCCCACGCACTGCCTGCAGAGTTGCACTTGGCTGCGCCGGTGCTTCCCGCCTGGTTCGGGCATGTGCGGCTGTGGATTGAAATAGTGCAGGCGTCGCGGCTCGAACGCCCGCCCATGGGCTGAGAACACACCCGTTCCCGCTCTGCGCTGCAACGCTCAGCGCCCCCATTCATTTCAGATCATCGGAGTCTTCATGCACAGCCATGTCCACGACAGGCTGCCTCGTTCGCCATGGGCGATCGGGCATCCCCGTCTCTTCTTGCTCTTTGCCTTCTTCATGTGCCTGCTCCTGGGCACGGCGGAGGTCTTTGCCCACGCTGTCACCGAGGGTGACAAGGGCTACATCCAGGAAATCTCGGGCGTCAATCTGCTGCCCTTTGTGTACCTGGGCGCCAAACACATGATGACCGGCTACGACCACATCCTGTTCCTGTTCGGCGTGATCTTCTTCCTCTACCGCATCAAGCACATAGGCATCTATGTGAGCCTGTTTGCGATCGGCCACTCCACCACCATGATCCTGGGCGTGTACTTCAACGTCGGTATCAACAGCTACCTGATCGACGCCATCATCGGTCTGTCTGTGGTCTACAAAGCCTTGGACAACATCGGTGCATTCCAGCGCTGGCTCGGGTTCCAGCCCAACACCAAAGTCGCCACCCTCGTGTTTGGTCTGTTCCACGGTTTCGGCCTGGCCACCAAGATCATCGAGTACGAGATCTCACCCGACGGACTGGTGCCCAACCTGCTGGCCTTCAACTTGGGTGTGGAAATCGGGCAGTTGCTGGCTCTGGCCGTGATCTTGATCGGCATGAGCTATTGGCGCCGCACCCCCAGTTTCATTCGCCACGCCTACACCGCCAACGTCGCCATGATGAGCGCGGGCTTCATCCTGGTGGGTATGCAGCTCACCGGCTACTTCGTGTCGTGAACACCCAAGGAATACTCAACATGTACAACAGCGATTCCCCCACCCGCGCCGAACTGCCTTCTTCCAAGCAGCTTCTGCGCTCCACCATCCTGGCTGCCGTATCGGCCGTTGTTCTTCTGGTGGCCGTCGTTCTGCCGGCTGAATACGCCGTCGATCCCACCGGCATCGGACGTGTCTTGCGCATGGCCGAGATGGGCGAGATCAAGCAAGAACTGGCGGCTGAGGCAGCGGCGGATGCTGCTGCCGCTTCTGCCGCTCCCGCGCAAGCGACAGACCCAGTTGCTGCGGTAACGGCCACTTCCAACGCTGCTCAGCCGCCAGCGCCAGCCCCGGCCCCGGCTGCTGCTGCCGCTCCCGGAATCGAATGGCGTGACGAGCTGCCTTTCACCCTGGCGCCCGGCGAGGGCACAGAGATCAAGCTGAAGATGGCCGAAGGGGCGAAAGCTCAATACGCTTGGGTCGTCGACGGTGGACAGGTCAACTTCGACACCCATGGAGATGCTCGTGGCAAGTCGATCAGCTACGAAAAAGGCCGTGGCGTTGCGGCCGATGAGGGCGTGCTGGAAGCGGCGTTCGCTGGCAATCACGGCTGGTACTGGCGCAACCGGGGCCAAGCCAACGTCACGGTGATCTTGCGCACGAGCGGTGACTACTCGGACATCAAGAGAATGAAGTGAGCGCAGGGCGCTGCCATTTCTTTGGCAGCGCCCACTTCGAACACTTGTTTCAGGACTCAACCTCTGCGCTTCCAACCCCGGAGCAACAGCGCGTTGCTCACCACGCTCACGCTGCTCAGCGCCATGGCCGCACCGGCCACCACCGGGTTGAGCAGGCCTGCCACCGCCAGCGGAATGCCGATCACGTTGTAGGCAAACGCCCAGAACAGGTTTTGGCGAATCTTGCGGTAGGTTCGGCGCGAGATGTCGATCGCATCGGCCACCAGCGCGGGGTCGCCCCGCATCAGGGTGATGCCGGCGGCGTGCATGGCCACGTCGGTGCCGGTGGACATGGCGATGCCCACGTCGGCCGAGGCCAGCGCCGGTGCATCGTTGATTCCGTCGCCCACCATGGCCACCGAGTGACCACCTTCCTTGAGCCGGTTGACGATAGCCGCCTTGTCTGCGGGCAAAACCTGGGCTTTAATGTGGTCGATACCGAGCGCGCTGCCAACCGCGGTTGCGCTACCCAGGTTGTCACCAGTGACCATCACGGTGCGAATGCCCAAAGCCTGCAGGCTCTGAATGGCGATGATCGCGCTGGCCTTCGGGGCATCGCCAAATGCCAGCATGCCCACCAGCGCGGGTGCCCCCGTCACATCGGCGAGCCATGAGACCGTGCGTCCCTCGTCTTCAAGCTGGCGGGCGGGTTCGGCCAGAGCCGAAGTGTCCACGCCCAGCTCCTGCATGTAACGCGGACTGCCCAGACGCAATGCACGACCCCGCACTTCGGCAGACATGCCGCGTCCCGGGACGGCGCTCACCTTGGCGGCGGAGAGCAGCGCAAGGCCGGCATCTTCAGCAGCGTTCATCACGGCGCGTGCCAGCGGGTGTTCGCTACCCGCCTGAATCGCGGCACTCCAGGACAGCAACTCATCGTCGTGGCCGGGGGCCGGCACCGCCGCGACCAGCGTCGGCTTGCCTTCGGTGAGCGTGCCCGTCTTGTCGAACGCGACAGTGTCGATGCGGTGCGCGACCTCCAGCGCTTCGGCATCCTTAATCAGGATGCCCTGGCGAGCGGCCACCCCGGTGCCCGCCATGATGGCGGTCGGTGTCGCCAGGCCCAGTGCACAAGGACAGGCGATCACCAGCACCGCCACCGCGTTCAAAATGGCCTGCTCCCAGTTTCCGGTGGTCAGGCCCCAGCCCAGCAGGGTGAGTGCGGCGATCAGCAGGACCACCGGCACAAAGATGGCGCTCACCCGGTCCACGATTCGCTGGATCGGGGCTTTCTTCGCCTGCGCCGATTCGACCATGCGCACGATGCGCGAGAGCGTGGACTCGGTACCCACCGCAGTGGTCTCCACCAGCAGCAGTCCTTCGGCATTGACAGCGCCGCCGGTGACCTTGTCGCCCGTGTGTTTGGCCACTGGCAGACTTTCGCCCGTGATCAGCGACTCGTCCACCTGGCTGGATCCCGTAATGACGACACCATCGACCGGTATGCGTTCGCCCGGGCGAATCACCACGGTGTCCCCCACCTTCACCTGCGCGATGGCGACATCTACATCGCCATAAGGCATGCGCACGCGCGCCACCTCGGGCTTGAGGGCGTTGAGGGCGGCGATGGCGGCCGTGGTCTGGCGTTTGGCGCGCGACTCCAGCCATTTGCCCAGCAGCACCAGCGTGATGATCACCGCCGATGCTTCAAAGTACAGGTGCGGCATGCCGTGTTCGGCGTGCTTGAACAGCAGATACACGCTCAGGCCATATCCGGCGCTGGTGCCTAGGGCCACCAGCAGGTCCATGTTGCCAGCGCCGGCACGCACGGCCTTCCAGCCCGCGCGGTAGAAGCGCGCGCCCAGCCAGAACTGAACGGGCGTGGCCAGCGCGAGCTGCAACCAGCCATTGATTGTCCAGTCAGAGCCTAGCAGCATGGCAACCATGGGCAGCACCAAAGGCAGCGACAGCACAGCGGCCAGCGCCACCGGCCACCAGGGTTCGCCATTGCGTTGTGCGGTCTCGGCACCCGGCTCCGCGCTGGGTTCTTCGCCCACTCTGTATCCGGCCTTTTGCACCGCAGCCACCAGACTGGCAGCAAGCGTTGAAGAGACAGCGCTCACCGTGGCGCGTTCGGTTGCGAGGTTGACGCTGACTTCCTTCACGCCAGCAACGGCCTTCAAGGCCTTTTCGACGCGGCCCACGCAAGAGGCGCAGGTCATGCCTTCGATGGGAAACTGATGCTCGATGAGCGACAAGGTGGCGGTGTTCATGAGGCACTCCAATGGTTGAGGATGGAGCGAATGGTTGGCCTTGCCACGGTGGCAAGCGCAACGGCCGATGCGACTTGACATTGCCACCGTGGCAATGCCCACAGTGCAGATTCCCTCAATCCTTTACGGAGTCATCCATGCACGAATTCCACCTCCCCGACATGACCTGCAGCCACTGCGCTTCCAAGGTGAACGTCACCTTGAAACTGGTTGACCCAGCCTGCGAGATACAGGTCGATCTTCCGCGACGTCTGATCACTGTGAAAAGCGGTGAAGACCGCGATGCTTTGGTCGAAGCGCTGGCTGAAGCCGGCTACCCAACCCTCTGATTCCCTCTCGTCAGGGCTCTCTCAGCGAGGGCCTTGACCTTCCCACCATGACAAGCTGCATCCTTCGACCGTTGGAGTCATTCAAACCCCGGAGCGCACCATGACCATCCTGATGAACATTGGCGAGGCGGCTGCCGCCGCAGGCGTCTCCGCCAAGATGATTCGCCACTACGAACAGATCGGCCTGCTGCCTGAGGCTGAGCGCAGCGAGTCGGGTTACCGGCTCTATGGCGATCGAGAAGTCTCGGTGTTGAGATTTGTGCGCCAGTCGCGCCACCTCGGATTTTCGGTGGCGCAGATCGCCGAGCTCATCGGCCTGTGGAGCGATTCACAGCGCACGAGCCGCGAAGTGAAGGCTGTGGCGCAACGCCACCTGGCCGACCTGGAAGAAAAGCGCCGCGAAATCGAGCAGATGATGGACGGTCTCTCGGTGCTGGTGAAGGCCTGCCACGGCAATGACCAGCCTCACTGCGCGATCCTGGACAAGCTCTCGCGCGGCAGCCCTGCTCAGCATCAGCCCCAACAAAAGCCCCAGCTCAAGAAATCCCGAGCTCAGGCAGAAGTGACCAGCGCCAGCACTTCCAGCCCCATCGACCTCATGGCCTGGATGCGCGGCGTTCACGTTCACCATGACGCCCATTGAGGGGACAAGCCATCACTGCTATGGCAGTGAGCCGGTGTGTTCGGTGACGAACCGACCGACGTAGCGCCCAGTCGCACACTGGTTCAACTTGGGATCGTGCCTTGACCTGCTTTCTTGATCTGCGTCAAGGCTGCTCCAGCGTCCAGGGTTAGCCTTGGATCGTTGCCTCTGTTCATCTGACTGATATGCACCTGTATCGCCACTCGCTGCGCCATGCCACCTGGATGATCCTGGCGGTGTGGCTGTTTGCGTTGGGCGCAGGTGTGGCCAATGCATGCCTTTTGAACGAATCGAACAACGGTAGTCAATCTTCGTTCGCGGCGATGCCACAGGATGTACCCGTCGTCCAAACCCATCACGGCGAACAATCCGCCCCCGACGATACCGGATGCTTGAAGTTTTGCGATGAAGCCTCGCTGGCCATCACCAAGGTGGATCAGCCCATCGCCGATGTCAGTCTAGGACTGGTGGGCATGCTGCACCAGGGATGGGGGCCATCCATGACCTCGGTGATCGCCGCTCAGGTCCGGGTGCAGGCCACTAGACCTGTGCACCTGACTTTGCCCACCGCAGCCCGACCCCATCGGTTGACGTTGTAGACCGCGTCGCCGTCCTTTGCGAGGAGTGCCTCTGCACTCTGGCAGGGCCAACTGGCTCCACACCCCGTTCTTTGGCTTCCGCCACCTTGTCGCCGCATGAGGCGGCTCTCCTATTCCTTCACAGAACACCACCATGAAAACTCTCCACACTATCGTCGCGATCTCTGCCGCCTTCTTGCTGACGGCATGCGCAAACCCAAGCGCACCGGGAACCGACGCAATGTCGGTAGCCAAAGCCGACGAACACAACGCCCATCAAGCGGCTGCGGCATCTTCTGCAGCACCTGCTGCCATGCCAAACGGCATGAAGGACATGCAGGCCATGCGCGACAAGATGATGAATGCCAAGACCCCAGCCGAACGGCAGGCCCTGATGAACGAGCACATGAAAACCATGCAAGAAGGCATGGCGATGATGAAAGGCATGAAGGGAATGGGCGGCATGCATGGCAAGGAAGGCATGCCAGGTATTTCCGGCATGAAGGAGATGCCCGTGGACATGGGCAAGCACCATCAGATGATGGAGATGCGCATGGACATGATGCAGACCATGATGGAAATGATGATGCAGCGCATGCCGGGTGCAGCCACCGCGCCCTTTAGCAAGTGACAAGCCATCACCGCTCAACCAGGGGCGATGGAACTGCACATCGATCACACGGGGCGGCAACTTCTTACACATCGTTCGCAGGCAACCCTGTCGGAGCGATGCAATGAACCCTTCCAACAACGACTCCCCCGCGCCATCGTTCTGGCGCCGCCCGGCAGGCATGGCGCTGGCAACGGCCGCCTTGATCGCCGGTTTTTATCTGCTACGAGAACACTGGGGTCATGTCCTGGGTTACTGGCCCTATCTGCTGCTGCTCGCTTGTCCGCTGATGCACTTGATGCACAGGAGCGGCCACGGGGGGCACGGCAGCCATTCGCGGGACTCAGGACGTACCCACAACGACAGGAAATAGGCGGATCAACATGAATGCACACCAACATCACGGCAGCAGAGCGCTGTCCGAATCGGCCTCTCCAAACGACCTGAAAGACCCCGTGTGTGGCATGACCGTCACGGCGCAGTCTGGTCACAAATTGATCCATGAGGGCCGGACCTTCTATTTCTGCAGTGCCAAGTGCCAGGACAAGTTCGCTGCGAACCCGCTGCAATACCTTGCACCCGGGCCACCCGCAGAGACGCCTGTAGCGGTGGCCGGCGCGATCTACACCTGCCCGATGCACCCGGAGATTCGCCAGGACCATCCAGGGAACTGTCCCAAGTGCGGCATGACGCTCGAGCCCCTGCTGCCGGAGCTCGGCGACGATGACAACCCTGAATTGCGCGACTTCCAGCGCCGCTTCTGGTGGACCTTGCCGCTCACGGGGGTGGTGTTCGTACTGGCGATGTTCGGTCACCGTTTGGAGTGGTTCGACATGGGAACGCAGAGCTGGATTGAGCTTGTGCTGTCCTTACCCATCGTGCTCTGGGCCGGGTGGCCTTTCTTTGCGCGTGGCGCGCAGTCGGTGGTGAACCGCAGCCCGAACATGTGGACCCTGATCGGCCTGGGCACCGGCGCCGCGTTTGTCTACAGCGTGGTGGCCACCGTCGCCCCGCAAGTGTTCCCGGATTCGTTCATCTCCATGGGCCGAGTTGCCGTGTACTTCGAGGCCGCTGCCGTGATCATCTCGCTCACGCTGCTGGGGCAGATGCTCGAACTCAAGGCCCGTTCCCAGACCTCGGCGGCCATCAGGTCGTTGCTGGGTCTGGCACCCAAGACCGCCCGGCGCATTCGGGAAGATGGCACCGAAGAAGATGTGCCGCTGACCCATGTGCATGTCGGCGACTTGCTGCGCGTGCGCCCCGGCGAAAAAGTACCGGTGGACGGCGAGGTGACGGAGGGGGGCAGTTCAATCGATGAATCCATGCTCACAGGCGAGCCGATGCCCGTCACCAAACGCGTGGGTTACAAGGTGATCGGCGCCACGCTCAACACCAGCGGCGCGCTGGTGATGCGTTCGGAGCGAGTCGGCGCGACCACCATGCTGTCGCAGATCGTGCAGATGGTGGCCCAGGCCCAGCGGTCCCGGGCGCCCATGCAACGCATGGCCGACGTGGTGGCGGGCTACTTCGTCCTCGTAGTGGTGGGCATTGCCTTGTTGACCTTCTTCGTGTGGGGTCTGTTTGGCCCCGAGCCCAGTTGGGTGTTTGGCCTGATCAACGCCGTGTCAGTGCTGATCATTGCCTGTCCTTGTGCATTGGGCCTGGCCACGCCCATGTCCATCATGGTCGCCACTGGTCGGGGTGCCACGCACGGCGTGTTGTTCCGGGACGCAGCGGCCATCGAGAACATGCGCAAGATCGACACCCTCATCATCGATAAGACCGGGACCCTCACCGAGGGTCGTCCCACGTTTGAGCGCGCCGTTCCTGCGCCCGGCTTTGATGCCGATGAGGTGTTGCGCCTGGCCGCCAGCCTGGACCAGGGCAGCGAACACCCATTGGCCGAAACCATCGTAAGCGCGGCCCGCGAGCGCAGCATGTCTTTGGACAAACCCGAGAACTTTGAATCTGGTTCGGGCATTGGCGTGCGTGGGCAGGTGGGAGGTCGTCAGCTGGCTCTGGGCAACACCACGCTGATGGAGCAGATCGGTGTAGCGGTTGGTGCGCTGGTGCCGCAGGCCGAGGCCCTGCGCGCAGAAGGTGCCAGCGTGATGTACCTGGCCGTTGATGGACAGCTGATGGGCCTGTTGGCGGTGTCCGATCCGGTCAAGGCAAGCACCCCGGAGGCCTTGGCGACGCTCAAGGCCTCCGGCCTGCGCATCGTGATGGCAACCGGGGACGGACTGACCACAGCCCAGGCTGTTGCAGCCCGCTTGGGCATCGATGAGGTGCACGGCGAAGTCAAGCCGGCCGACAAACTGCAGTTGGTGGAAAAGCTGCAAAAGGAAGGCCGTGTGGTGGCCATGGCAGGCGACGGCATCAACGATGCACCGGCACTGGCCAAGGCCGATGTGGGTGTGGCCATGGGCACCGGGACCGACGTGGCGATGAACAGCGCACAGATCACGCTGGTCAAGGGCGATCTGCGCGGAATCGTGATTGCGCGCGCCCTGTCCGAAGCGACTGTGGGCAACATGAAGCAAAACCTGGTGTTTGCTTTTTTGTACAACGCGCTGGGCATTCCGATTGCGGCCGGCGTGCTGTATCCACTGACGGGGTGGCTGCTGTCGCCGTTGATTGCCGCGCTGGCCATGAGCTTGAGCTCGGTGTCGGTGATTGGCAATGCGCTGCGTTTGCGGCGCGGCAAGCCATAACGGGTCGGTTCGCGAGCCTCGGCCAACTCCACTTGACCGGTTTCTTCCGTGATTACAGGCCGTAGCAATTGAGTGGCGTTTTGCTCAGACGAAGGGGTTGCAGTGCGACTTGTGTCCAGATCGCTGACCAAAAAAAGCAGCCCTCGCACCGATGTCGGCGGGAGGGCTGCGTGGTCAGAGACTTTTCGATCGTCCCCGTTTCGATAAATCGCCTGAAGGTCAGTTCCCGTGCCCCTTGTTCAACAGGGAACTCAGACGCGCAACTTCGTTGCCCATCGTCGTGATGCTTTTGCCATCCACGGTCTGGACGACTTGACCCTTGCTAAGGTGAGTCACGCTTCCAAACTTGCTTTCCTTCGCCATCAGACCGTCCTTGAAGACGTAGAGCGTTTCACCGTTCTGGAGTGCGATGACCTGCTTGGCCTCGGACTTGGCGGCGTCCATTGCGAAGGCTGGAGCCAGTGCGGCCATAGAGAGGACGAGGATGCTGAGTTTGCGAATCATGGGGAGTCTCCTTCAAGAACAAATCACACTGTTCGACTGAATCAATGCGGTACGAGGTACAAGTTCAATGTAGTGAGATGCCCATGACCGGCAGCTTGCGAATGCATTACATCTCGGTCAGCGCAAAGTCAGCAGGCCCTCTCGCAACCCGATTGGTCTCCTCCTTGAATCGGTGGACATGGCACCGTTCCGTAACTGCAGAACACGCAGCAGTCACCCGTCTTCGGCCGAAGGATCGCGTGGCAGTCTTCGCACTCATACAACCATTGGCAAGCATCGGTGGGCATGACTTCAGCCCTTGCGTGTCCACACTCAGGACAGGTCAACACCGACGTCAGGAGCACTTCGGTCAAGGCTTGACTCCCGTGACGGTTGACGGGAAGCCAGCGTCCTTGGTCGCCCGGGTCAGAGCGTCCAATGAAACCTGGGTGTCGTCGTAAACCACCGAGGTCTCCCGCCTGCCCAGATTGGACTTCACATCGACCACTCCACCCAGTTTCGTCAACGCCTTCTTGACCGTGATCGGGCAAGTGGCGCAGGACATACCGGGGACGGATAGAGTGACGGTTTTCTGCGCTGCCCATGCAAGCGGACTCAGCACAAATCCGACAGCAATCAAGATGTGTTTCACAGCCAGGCCTTTCATCAATAGAACCAGTGAGCTATCAGCGGGAATGCCATTGCGGTGGTGAGCAGCAGCACCACGACACCGAACAGCAGTTTGTAGATGCGGTTGATGCGGGGAATCGCACACACCTGACCTGGTTCGCAGGCAGCCGTTGGCCTCCAGATGCTTCTTGCCGCAAAGAACAGCGCCGCCAGCGATACACCCATGAACAGCGGTTGATAGGGCTCCAAGGCCGTGAGATGGCTGATCCAGGCGCCCGAGATGCCCACCAGGATCAACACCAGTGGGCCCAGGCAGCAGGCCGATGCAAAGAGGGCTGCAAGACCACCAGCCAGGAGGGCTTTGCCCCCATGTTCGATCGCGGGACTGGAAGTGGGTGTGCTCGGGGTGGTGGAGTGCGCTGGCATGAGATAACCTTAAAGCCGTACCCAAGTACGGAGTCAAGTGACATGAGCGATATCCACACACCTTCCGACCCCAACATGACGATTGGCGGATTGGCCAAGGCAGCCGAAGTCAATGTGGAGACCATCCGCTTTTACCAGCGAAAGGGACTGATGCCTGAGCCGCTCCGCCCATCCGGCGGGATTCGGCTCTACGCAGAAGCTGACCGTTCTCGCCTTCATTTCATCAAGTCGGCGCAGCGCCTCGGATTCAGCCTGGACGAGATAGCCGAGCTGCTGCAACTCGACGATGGCACCAGCTGTGTTCAAGCCCGAACCAAAGCACAGGCCAAGCTTGCGGATGTGAAGAGCAGGCTTGAGGACCTGCACCGGATTGAAGGAGTGCTTGAGGGATTGATTCGACTCTGCGGAGCATCCAGTGGCAAAGTGCGATGCCCGCTGATTGCAGCCTTGAAGACCGACGCTTCGTTGAGTGCCTGAGCCAGCGCTTATGCGTATGTCAGCAGCACCGCCGCTTTGCCCTTGCCACACAGATCACTTCTGCTTGGCGAGCCACTTGTCGAACTGAGCGATCTCTTTCTTCTGCGCCACGATGATCTGCTTTGCCATGGCCTTCATCTCGGGTGACTTGCCGGTCTTGAGCTGCATCTCAGCCATGTTCAAAGCTTGCTGGTGATGAATTTTCATCATCATCGCGAAGTCCTTGTCGGTATTGCCCGACATGGGCATCTTTTGTATTTCCTCCATGCCCATCATCATGGAACCTTTCATGTCGTGTGCACCTGTTGCGCCTTTGTGCATATCGGACATGGGCGTCGTCGCTGGGCCTGTTGCTGGCGTGGACTGAGCATGCGCCGACATCGACATGAGCACAGTCAGCGAAACGGCACACAGAGCCTTGACAGGGACAGTGGTGAAGCGTTTTGTGGTGGATTGATGGTTCATGTGACTTCCTTGAAGCTACCCGAGGGCGGGTTCATCATCATCGACATCGATGCTCGGATTGACTGTGCGCCAACGTACGCCTGCCCATGGGTTGCGAGGCTGTGTCGGGCCGGTTTCACATAGCAGCGAGGACGTCACCCATGCAAAAAAGGGATCGGTCGTCACAACCGATCCCTTCACCACAACCGACCCATAGGATCGGATTGGCTAAATCACTTCATCGCTTTGATGTCGGTGACGACCATCTTGCCGGCGTCCTGAATGACGATGAACTGGATCTTCTCGCCCACCTGGACTTTGTCCAGCATGGCCTTGTCCTTGACGTTGAACACCATAGACATCGGAGGCATGTCCATGTGCTTGATCTCGCCATGCTTGATCGTTACCTTGCCGTTCTCCTTGTCTATCTTGCGAATTTCGCCGTCGGTCATGCCGGGTGTCGCCGCCATGCCCATCTTGCCCTGATCCATTCCCATCTTTCCTTGGTCCATGGTCATTTGAGCCAGCGCGGGTCCAGCGAAGGCAAAGGAAAGGGCGACCGCTGATGCGGCCAGACTCAGGTTCAGTGTTTTCATGAAATGTTCCTTCAATCAGGTGTGTCTGTGGGTTGCAAGAATGGTGGTTTGTCGGCTTATTTGGTGGTCACTTTGATCTGCCCCTTCATGCCGGCGTCGTAGTGTCCGGGGTGAAGGCAGGCGAAATCAACGACGCCACCTTTCGTGAAACGCCAGATGACCTCACCCTTTTGCCCTGGCTTCAAGGAAATCTTGTTGGCCTCATCATGTTCCATGCCGGGAAACTTTTTCATCACTTCGTAGTGCTCCTTCAACTCCTTCTCCGTGCCCAGGCTGAACTCATGCGGCACCTTGCCGGAGTTGGTGATGACGAAACGGACGGTTTCCCCCTTCTTGACGTCCACCAGTGCTGGCGTGAACCGCATGCTGTCGGCCGCGTCGACCTGAATGGTGCGGGAAGCTTTACTGGCGACGCCGGGCTCACCGATGGGGGATTCGTTGTGGCCGCCGCCGTGCGTGCCCGCCGCTGTGGCGGCTGACGTGGCTAGAAGGGCGGCAACGAACAAAAGGCTGGAACGCTTGGAAAGTGGGGCTTGAGTGAAAATCATGTGAACTCTCTGGATTGGTGGGTTGAGAAAGCAAGTGGGAGAAATGTGTAAAGACGGCTTGGTTCAGTGCTGCATGCCTTTGCCCATGGGCTTGACCGCTGTGCCCATCGCCGGGGTTGTGTCTGCACTTGCCTTGGCCCTGACGGCGGGCAAGGGCGCACCGGTCCATTCGTGCGCAACAGTGCCTTCGGGGAACTTGTACGGGCCAGGGTCCTTGTAGTCGCCCGGCTTCTGGTCCTTGCGCACCTTGAACACGGTGAACATGCCGCCCATCTCCAACGGGCCGAACTGGCCCGTGCCGGTCATCATGGGCGCAGTGTTGTCCGGAATAGGCATCTGCATTTCGCCCATGTCGGCCATGCCGCGCTCGCCCATCAGCATGTAGTCGGGCACCACCTTCTGGATCTTGTTGACCAGGCCTCGGTGGTCCACACCGATCATGGTGGGCACGTCGTGGCCCATGGCGTTCATGGTGTGGTGGCTCTTGTGGCAGTGCATGGCCCAGTCGCCTTCCTCGTCGGCGATCAGTTCGATCTGGCGCATCTGTCCCACGGCAACATCGGTGGTCACCTCGTACCAGCGCGTGCTCGGCGGCGTTGGGCCGCCGTCGGTCCCGGTCACCAGAAACTCGTGCCCGTGCAGGTGGATCGGGTGGTTGGTCATGGTGAGGTTTCCCACACGAATGCGCACACGGTCGTTCAGACGCACGTTGAGTGTGTCGATCGCAGGAAACACCCGGCTGTTCCAACACCAGATGTTGAAGTCCAGCATCGTATTGATCTTGGGCGTCTTGCTGCCGGGCTCGATGTCGAACGCGTTGAGCAGGAAGCAGAAGTCACGGTCCACCTCGCTGATGTGCGGATGCTTCGCTTTGGGGTGTGTGACCCACATGCCCATCATGCCCATGGCCATCTGAACCATTTCATCAGCGTGCGGGTGGTACATGAAGGTGCCAGGGCGGCGCGCCTCGAACTCGTACACGAAGGTCTTTCCTACGGGGATTGCGGGTTGGTTGAGGCCACCCACGCCGTCCATGCCGCTGGGCAGGCGTTGGCCGTGCCAGTGGATGGTGGTGTGCTCGGGCAGCTTGTTGGTGACAAAGATGCGCACGCGGTCGCCTTCGACCACCTCGATGGTTGGGCCAGGACTCTGGCCGTTGTAGCCCCACATGTTGACCTTGAAGCCCGGCGAGACCTCGCGCACCACGGGTTCTGCCACCAGGTGGAATTCCTTGACACCGTTGTTCATCTTCCAGGGCAGGGTCCAGCCGTTGAGCGTGACCACCGGGTTATAGGGTCGGCCGGTGGTGGGCACCAATGGAGGCGCTGTGTCCACAGACGTTTGGTAGACTGGCTCGGGCAAAGCGGCCATGGCAGATCGCGCAACCGCCAGCCCAGCCACCGAAGCGGCAGCACCCGCGAAAAACTGACGACGTGAATTGAGGAGACTCATGTTGGTTTTCTTTCTATGCGTGCAATGTGATCAGTGGCCAGCGGCAGCAGCGGGCTCACCGCCTCCGCCGCCCAGAGAGACAAAGCTGTCGGGCGCACCGCCTTGAAGGACCCACTGCAGATCGGTCTCTGCGATCCAGAAGTCCCGCTGCGCCTCGATGGCACTGGCCACCGCTTGGGACTGGCTGGAAACCTCACCCAACAAGTCCCACACGCTCTTGAGCATGCCGTTGTAGTGAAGAACAGTTTCTTCGGTGATGAACTCGCGAACCTTCAGGACCTCGTCGCGTGAACTCAAGGCCAGGGCGTGGCTGGCCAGGTAGGCCTGGCGGGCAAGGCGAGCGTTGGCGCCATTGCGCATGCCCTCGGCTCGCGGCAGTTGTGCCGCAATGGCCTCCGCACGCGCATCGAGCACCTGCGGCGACAGCGCCTGGGCGGGCATGTCTGGCAAACGGTCGGGCAAGGTGACGGCGGAATGCACACCCGTGAGACCCAATGTCTTGATGAGCGTGGCCTCCGCTTGGGTAGCTGCGTGCTGGGCGCGGCGCACATTCATCTGGGCAGAGGACTGCGCCAGCTGAACCTGGGCCTGTTGAAGCTTGCTCCAGTTGCCCACGCTCACCATGCGACGACCCAACTCGTTACCGGCTTCGGCAGCGTCCAGTGTGTCGCGGTGCTGCTTGAGCACCTGGCGGGCCGCGACAGCTTGAATCCACGCCTTGCGGCCCTGTGCAGCCACCTCCAGCAGTTCGCCGAAGTCGTCCACCTTGCGCTGCCAGACCGGATCGACATCTGCCCACTGGCCTTTGGCGATCAGATCCACGTTGGCCGCACCAATTCTGTTCATCGGCTTGACCAGCCCACGGTGAAACAACCAGGCCTGCCGGACGGCGTCTTCGGGGGACATGAGGCTCAGCCGGGCAGCAGCTGATACCTCGGGCTGCACGACGGGTGTGTTCTGTTTCTCCCACTTGAGAATGTCGGCATGGCCGCGTTTGAACTGGCCGACCGCGTCGTTGGCTTCGCGCCAGTTCTTTTCGGCGGGCGCAGGTGCAATCTGGGCCGACACCACCAAAGGCAGCGCCAGAACGCTTATTGCAATGGCCCGCAGTGCTGAGGAAGGGTAACGTCGATGAATCACTGATTTGCTCCTGTTCGGCTGTTTCAAGCTGGGGGCAGTGTGCAAAAGGCCACCCGTCACGAACCTGTCGGTTTCATTACAAAGTTGTCAGGTTCGGTTGCAATGGGCCGCTGGCAGTGAAAATCGCCGCAGGAGTGAACGTGAAAATCTTGATTGTTGAAGACGAACGCAAAACGGGTGAGTACCTGTCCATGGGGCTGCGCGAGGCGGGCTACGCGGTTGAGCTGCTCAACAACGGTGTGGACGGATTGCACCAGGCGCTGGAGGGCGACCACGACCTCATCATCCTGGACGTCATGCTGCCTGGGATGGACGGCTGGCAGGTGCTCAGAGGTCTGCGTGCCCAGGGTCGAGAGATGCCGGTGCTCTTCCTGACCGCCAAAGATCATGTGGACGACCGCGTCAAGGGTCTGGAGCTCGGAGCGGACGACTATCTGGTCAAGCCGTTTTCGTTCTCTGAGCTGTTGGCCAGGGTGCGCACCATCTTGCGCCGTGGGCGCTCGGGTATGGAGCCAACCACCCTGCAGGTCGCGGATCTGGAACTGGACCTGCTGCGCCGTCGGGTCACCCGCGCGGGCAAGCGCATCGACCTGACCGCCAAGGAGTTCGGATTGCTCGAATTGCTGATGCGCCGCAAGGGTGAGGTGTTGCCACGCTCGCTGATCGCCTCCCAGGTGTGGGACGTTAACTTCGACAGCGACACCAACGTCATCGAGGTGGCCATGCGCAGGCTTCGTGTCAAGGTGGACGACGGGTTTGAGTGCCGCCTGTTGCAGACGGTTCGAGGCATGGGTTACGTGCTGGAAGTGCCGGAGCCCTCCTGATGATCCGGCGCTTGACCCTCACCGCACGACTCACGTTTCTGTACACCTTGGTATCGGCTGTGGTGCTACTTGGCCTTGGCGTCTTGGTGGCGTGGTCCACCCATTTGCATTTCATCGACCTTGACCGCGACTACCTTTTGGACAAGGTGCAGCTCATCCAGAAGATCGTCGATGAAACGCCAGAGCCAGCCGAGCTGTCGGCCAAGCTGGACGAATCGCTCAACAGCCATCAAGGACTTTTCATCTCAATCACGCGCGTTGACGAACAGCTGTTTGGAAAAGGCGGCATCACATTTCCAGCAGAACTCGCTTCACGAAGCGCCGCAGATCAGCCCATAGACTGGACCGATGGTGAGCGGCAATTGCGAGGCATAAGCACAGAGCTTTCGGCAACGCAGTTGCCCGGTAGTGCGAAAGGTGCAGTGCAGAGCATGCGCCTCACACTCGCGTTGGACACACAGCACCACACCCACTTCATGCAGATGCTGCGCCAGCAGTTGGCGGTGTACGTGGTGCTGGCCACCTTGCTCAGTGGTCTGCTGGGGTGGTGGGCGGCCCGCAGCGGTTTAGCTCCACTGCGGACCATGAAGGAGCGCGCGCTCAAGGTCACGGCCCACAAGCTCGACGAGCGCATGCCGATCGACGCCGTGCCCGTGGAGATGGCGGAGCTGGCTCGCAGCCTCAACACCATGCTGGAGCGTCTGCAGCAGGATTTTTCAAAGCTCATGGAATTCTCAAGCGACATCGCCCACGAACTGCGCACTCCCATCAGCAATCTGCTGACACAGACCCAAGTGTCGCTGTCGCAGCACCGTGATCCAGACACCTACCGCGACATCCTCGCCTCCAACGCCGAGGAATTTCAGCGCCTCGCGCGCATGGTGTCTGACATGCTGTTCCTCGCCAAGACGGATCACGGCATCCAGCTGCCGAATCGCGAAGACGTCACACTCGAAGACGAGGCGAAGAGCCTTCTGGATTTCTACGATGCGGTCGCCGAGGACAAAGAAATTCGCCTTCGGGTGGTGGGAGCGGGTAGCGTGGTGGGTGATCGACTGATGATTCGAAGAGCCATCAGCAACTTGCTGTCCAATGCGCTGCGGCACGCCCACCCTCGTACCGATGTTGCGCTGACTGTCGAGACCCAGATGCATGGCACCAGCTTGTGTGTCACCAACACGGGCGATCCGATCGATGCCGCGGACCTGCCGCGCCTGTTTGACCGCTTCTACCGCGTGGACAAGGCGCGCGCGCATCCCTCATCCGATGGTGCTGGCCTGGGTCTGGCCATCACCAAGGCCATCATGCTCGCTCACGGCGGGAGCGCGTCGGTTACTTCGTCGGAAGGAACAACGCGGTTTTGCCTGCAGTTTCCGGGCTCTCATGGGTCTCGTTTTCTTCGCGCCGCAAGCAGCCAAATCCAGACTAGCGCGAGCGCAGAGTAGTTGGCGACGACAAACCAAGGCGTGTTCCAGGCAACGCCATCAAATCCTCGGTAGGTCAGCGGGTAGAGGACTGGAGACGGAAAGAAGTCGTCCGAGTGGGTGAATACATCAATGAGGATGTGCGACCACCATCCGGCCAACGGCAGCCAGAGGACACTAGACCATCGCCAAACGACCAGCGTCACCGCCATGGCGATCACCCCGCTGTGAAAGATGCAGTGGAGATGGTGCGACCACAGTTCCACGCTCTCGGGTAAAGGCTGCACCCTTTCCGGCAGCGCTCGGACATAGGTCATGAACTCGGCCGGCAGCTCGTTGAAGAGAGCCCACGCCGCCACAGGCAACATGTGCATCAGATCCGGCAACGCCGCCATTGCGGCAGTGGCAAGACCAGTTGCAACGGGTATTGGCCGATGGCGTAACAGCAGGACGACGCCCGCTCCCGCCCACAGCGCATGTGCAGCAATGTCCACGTTGGCCTCCAAGCACAGATTGGCTCTCGCTGAACAGTCTACGGTGCCTTGTTTGTTCAGGCTCTCCAATCAGGCAAGCGCAGTCAATCTGCGCGCCCTAGAATCCAGCCATGCCCCGCTTGCTCGTCCTCGTCCTGTGTCTGCTGCTTCCCCTGCAGGGATTTGCGGCAGTGCAGGGCGTTGCCGCGCCATGCCCCATGCAGGGCATGATGGCCATGGCGGATGAAGTTGACGGGATGGCAGAGTCCCTGGCCGAGGCCATGGACGATTGCTGCAACGACATGGCCACCTTTGAGAGCACGGGCCAGCCCTGCAAGAGTATTCAGAGTTGCGTCGTGCCCGCCGCAGCCTTGCCGTCTTTCCCATCCCTCGTGGCCCAGACCTCGGTCACCCAGGACCCTGAAGCGCCGGCCTGGCGCAGCCTTCCCCCGGGCGCGACTTCGCGCCTCTGGCGCCCCCCAACTTCCGTCTGATTCCCCGCACTGCGCAGCCCACCCGGCGGTGGCGCTGCTGTCGCGCGCTGTCAGGGCTTTTGCGCCCGGGCGTGCCTTCTCCGGAGCTCAGACATGGAACACCCTTCGCTTCTTCTTGCACGCGCCGTGCTGGCCCTCGCTGGCCTGCTTGTGCTGGTCACACCCGCTGCCGCCGATGAACCTCTGAGCCTGAGCGCTGCGGTGAGCGCAGCCCTGGCCCACTCGCGCAGCCTCGACGCATCAACCGCCGCCGCGCAAGGCGCACGCGAGATGGCGGTCGCGGCAGCGCAGCGGCCCGACCCAGTGCTGCGCCTGTCGCTGGACAACTTGCCGGTGGACGGACCTGAGCGCTTCAGCACCACACGCGATTTCATGACCATGCGCTCCATCGCGCTCATGCAGACCCTGCCCAACGCGGACAAGCGCCGCGCGCGGGGCGAGCGCTTTGAACGCGAAGCCGAGGCGGCGCTGAGTGAACGCGCGCAACGGATGGCCATGCTGCAGACCGAGGTCGCCCAGGCATGGCTGGAGCGCCGCATGCAGGAGCAGCGTTGGTTGGTGTTGCAGGCGCAGCTCACAGAGGCGCGTGTGATGGTGGAGACGACCGAGGCGGCACTGCGCGGTGGGCGCGGCTCCACGGCCGACGCCCTGAGCGCGCGCGAGGCGCTGGCCCAGCTGGAGCAAGGCCTGATCGGCGCGCAGGCCGAGCGCGCCAACGCCCGCCTCACGCTGGCGCGCTTCACCGGTGGGCCGCCGGACCAGCCGCTGGCCGATCCACCGCCCATGCGGCAGATCACCGCAGCGGTGGGTGAAGCGGACCCATTGCGCAACCTGCCCGATCTCGTTGCGCTGCAGGCTCGCGAGGCTGTGGCCCGGGCCGAGGCTGAAATCGCCCGCCAGGACCTCAAGCCCGACTGGAGCGTCGAACTCATGTTCAGCCAGCGCGGTTCGCAGTTCTCCAACATGGTGTCAATCGGCGTGTCGGTGCCGTTGCAGTGGGACAAGCCGCAGCGGCAGCAGCGCGAAGTCGCCGCGCGACTCGCCCGAGTGAACGAGCTGGAAGCCGAGCGCGAAGAGCAGACGCGCGAGCGTGTGCTGCAAGTGCAGCGCTGGCAGCACGACTGGCGCGCCGGGCTGCAGCGGCTGGCGCACCTGGATGCGCAACGCCAGCCGCTGGCGGGACAGCGGATTGAAGTGGCGCTCGCTGCTTACCGTGGCGGTAGAGAGGGTCTGGGCGCCGTGCTGCAGGCGCGCCGCGATGCGCTGAGCCTGGCGCTGGAGCGGCTGATGCTGGAGCGCGAAACCGCCGGCCTTTGGGCGCGGCTTGAATACCTGTTCCCCAACACCTCCGCGGGAGTGAAGCCATGAACAAGACAACCTCCCTCATCGCCCTGGCCGCTGCGGCCGCAGTCGTTGCCGTGGGCGGTGGCGCCTGGTGGCTGGGCATGCAGCAGGGCATGGGCCACACCACGCAGACCACCGCACAGCCTGCGGCAAGCACCAGCACAGCGTCCACCGACGACCCGTCGCTGTGGACCATCCCGCAGGGCGAAGAAGCCACGCGCCGGCATATCCGCGATGCTCTCAAGGCCGGCGATGTGGACCCGGCCACGGGTCGGCGAATCCTGAACTACCACGACCCGATGGTGCCGGGCAAGAACTTCGAGGCCCCGGCCAAGTCGCCCTTCATGGACATGATGCTGGTGCCGCGTTACGCCGGCAGCGATGCGGCCGACGCCAGCAGCGTCACGGTGAGTCCGCGCATCCAGCAGAACCTGGGCTTGCGCACCGCGCCGGTGGTGGAGGGCTCGCTGGTGTCGGAGGTGACGGCGGTGGGCAATGTGGCCTGGAACGAGCGTGAGCGTGTGGAACTGAGTTCGCGCGCCATGGGCTTCGTGGAGAAGCTGCATGTGAAGGCCGCGCTCGACCGTGTGGCCGCCGGTGCACCGCTGGCCGAGCTGTACGTGCCCGACTGGGTGGCCGCGCAGGAGGAGTACCTCGCGCTTGCGCGCCTGAGCGTTGACGGCACCGACACATTGAAAGATGCCGCGCGCCAGCGCATGCGCCAGGCCGGCATGACACCCGCGCACATCCAGCGCGTGGTGGCCTCCGGCGTGGTGCAGCCGCGCTTCACGCTCACCGCGCCCATCGCCGGCATCGTGAGCGAACTCATGGTGCGTGAGGGCGCCACCGTGATGCCGGGCATGACGCTCATGCGTCTGCAGGGCACCCGCACCGTGTGGGCCGAAGGCGCCGTGCCGGAGAGCCAGGCAGGGCTGCTGAAGCCGGGTGCGCGCGTGCGTACCACCAGCCCCGGTGCGCCAGGGCAGACGTTTGAAGGCCAGGTGCAAGCGTTGCTGCCTGAAGTAGATTCGGTCACGCGCACCATTCGCGCTCGCGTGCAACTGGCCAACCCGCAGGGTCGGCTGGTACCGGGCATGCTGGTGAGCATGCGGCTGGATCGACCCAAGACCGCCACCACGCTGCTGGTGCCCAGCGACGCAGTGATTCACACCGGGCGGCGCAGCGTGGTGATGGTGGCCGAGGAGGGCGGGCGGTTCCGTCCGGTGGAGGTGACGGCGGGCCTGGAGGTGGGTGGCCAGACCGAGATCAGCGCTGGTCTTCAGATGGGACAGCGCGTGGTGCTTTCGGGCCAGTTCCTGATCGACTCCGAAGCCAGTCTGCGCGGGCTGGAGGCGCGGCTCAACCAGGAGCCTGCGCCCACGGTTCAGCGCTACACCACCGACGCGGTGATCGACGCACTCAGCGGCGACACGGTCACGCTCACGCACCCGCCCATTGCGGCGCTGAAGTGGCCAACGATGCAAATGGACTTCAAACTGCCGCCGCGAGCGCAGCAGCCACGCGATCTGGAGGCGGGGGACCGCCTGCAGATCGAGTTTGAAATGCAGGGCGGGGACGTACCGCGCATCACCAGCCTGCAGCGTGTGGCACCGGAGGCCGGCAAATGATCGCCAGTCTGATCCGCTGGAGCATTGCCAACCGTTTCCTCGTGCTGCTGGCCACCGCGCTGCTGAGCGCCTGGGGTGTGGTAGCCCTGCAGCGCACACCGCTGGACGCGCTGCCCGACCTGTCCGACACGCAGGTGATCATCCGCACCACATGGCCCGGCCAGGCGCCACAGCTCGTGGAGAACCAGGTCACCTACCCGCTGACCACCACCATGCTTTCGGTGCCGGGCGCTCGCGCGGTGCGCGGCTTCTCCATGTTCGGCGACAGCTTTGTGTACGTGCTGTTTGAAGATGCGGTGGACCCTTACTGGGCGCGCTCGCGTGTGCTGGAGTATTTGAACCAGGTGCAGGCACGCCTGCCGCGTGGGGCCAGCTCCAGCATCGGGCCGGACGCCACCGGCGTTGGCTGGATTTACCAGTACGCGCTGGTGGACCGCACCGGTGGGCAGGACGTGGCGCAGCTGCGCGCCCTGCAGGACTGGTTCGTGCGCTTCGAGCTCAAGACCGTGCCCGACGTGGCCGAGGTGGCGAGCGTGGGCGGCATGGTCAAGCAGTACCAGATCGTGCTCGACCCCGACAAGATGGCCGCTTACCGCGTGACGCAATCCATGGTGGCCGATGCGGTGGGGCGCGGCAACCAGGAGGCCGGGGGATCGGTGCTGGAGCTGGGCGAGGCCGAGTACGCGGTTCGCGCCAGCGGTTACCTCAAGACGCTCGACGACTTCCGCGCCATTCCGCTCATCACCAGCGCCGCTGGTGTGTCGGTGCGCCTGGGCGACGTGGCGCGCGTGCAGACCGGGCCGGAGATGCGCCGTGGCATCGGAGAGCTCAACGGCGAGGGCGAGGCGGTGGGCGGTGTGGTGGTGATGCGCTCGGGCAAGAACGCGCTGCAGACCATCGCGGCGGTGAAGACGCGGCTGACCGAATTGCAGCGCAGCCTGCCGGCTGGCGTGGAGATCGTGCCGGTGTACGACCGCTCGGGCCTGATCGAGCGCGCGGTGAAGAACCTCGGTGAAAAGTTGCTGGAAGAGTTCATCGTGGTGGCGCTGGTGTGCCTGGCCTTTTTGTTTCACCTGCGCAGCGCGCTGGTGGCCAGCGTGTCGCTGCCGCTGGGCGTGTTGATGGCCTTCATCGTGATGCAGCAGCAGGGTATCAACGCCAACGTGATGTCGCTGGGGGGCATCGCCATTGCCATCGGCGCCATGGTGGACGCGGCCATCGTGATGATCGAAAACGCCCACAAGCACCTGGAGCGCTGGGCGCACCACCACCCGGGCGAAACGCTGCAGGGTGAGCCGCGGTGGCGCGTGATTGGTGACGCCGCCGCCGAGGTGGGTCCAGCGCTCTTCTTCTCGCTGCTCATCATCACGCTGAGCTTCATTCCGGTGTTCACGCTGGAGGCGCAGGAGGGCAGGCTGTTCGCACCGCTGGCCTTCACCAAAACCTACGCCATGGCGGCCTCTGCCGGTCTGGCCGTGACGCTCATCCCGGTGCTGATGGGTTACCTGATCCGTGGACGCATCCCGGCCGAGACCGCCAACCCGTTGAACCGCGCGCTGATCGCGCTGTACCGACCGGTGCTGGATGCGGTGCTGAAAGCGCCGAAGCTCACGCTGGTGGTGGCGGCCTTGGTGCTGGTGGCCAGCATGTGGCCGCTGCGCCAACTGGGCAGCGAGTTCATGCCGCCGCTGGACGAGGGCGATCTGCTTTACATGCCGACCGCGCTGCCCGGGCTCTCGGCGTCCAAGGCGGCCGAGCTGCTGCAGCAGACCGACCGGCTCATCAAGACCATCCCCGAGGTGCAGAGCGTGTACGGCAAGGCCGGGCGCGCCGAGACCGCCACCGATCCGGCGCCGCTGGAGATGTTCGAGACCACGATCCAGTTCAAACCGCGCAACGAATGGCGAGCCGGCCTCACGCCCGAGGCGCTGATCGAGGAGCTCGACCGCACCGTGCGCGTGCCCGGTCTCTCCAACATCTGGGTGCCCCCGATCCGCAACCGCATCGACATGCTGGCCACCGGTATCAAGAGCCCTGTGGGCGTGAAGGTGGCTGGTCCCGACCTCGCCACCATCGACCGCCTGACCGGCGAGATCGAGAAAGCGGTGAAGGACGTACCCGGCGTCAGCAGCGCCCTGGCCGAGCGCCTCACGGGCGGTCGTTACATCGACGTGGACATCCGCCGCTCGGACGCCGCGCGCTACGGCCTGAACATTGCCGACGTGCAGGACATCGTGGCCGGCAGCGTGGGCGGCATGAACATCGGTGAGACGGTGGAGGGGTTGCAACGTTTCCCGATCAATTTGCGCTACCCGCGCGAGTTGCGCGACTCGCTTCCCGAGCTGCGCGCGCTGCCCATCGTGGCGCCCGGCGGCCAGCGCCTGGTGTTGTCCGACGTGGCCGACCTGCGCATCACCGAAGGCCCACCCATGCTGCGCAGCGAGAACGCGCGCCTGGCTGGTTTTGTGTACGTGGACATCCGCGGGCGCGACCTGCGCGGTGCGGTGCTGGACATGCAACGCGCAGTGACAGAACAGGTGGTGTTGCCCCCCGGGTACTCGGTGTCGTGGTCGGGGCAGTTCGAGTTCCTGGAGCGCGCCACCGCCAAGCTCAAGCTGGTGGTGCCGGTCACGCTGCTGATCATCTTCGTGTTGCTGTACCTGATCTTCCGCCGCTTCGACGAGGCGCTGTTGATCATGGCCACGCTGCCATTTGCTTTGGTGGGTGGGGTGTGGTTCCTCTGGCTGCTGGGGCACAACCTGTCGGTGGCCAGTGTGGTGGGCTTCATTGCGCTGGCCGGTGTGGCGGCCGAGTTCGGCGTGATCAT
>JAJNQE010000036.1 GCA_021154985.1 Hydrogenophaga sp.
GGCAGTGCCCCTTACCTCGGCGGCGGCTTCGGCCATTTTTACGCCTACGCGCCGGCCAAGTTTGAGTACCCGATCGACCGCTTCACCATGGAAACCAAGCGCCAGCTCGACGTCCTTGACCGCCGCTTGGCGCAATGCCGCCACCTGGGCGGTGACGACTACAGCATCGCTGACATCGCAGTGTGGCCCTGGTACGGTGCGCTGGTGCTGGGTCATCTCTACAACGCGGCCGAATTCCTGCAGGTACAGACCTATACAAACGTCCAACGCTGGGCCCAAGAAATCGCTGCGCGACCGGCGGTTCGCCGCGGGCGCATGGTCAACCGCAACTGGGGTCCAGCAGAAGAGCAGCTGCACGAGAGGCATGACGCCCAGGACTTCGACACACGCACCCAAGACAAGCTGTCGCCAGCAGCCGGCTGAGCCATCCAGCGGCCCGACACCGCTCAGACCACCCACTCATTGCCACGGAGACCTTCATGATCAAGTTCTACTACCACCCCTCTCCCAACCCGGCCAAGGTCGCGCTGTTGCTCGAAGAAACCGGACTGCCCTACGAACTGGTGCCGGTGGATACGCGCAAGGGCGAGCAGCACGAGGCCGCGTTCACGGCGATCAATCCCAACGCGAAAACGCCGGCCCTGGTCGACGGCGACGCGGTGGTGTTCGACAGCAATGCCATCCTACTGTATCTGGCGGAGAAGTCCGGCCAGTTCCTGCCGCCAGACACGCCCGAGGCCCGTGCACAGATGCTGTCTTGGTTAATGTTCGTCGCCACCGGGGTCGGCCCGTATTCCGGGCAGGCGGTTCATTTCAAACACTTTGCCCCCGAGCCCAAGGCCTATGCGGTCAACCGCTACGACTTCGAAGCCTGGCGCCACTGGAAGATCATCGACCAGCAACTGGCCCAGCATCGCTACATGCTCGGCGAGACCTACACCCTGGTCGACATGGCTGTCTGGGGCTGGGCGCGCGCCGTGCCGTTTGTGCTCGGGGCCGCCGCGTGGGAGCAGTTGCCCAACGTCAAGCGCCTGCTCGATGAGATCAACACCCGTCCGGCCGCTCAGCGTGCCGAAGCTCTCAAGGCCAAGCACGCCTTCAAGGCCGAGATGGACGAAGAGGCACGGGCAGTCATGTTCCCGCAAAACGCCCGTTTGACCGCCTGAGCGCAGGCGGCGTCGTCGGTGCACCAACGGGCGGCGTTCGCTTGGCCGCAGCCGCTTGGTCCGGCAAGGGGCGCCGGGCTGACGCGATCCCGCTCAAATGACGGCCCATAACGTCCGAAGAGGGCTTCGACGTTCACCGACTCAACTTTCCTCCATGCAAGTTTCCGAACAACCGATCCTGCGCGACCTTGTTCTCGTCGGAGGGGGCCACAGCCACGTTGTCGTGCTGCGCATGCTCGCCATGCAACCCGAGTCTGGCCTGCGCATCACCCTCATCTGCACCGACATCGACACGCCTTACTCCGGCATGCTGCCTGGCTACATCTCGGGCCACTACAGCTTTGACGAGGTGCACATCGACCTGGGCCGTCTGGCCTCGTTTGCCGGAGCGCGCTTCATCCATGGTGAAGTGACGGGCCTCGATCGGTCCAACCAGCGTGTGCTCATGAAGGACCGGCCCTCGGTGCCGTACGACCTGCTCTCCATCAACATCGGCTCCACACCCAATGTGCGCCAGGTGAAAGGCGCGCAAGCACACGCAGTGCCCGTGAAGCCCATCGCCCACTTCAACCTCCGCTGGCTGAATCTGCTCGAGCGCGTGCGCCTGCTGCGCGATCGATTCACGATCGCGGTGGTCGGCGGCGGTGCGGGCGGGGTTGAACTGGTGCTGTCGATGCAGTACCGGCTGCGCAGCGAGCTGCAAAAGCTGGGGCGCAATCCCGATTGGCTGCACTTTGTGTTGCTCACGGCGGGCGACTCCATCCTGCCGACGCACAACGCCGGGGTACGCGCGCGCTTTGCCCGCGTGCTCAAAGAGCGCCACGTCGCGGTGCATACGCGTGCGGAGGTGCATCAGGTCGCGCCCGGTTGCCTGCACACGCGCGACGGTCGAACCTTCGATGCCGACGAAACGATGTGGGTCACGCAAGCCGGTGGGCCGGCCTGGCTGCAAGGCACCGGTCTGGCACTGGACGAACACGGCTTCGTCAAAGTCAACGACCGGTTGCAGACGCTGGACGACCCCAAAATCTTCGCCGCAGGGGATGTGGCCTCGTTCACCAACCGCCCGCTGGAGAAGGCCGGTGTGTTTGCCGTGCGCATGGGCCCACCGCTGGTGAAGAACCTGCGCTTGTGCCTGCGCGATCAGCCGACGGTGGCTTTCAACCCGCAACGCAAATGGCTGGCACTGATCTCCACCGGCAATCGATACGCCGTGGCCTCGCGCGGCTCCATCGGCTTCGCCGGTACCTGGGTCTGGTCCTGGAAGGACTGGATCGATCGCCGCTTCATGCGCCAGTTCACCGAGCTGCCAGACATGGCGCCCGGTGCCGCCCCCTCGGCTGCACCGGCCAGCAGCCTGGCGCTGAGCGCCGAAGAATCCCGCCAGGCCATCTCGGCCATTGCCATGCGCTGTGGTGGTTGCGGCGCCAAGGTGGGCGCCAGCATCCTGACCCGCGCACTCGGCAGCCTGCAACCGGTCGAGCGCAACGACGTGCTGATCGGGCTTCACTCGCCCGACGACGCCGCCGTGGTGCGCGTGCCGCCGGGCAAGGCCATGGTTCACACCGTGGACTTCTTTCGCAGCTTCATCGACGACCCTTACCTGTTCGGCAAGGTGGCGGCCAATCACGCGTTGGGCGACATCTTTGCCATGGGTGCCGAGCCTCAGTCCGCCACAGCGATCGCCACCGTGCCGCCAGGCCTCGAATCCAAGGTGGAAGACCTGCTGCTGCAAATGATGACCGGCGCGGTCGAGGTGCTCAACGCCGCCGGCTGCGCCTTGGTCGGTGGGCACACCGGTGAGGGCCGCGAACTCGCACTGGGCTTCGCCATCAACGGACTGATCGACGAGAACATGGATGGCGTCATGCGCAAGGGCGGCATGCAAGCGGGTGACGTGTTGCTGCTCACCAAGCCCATCGGCACCGGCACGCTGTTCGCCGCCCACGCGCGGCACGCCGCCAAGGGCCGCTGGATCGATGCGGCGCTGAAATCCATGGTGGTGTCCAACCAGGTCGGCGCGCAGATCCTGCGCGAACATGGCGCCACCGCCTGCACCGACCTGACCGGTTTCGGCCTGCTGGGGCATCTGGTGGAAATGACCCGTCCCTCGGGAGTGGACGCAGAGCTGCAACTGAGCGCCCTGCCCTTGCTGGATGGTGCATTGGAATGCGTTGAAGCGGGCATCGTCAGCTCGCTGCAGCCGGCCAATGTGCGGCTGCGCCGAGCCCTGCGCAACGCCGAAGACTTCGTCAAAGACCCGCGCTATCCGCTGCTGTTCGACCCGCAGACGGCGGGCGGCCTGCTGGCCAGCGTGCCGGGCGACCGGGCAGCCGACTGCATCCGTTCCCTGCAGGCGGCAGGCTACCTGCACACAGCAGCCATAGGTCATGTCAGCGGCGCGTCCGACTCACTGGAACCCGTGGTGCTCAGCGCATAAGGAGCCAGCACCAATTCGCGCCCTCCGAAACCAGCTGTAACGAAAGAGGACCCGGCAGCGACTGAAGAGCATTCGGGCAATCAACGATTGCCAAAGCCTGAACCCACGAAGCCTTCGCCGCATGAAAAGAACTCTGATCCTCGCCACGGTCGCGATGCTGGTGGCCGCCTATTTCTTGCTTGGGCTGGACCGCTACCTGACACTCGCCGCCGTGCAGGACCGCTTGGGAGACTTCGAAGCCATCCGCCAGGCCTCTCCCATCGCCACCGCGCTCGGTTTCTTCGGTCTGTACGTGCTGGCCACAGCTCTGTCACTGCCCGGTGCGGTGATCCTGACGCTCGCGGCTGGCGCCCTGTTCGGATTGGCCGGCGGCACGCTGATCGTCTCGTTCGCCTCCAGCCTGGGCGCCACACTGGCTTTTCTGGCCTCGCGTTACTTGCTCCGGGACAGCGTGCAGGCGCGTTTTGGCGACCGCCTCAAGGCCATCAACGACGGCATGGCCAAGGACGGCGCGTTGTATCTGTTCACACTGCGCCTGATCCCGGCCTTCCCGTTTTTCCTCGTCAACCTGCTCATGGGCTTGACACCCATCCGCACGGGCACCTACTACTGGGTCAGCCAGCTCGGCATGCTCGCGGGCACCCTGGTCTACGTCAACGCCGGCACCCAGCTGGCCCAGCTCTCCAGTCTCTCGGGTATTTTGTCGCCGGGCGTTCTGCTGTCCTTCATCCTGCTCGGAGTCTTCCCCATGATCGCCAAAGCTGCTCTAGGTCTCCTGCAACGCCGGCGCGTTTACGCCAAGTGGCAACGGCCCAAAACCTTTGACCGCAATCTGGTGGTCATCGGTGGCGGCGCTGCGGGCCTGGTCACTTCCTACATCGCGGCCACCGTCAAGGCCAAGGTCACGTTGGTCGAAGCACACAAGATGGGTGGCGACTGCCTGAACTACGGCTGCGTGCCCAGCAAGGCATTGATCAAGTCGGCCAAGCTCGCCCACCAAATGCGCCACGCCGATCACTATGGCCTGGAGGCTGCCACACCGGCCTTCAGTTTCCGGCAGGTGATGGCGCGGGTGCACCGGGTCATCAGCGAGATCGCTCCGCACGACAGCGTGGAACGCTACACCGGGCTGGGTGTCGAGGTCCTGCAGGGTCGCGCCAAAATCGTGGACCCCTGGACGGTCGAAGTCACCCTCAACGACGGTGGCATCCAACGCCTGACCACCCGCAGCATCGTCATCGCCGCGGGTGCTCGCCCCTTCGTGCCGCCGCTGCCTGGGCTGGACGACGTGGGCTATGTCACCAGCGACACCCTGTGGGATGAGTTCGCCAAACTGGACACGCCTCCGGCGCGCATGGTGGTGCTGGGCGGTGGTCCGATCGGCTGCGAGCTGGCACAGAGTTTCGCGCGCCTAGGCTCAAAGGTCACACAAATCGAAATGGCGCCCCGGATCATGATCCGGGAGGACCAGGAGGTGTCCGACCTCGCTCGCGATTCGCTGCAACGCGACGGTGTGGATGTACTGACCGGTCACAAGGCACTGCGCTGCGAGCGGGAGGGAGACCACAAGTTCATCGTGGTGGAACATCAGGGTCAGGAAAAACGCATCGGGTTCGACACTTTGCTGTGCGCAGTCGGCCGATCGGCACGGCTGCAGGGCTACGGACTGGAAGATCTGGGCATACCAACCGAGCGCACGGTGGTGGTCAACGAGTACCTCGAAACGCTCTACCCCAACATCTTTGCTGCGGGTGACGTGGCCGGACCATTCCAGTTCACCCACACCGCCGGGCACCAGGCCTGGTACGCCGCCGTCAACGCGCTGTTCGGCGGCTTCAAGAAATTCAAGGTCGACTACTCCGTCATCCCCTGGGCCACCTTCATAGAGCCCGAGGTTGCCCGGGTGGGACTGAATGAACAGGACGCCAAGGAAAAGAACATTCCCTACGAAGTCACGAAATACGGCATTGACGATCTGGATCGCGCCATCGCAGATGGTTCGGCACACGGATTCGTCAAGGTGCTGACCGTGCCGGGCAAAGACCGCATTCTGGGCGTGACCATCGTGGGCGAACATGCAGGCGACCTGTTGGCCGAGTTCGTGCTGGCCATGAAGCACGGGCTTGGACTGAACAAGATACTGGGCACCATCCACACCTATCCCACAATGGCCGAGGCGAACAAATACGTCGCTGGTGAATGGAAACGCGCTCACGCTCCTCAGCGCGTCCTGGCCTGGTTGGGTCGCTATCACGCCTGGCGCCGAGGCTGAACAATGACCACCATGGAACTGGCGCCCTGCACTGCGGTTGGCCGGCCTGGTGTTTTATGAAGACCTTCGTGCCTCACACCCCCATGCGTCTGTCCATCATCGTCCCCATGCTCAACGAAGCAACGGGGCTGCCCCGCCTGCTGAATCGGCTGTCCGTGCTGAAGAGCCAGGGATGCGAGGTACTGATCGTGGACGGTGGAAGCGATGACGGCTGCGCTGAATTGGCCGCTCGAAAGGGCTTGCAGGTTCTGACTTCGCCAAGAGGTCGCGCCCGGCAGATGAACCACGGCGCTGCTCATGCGACGGGCAACGTGCTCCTGTTCCTGCACGCAGACACCGTTCTGCCCGAGGGGGCGATCATCACCATCCGCCGAGCGATGCAAAGCTCCGGTGCCGTCTGGGGCCGTTTCGATGTGGTCATCGACGGACCTCATCCCATGCTGCGCGTGGTGGCCCAGCTGATGAACCTTCGCTCGCGCTGGACGGGCATCGCCACTGGTGACCAGGCGATGTTTGTCACCCGCGAGGCCTTCAATGCAGCGGTTGGATTCCCCGACCAGCCCTTGATGGAAGACATCGAGTTGTCCAAGCGCCTCCTCGAACGATCGCGCCCTGCTTGCATCGGAAACACCGTGTTGACGTCGGGACGCCGATGGGAGAGCCGTGGCATCTGGCGAACCATCCTTCTGATGTGGCGGCTGCGCTGGGCGTACTGGCGAGGAGCACCTGCGGATCAGTTGGCACAGCTGTACAAATAGGACACCACATGAATCACTCTGTCCACATCATCGTCTTCGCCAAAGCACCCGTCGCAGGCCTTGCCAAGACAAGGCTGATCCCGGCGCTGGGAGCAACGGGCGCTGCCCGCCTGGCTGCCTTGATGTTGAAACATGCGGTAGCACAGGCGCTGGCCAGCGAGGTGGGCACTGTGGAGGTGTGTGTGACGCCTGCGCCTGAAGATCCCATGTGGTCGGAGCTGTTGCCGCAGCACGCAGCGCTGCGCATCAGCGATCAAGGCCATGGTGACTTGGGAGAGCGAATGGCGCGGGCTGCTCAACGTGCGTTGGCCGCGGGCCACGCGGTGCTGTTGATGGGAACCGATTGCCCGGATCTCACCGCCGAGCGAATTCGAATGGCGGCAGCGAACTTGCTCACCAGCGATGCCGCGCTCGTACCAGCCTTTGACGGTGGCTATGTCTTGCTGGCACTGAACCGCTTTGATGCCAGCCTATTTCGAGACATCGCCTGGAGCACCTCCAGCGTGGCGCAGGTCACGCGGTCTCGGATGGGCCAGTTGGGCTGGAGCGCGACCACCTTGTCAACGCTGCACGACATCGATGAGCCCGATGATCTTCGTTGGCTGCCCGAGGCTTTGCTGCCGGCTGGCATTCAGCAGCCGAAGTGATGTGATCAGTTGGCAGTCGCCGCAGCGGCGATACCTTCGAGCGCCTTGCGCAGGTTCTCGACCACGGGGCACTGCGCAACACCATGGCGCTGGGCGAGAAAGGCTGGGTCGTTGTAACCCACCCAGACTTGGGCTGATGCGTCCTCCCACACCAACGCCTTGAGCGGCAGGTCGATGCCAACCGATTGCGCGCACTCCATGAAAGGTGTTCCGCCCTGCGGATTGCCGAA
>JAJNQE010000040.1 GCA_021154985.1 Hydrogenophaga sp.
CCGATTGACCTGCCGCAAGCCCCGGCAAGCACCCCACTCCTATACTGAATCCATGAACATCGCCGACCTGCGCAAGAGCTATGAAAAGGCCGAACTCAGCGAGTCCGCCTCCCACGCCGACCCCCTGCTGCAGTTTTCGAAATGGCTGGAAGAGGCCATCAGCAGCGAAGTGCCCGAACCCAACGCCATGACCGTGGCCACGGTGGGCTCCGACCTGCGACCCAGCACCCGTGTGGTGCTCATCAAGGGCTATGACGAGCGCGGCATCGTCTGGTACACCAACTACGCCAGCCGCAAGGGCCAGGAGCTCGCCGGCAACCCGTTCGCCGCGCTGCAGTTCCACTGGGTCGAGTTGGAGCGCGTGGTGCGCATTGAAGGTGTGGTGGAAAAAGTGAGCGACGCCGAGAGCGACGAATACTTCCACAGCCGCCCACTCGACAGCCGCATCGGCGCCTGGGCCAGCCCCCAAAGCCAGGTGATCGAGGGCCGCTCGGTGCTGGTGACCAACGCCGCCAAGTACGGCGCGCAGTTCCTGCTGCAACCACCCCGCCCGCCGCACTGGGGCGGCTACCGCCTCAAACCCGAGCGCTGGGAGTTCTGGCAGGGTCGCAAAAGCCGTTTGCACGACCGGCTGCGGTACACGTCGCAAGCCGACGGTAACTGGTTGCGCGAGCGGCTGGCGCCCTAGCCTAGATTCGTTCGATGGACTGGTCGGCCACGGCGGCCAGTTGCCCGCCGCTGACCAGAGCGGGTGCGATCTCGGCCAGCGGCACCAGCACGAAAGCCCGCTGGGCCATGCGCGGGTGCGGCACCGTCAAGCGCGCTGAGTCGATGTGTGCGCCACCAAACAGCAACAGGTCCAGATCGAGCGTGCGCGGCGCGTTGCGGTAGGGGCGTTCGCGACCGGCCTGTTGTTCGATGGCCTGCAGGACATCGAGCAAGTCGGGCGCGGTGAGTGTTGTGGAGACCTCGGCCACCGCGTTGATGTAGTCGGGGCCGGTGGACTGGATCGGTGCGGTCCGGTACAGGCTGGAGGCCCGCACGAGGCCGACGCCCGGTGTGTCACCCAAGGCCGCCAGGGCATCGCGCAAGGCCTGTGCGGCATCACCGAGGTTGGCGCCCAGCGCGACGAAAGCCGTGACCTCAGCGCGATCCACAGGCAAGGGCGTTCAAACCGGCCCTGGCTCGCCACCCGCGGCAGCGCCACCGGGCTTGCGGCGGCGACGGCGGCGCTTCTTGGCCGGGGCCGAACCGTCGGTGGGCGCCGTGGATTCAGCGCTGTCATCGGACTCGCCAGCGTCTTCGTCATCCCGGTCGTCTCCACCGGCATCGGTCGCACGGAAACGTGGGTCGGGCGTCACCGCTGCGGTGGGCGCAGCGGCATTGGCCGGGTGGTCGTCGTCGCTGCGCTTCACGCGCCGGGCCTTGCCGGCCCCGGGCTTGGCGAGGTTGTCGCGGCGCTGCGCGTCCACCATGTCTTCGCGCATGTCGTCGCTGGCCATGCTGAAGGTTTCCCACCAGTGGGCCAACTCCTCGTCCACCTCGCCCACCTGCGCGCGCAGGCGCAGGAAGTCGAAGCCAGCGCGGAAGCGCGCCTGGTCGACCAGGCTGAAAGGTGAGGTGCCCACGCGTTTGTCAAAGCGCGGCTGCATCATCCAGATCTCGCGCATGTCGGCACCCAGCTTGCCGCGGCCCGACACATCGCCAATGCGCGCGTCGAAGGCTTCGTCCACGGCGTCTTGCAAGGCGGCAAACGGTGGCGGCGGGCGCTGGCCCGGGCGCGCGTTCAATCGCTGGCTCCAGCCCTTGCGCACGTCGGCCCAGAGCACACAGGCCAGCAAAAAGCTCGGCGCCACGGGTTTGCCTTCGCCCACGCGGCGGTCGGTGTCCTGCAGGGCGAGCTTCACGAAATCGTCGTCGGCGCGCTGCACCACCACGTCGAGCAACGGGTAGATGCCGGTGTCCAGGCCCCCGGCCTTGAGCTGGGCCACGCTGGCCAGCGCGTGACCGGTCTGCAGCAGCTTGAGCATCTCGTCGAACAGGCGGCTCTGTGGCACGTCGAGCAGCAGCTTGCGCGAGGACGCCAGCGGCTCCAGCGTCTTGGCGTCGAACGTGAAGCCCAGGCCGCTGAGCTTGGCCGCAAAACGCACGGCGCGGATGATGCGCACCGGGTCTTCGCGGTAGCGCGTGGCGGCGTCGCCGATCATGCGCAGCGTCTTCTTTTTCGCGTCGCGAATGCCGTGGTGGAAATCGACCACGGTCTGCGACTCGGGGTCGTAGTACATGGCGTTGATACTGAAGTCGCGGCGCGCGGCGTCCTGCTCGATCGGGCCCCACACGTTGTCGCGCAACACGCGCCCGCTGGCATCCACCGCGTGCTTCATGCCGGCGAGTTCGCCCTTGCTGGTGCGCTCGTTGCCCGCCACCTGCTCGGCGTCGGCGCTGTCGAGGTAGGCGCGGAAGGTCGAGACTTCGATCATTTCGTGCTCGCGGCCGCGGCCGTAGATCACGTGAACGATGCGAAAGCGCCGGCCAATGATGAAGGCGCGGCGGAACAGGCCCTTGACCTGCTCGGGCGTGGCGCTGGTGGCCACGTCAAAGTCTTTCGGGCGCAGGCCGAGCAGCAGGTCGCGCACCGCACCGCCGACGATGTAGGCGTCGAAGCCGGCCTGTTTGAGGGTGTGCACCACGTCGAGCGCGCGCTGGTCGACCAGCTTGATGTCGATACCGTGCACCGAGACCGGCACGTCTTCGCGTTTGCCAAAGGGGTTGGCGCGGCGCGCGGGAGCCGCCGGCGATTTGCCGAGCAGCCTGTCAATGAATTTCTTGATCATTCGAATAGGTTCAATATGCGCCAGCCCCGCTGCAGGGCAATGGCTTGGAGCCGGGCGTCCGGGTTGGTGGCCACGGGCTCGTGCACTTTTTCCAGCAGCGGCATGTCGTTCATGGAGTCGCTGTAGAAGGTGCTGTGCTGCACGCCGGCCCAGTTCAGGCCCCGCGCGGCCAGCCATTGTTCCACACGGGCGACCTTGCCCTCGCGAAACGACGGCGTGCCCCGGATCTCGCCGGTCGGTTCACCGCGCTCGTCGGTGGCCAGGTCGATGGCGATGAGTTCGTCCACACCGAAGGCTTTGGCGATGGGTCGCGTGACGAATTCGTTGGTGGCGGTGACGATCACCACCGTGTCGCCAGCAGCCTGGTGTTGGCGCACCAGCGACAGAGCGGCGTCTTTCAGCGCAGGCTGCACCACCTCGGCCATGAAGCGGTCGTGGGCCTCTCGCGCTGCCTTCAGGCCGCGCTCGCGCACAGCTTCGATGGCGAAACGCACGTAGCGGTGAATGTCCAGCGTGCCGGCCTTGTAGTCGGCGTAGAAGCCGTCGTTGGCCTGGGAGAAGCTGCCGCCATCGCGCCAGCCCAGCTTCACGGTGAACTCGCCCCAGGCGTAATCGGAATCGAACGGGATCAGGGTGTGGTCGAGGTCAAAAAGCGCCAGTCTCATTCGTCTTCCAACATGGATTTGATCAGGGGGATGGTGATGGCGCGCTGGGTGCGCAGGGCGTAGACATCCAGCTGGTCCAGCAGCAGCATGAGGCTGGAGAGGTCGCGCGAAAAGCGCCGCAACATGAAGTCCATCACCTCGTCGCTGAGGAACACACCCCGGTCGTCGGCGGCGCGGCGCAGCACGCCACGCCGTTCGGTTTCGCCCAGCGCATGCAGCTGGAACACATGGCCCCAGCCCAACCGCGTGCGCAGGTCTTCGCGCAATCGCAGATCGGCCGGCGGGCAGTTGGCGGCGGCCAGCACCCAGCGTGCCGGGCCGTGCGCCGGGTTCTGCGCGTTCACAAACCAGTTGAAGGCCGCCGCCTGCTGCGTGGCGGTGTAGAGGTGGCAGTCGTCGAGCAGCACGGCGTCCCAATGCTCGTCGTACTCCGGCGGGTCCAATGTGTCCACACCGATCCAGCCCACGCGGCCGCCGTGTTCGCGCAGGCTCTCGCGCACAGCGCGCAGCAAGTGTGTCTTGCCGCTGCCGCTCTCGCCCCAGACAAATGTGGGCACCGGTGAACGCAGCGGGTTGTGGGCCCAGAGCTTGAGATGTTCCAGCGCGGCTTCGTTGCCGGCGGGCACAAAGTTGGCGAGGGTGGGCACCGGCGCCAGGCCGATGTCCAGCGCCATTTGTTTCATGGGTCCGGTGCTCATTCGCCGGCTCCGGGGGTTGGCGCGCGCGTCGCATCGCCCAAGTACATCTGACTGGTCAGGTAGCCGCGCTTGGCGCGCCGCAGGGCCACCAGCAGCACGGCGCTCGCCGGCAGGGCGATGAGCACACCGACGAAGCCGAAAAGGTGACCGAAGGCCAGCAGCGCAAAGATCACCGCAATGGGGTGCAGGCCGATGCGCTCGCCCAGCAGGCGAGGCGTGAGGTAGAGGCTCTCGATCAACTGCCCCAGCAGGTACACACCACCCACCAGCGCCACGCCCAGCAAGGTCTGGAACTGCAGCAGCGCGGCGAACAGCGCCATGACCAACCCAAGACCAAAACCCAGGTAAGGAACAAACACCGCCAGCCCGGTGAACACGCCGATGGGCAGTGCCAGATCGAGCCCGACCAGCGCCAGCGCCACGGTGTAGAGCACGGCCAGCACCGCCATCACCAGCAACTGCCCACGCAGGTACTGGCCCAGCACCTCGTCGGTCTCGTTCAAAAAGCTCTGCACGCTCTCGCGCCAGCGCGGCGGAATGAGGTTCTTGGCGCGGGCGATCAGGTTCGCCCAGTCCAGCAAGAGGTAGTACGCCACGATGGGCATGAGGAACAGGTTGCCCACCACCGCGGCCAAGGCGCTGCCGCCGATACGCAGCGACGACAGCAGGCCGTTGATCAGCTCGCTCTCGTTGCCCGTGATCAGCGTTCGCAGCCATTCGCGCACCTGGTTCACGTCCACCTGCAGGTTGACGCCGAAGCGCGTGGCCAGCGGCAGCAAGGCATCGTTGAGGCGATCCAGCAGCAGCGGTACCTGTTCGCGCAGCAACGGCACCTGCTTGGTGATCACCGGCACGATGAGCAGCACCACCGCCAGCAGCACCAGCATGAGCAGCGCAATGGCCAGACCAGCGCCGAGCCAGCGCGGCACGCGCCGGGCGTGCAGTCGCTCCACCAGCGGGTGCAGCGCATAGGCCAGCACGGCGGCCAGCAAAAAAGGCATGAGCACCGGTGCCAGCAGGGAGAGCAGCAGAGCACTCACCACAGCGATCAGGGCCCAGAGCAAGGCGCGGATCTGGTTGGAGGTCAGTGGCATGGAGCGCGTGGGTCGATGAGGCCGCGAGGGCGACCCCTTAAAATCTGGGGCAAATTCTATCGGGCCACTCTCAGGGTACCCGAAAGCCCCCCACCCGCCCAGCGTCCCGCTCCAACGACCGCCCGGCCTCGCGCCAGGCCAGCCCGCACATGACTTCTTCCACCACCCCCCTCTCGTACAAAGACGCCGGCGTTGACATCGACGCGGGCGACGCGCTGGTCGAGCGCATCAAGCCGCTGGCCAAAAAGACCATGCGCGAAGGCGTGCTGGCCGGCATTGGCGGCTTTGGCGCGCTGTTCGAGGTGCCCAAGCGCTACAAAGAGCCGGTGCTGGTGAGCGGCACCGACGGCGTGGGCACCAAGCTCAAGCTGGCGTTTGAATGGAACATGCACGACACGGTGGGCATCGACCTGGTGGGCATGAGCGTGAACGACGTGCTGGTGCAGGGCGCCGAGCCGCTGTTTTTCCTGGACTATTTCGCCTGCGGCAAGCTCGACGTGGACACCGCCGCGGCTGTGGTGGGTGGCATCGCCAAAGGGTGCGAACTGAGCGGCTGCGCACTCATCGGTGGCGAGACCGCCGAGATGCCGGGCATGTACCCGGCGGGCGAATACGACCTGGCCGGCTTCTGCGTGGGCGCGGTCGAAAAATCAAAAATCCTCACCGGCCAGAGCGTGAAGCCCGGTGACGTGGTGCTGGGCCTGGCCTCGCACGGCGTGCACTCCAACGGTTTTTCGCTGGTGCGCAAGTGCATCGAGCGCGCGGGCGCCGATCTGCCCGCCACGCTGGACGGCCTGCCGTTCAAGGAAGCGGTGATGAAGCCGACCCGCCTGTACGTGAAAAACGTGCTCGCCGCGCTCGCTGCCCACCCGATCAAGGCGCTGGCTCACATCACCGGCGGCGGCCTGCTGGAGAACATCCCCCGCGTGCTGCCCGAGGGCACGGCGGCGCATCTGGTCAAGGGCAGCTGGCCGCAGACCGAGCTGTTCGCCTGGCTGCAAAAAACCGCCGGCATCGACGACATCGAGATGAACCGCACCTTCAACAACGGCATCGGCATGGTGGTGGTGATCGACGCCGCCGAAGCGGCTGCCTGCGCTGCCACGCTGCGCGGTCTGGGTGAAACGGTGTTCGAGATCGGCCGCATCGCGCCGCGCGCCGATGGCGCGGCGGTGGTCGTGGCCTGAACCCCTACAGCAGCGCTTCAGACGGCAAGACATGCACACCCGGTGCGGCGGCAATCGCCGCCTGCAGCAGGTGGTAGGCGATGCGCTCGGCCGGCACCACGCGGTAGCGCCTGGGCAGCAAGGGTTGTACCCAGCCTGAGACCGTCACCGCCAGTTGCTCGGCCGGGCGGCTTTGATCGCGGTGGCCCCCGATCAAACCGGGGCGCACAAAGGTCAGTGACGGATAGCCCACCGCCTGCAGATCGCGCTCGGTCTCGCCCTTGGTGCGCGAATAAAACACCCGCGAACCGGCATCGGCGCCCAGCGACGAATTGAACGCAAAGGCCCGCGCGCCGTGGCGTCGGGCGAGGTAGGCCACCTCCAGCGGGTGGTCGTGGTCCACCTTGTAGAACGCGGCCTGGGAACCGGCCACCTTGATGGTGGTGCCCAGCGTGCAGATGACCGAGTCCACCGCCCACCAGTCGGCGTCTTCGGGCAGGCGCTCAAAGTCCACCAGCGGGTTGAGCAGCTTGGGATGCGGCGCCAAGGCCTTGCGTGTGGGGGCGATCACGCGCACCACGGCAGGGTCGGCCAGGGCCTGCTGCAACACATGACCGCCGACCAGACCGGTGGCGCCCACCAGCAGAAGTTGTTTCATGGGCTTGTCCGTTGGGAGGAAGGGGTCGCTGCTCTGCGTTCGATGCTTTGCAGCAAAGCCTGGTAGTTCGCCAGTCGCGCGCCGCCCAACGCCACCGCCCGCCGGGCCGCCTGCTGGGCGGCGGGCAACTGCCCCAGCTCCAGCCGCACCTGCGCCAGGTTGTTCCAGGCGTCGGCAAAGTCGGGGTGGGCGCGTGTGGTGGCTTCAAACGCTTGCGCCGCCTCTTCGCGTTGACCGACCGCATAGGCGGTGTTGCCCAGCCCCAGCAGGCTGATGCGGTGCGTGGGCCATTTTTTTAAACCGGTGGCGTAAGCGGTTCGCGCAGCCTGGGGGCTTGAGCGTTCGAGCGCGGCCACCGCCACGGCCCAGTCGTCGGGCTGGGCCGTCACCGGCAGCTGGTCTGGTCGTGTCGCGCGCATGGCCCAGTGGGACGAGCGTGCCCAGGTGTTCTCGAACGTGCTCATGGGCAACACCAGGCGCTCGGTGGTGCCCGAGTGCAACACCACCTGCGCCTTGGCACGGTCGTAGCCCACCACCACCGCGTAGTGCCACATGGGCTGGATCGGCAGCGAGAGGTTCTGCAATACCAGCACCGGGTGGCCGCTGGCAACCTCGGCCAGCACCGTCTGCAGATCGGGCGCCAGCGGATACGCCACCAGGCCCTGGCGCCGCGTGGCGGCCAGCATCTCGGTCTGCAAGGCACCTTGACGACCCGGCAGGTACACCTGCGGCGTGAGCTGCTCGGGGGTGACGCTGGAGCCAGCGGACTGCGCCACCATGGCCAGCGTGGCAGGGCCACACAGCAGGTCTTCCTGGGGGTGAAACGGCACCTGATCCAGCAGCACCTGCTGTGGCAACTGCGCGGGCCAGGTGCGCTGCAGTGCGGCCGACTGCGGCGGCGTGGCACAACCGGTCAAGAGCAGCCCACAAAGAACAACCCCCGCCAGAGCGGGGGTTGAACAGCGAAATCGCCGGAGGTTCATCGAATGCTGCGGGTGAACGGAAACACCGTCGTGAGGCCCAGGATGTCGGTGACCAGCAAGATCAGGAAGACCGTGAACAGAACACCGATCACACCTGCACCCGCCGGTGCCTGGTCCACACGGTCGGCCAATTGGGCCACCTCCACATCGGACATGGCCTGCACACGCTCGATGGCGGCGCTGGCGTCCACGCCCTGGGCTTGCAGCGCTGTTTGCACGTCTGCGCGGTTGAGGAAGGCGCTCACCTGTTCGCGATCGGCATCACCGGCGGGGGTGACCATGGCCTGCTCGGTCGACACCATGGCAGCTTGGGCCGTCAGCGGCACGCCAGCGAGGGCCATGCAGGGGATCAGGGCGGTGGCAATCAGGCGCTTGAGGGTTTTCATCATGTTGTGGATCTCGAAGTGGAAGGGAATCTTGACAGCAACAGCGTCACTGTCCGCCGATCATCGTCGCGGTGACGGCAGGACACGTCAACCGGCTTTACACCACGACACACACGCTGTGGCTTCCAACAACGTGTGTGCGCCAGGGAACAGACACATCAATTGAGCGCGCGTCTCAATTCCTGCACACGCTGCGCAATGGCCTCGCGGTCCAGGGTGTCGTCGGTGTGCTCGACATACATTTCAAGATCGGTCACCGCCAGCCGCAGGTCGCCCATTTCGGCCCAGGCCAGGCCCCGGTCGCGGTACTCGGTCCAGGCATCGGGTAGCAGGATGAGCAGGCGGTCCTGCACGGCAATGAGCCGCAGCCAGTCTTCTTGCGTGCGGTGGATTTCCTTCAGGTTGCGCAGCAGCCGGGCCACGATGTCGCGCGGCGTGGCGGCCTGGAGATACAGGCCCACTGGCACATCGAAGTCGTCCACCAGCCCGTTGCGCCGCTTGTAGGGCTCCAGCCGTTCAGAAAGGTCTTCGCGGCTGAGCGACTGACCTGTGAACGGGTCGATCACCACCTGCCCGTTGGGCAGGTTGACCTTGACCATGAAGTGGCCCGGAAAATTGACACCGCGCGCCTTGAGACCCAGGCCCTGGGCCAGCTCCAGCCACAGGACAGCCAGCGAAATCGGGATGCCGCGTCGCGTGCGCAGCACCGCATTGATGTAACTGTTGTCGGGGTCGTAGTAGTTGTTGACGTTGCCGCCGAACCCCATGTCACGAAAGAAAAACTGGTTGAGCGTGCGCAGGCGCTGCAGCGGGCCTGCGTCGGCGTTGCAGCGCCGCTTCACGCGAGAGAGCATCTGGTCGACGTCGCCCAGCACCTGCTGCACGTCGAGGTCGGGGTACTCGTCCTGCGCGATGGACACAGCCGCCTCGAACAGCGGAAACGCATCTTCTTCCCCGACCAGGGCCGCAAAGTAGCCCAGGGGGGTGGGCGCTGAGAATTCGTACGCGGTGGACATGGCGATCAGGCTTGTTGATGCCGCAGATTACGTCATTTTCGAACGAACTGGCGCAGGTTCAACCCCGCCACCACCAGGGTAAGAAAATAGACCAAAGCACCACCCAGCACGCACAGCGCCAGCAAGCCCACCCGCTGCAGGGCCTGCCCTTCGAATCCGAGCCAGTTCACGCGCGCGGCCACCCACATCAGGAACACCGCCAGCAGCGCGCTGGCCGCCACCACCTGCAGGCCAAAACGCGTCCAGCCGGCCGACGGTGTGTAGGCGCCTCGGCGGATGAGACCGATCAGCAGAAACAGGGCGTTGACCATGGCACCAATGCCGATGGCCAAGGCCAGCCCGGCGTGTGCCAGGTGCGGCACCAGCAAGTAGTTCAACACCTGCGTGAGGACGAGCACGATGATGGCAATCTTCACCGGCGTGCGGATGTCCTGCCTTGCGTAGAAGCCCGGTGCCAGCACCTTGATGGCGATCAGTCCGATGAGGCCGGCGCCATAGCCCATGAGCGCGCTGGCCGTGCGCTGAACATCGGCCGCCGTGAAAGCGCCGTAGTGATACAGCACCGCCACCAGCGGCTGCGCAAACGTGAGCAGTGCCACCGCGCAGGGCACGGCCAGCAGCACCACCAGGCGCAAGCCCCAGTCGAGCATGCCGCTGTAGCGCGCGTTATCGTCTGCCGCTTTGGCCGCAGCCAGTTGCGGCAGCAGCACCACACCCAGTGCCACGCCGAGCATGGCGGTGGGGAATTCCATCAACCGGTCGGCGTAGGTGAGCCAGCTCACACTGCCGGTGGCCAGGTGCGAAGCGATCTGCGTGTTGATCAGCAACGAAATCTGCGCCACGCTCACGCCCAGCAGGGCCGGCAGCATGAGCGTGGTCACGCGACGCGTGCCCGGGTGCGCCCAGGCCGTCCTGAGGCCCGACCAGCGCAGGCTCACGCGCGGCAACATGCCCAGCTTGCGCAGCGCCGGCAGTTGCACACCCAACTGCAGCGCACCGCCCAGCAACACGCCGCCCGCCATGGCAAAGATCGGCTCGATGCCCTGCGTTGCAAACCAGGGCGCGCCCCAGTACGCAGCGGCGATCATGGCCACATTGAGCAGCACCGGCGTGGCCGCCGGCACGGCAAAGCGCCGCCAGGTGTTCAGAATGCCGGCCGAGAGTGCCACGAACGACATGAAGGCGATGTAGGGGAACATCCAGCGCGTCATGAAAACAGCGGCGTTGAATCCCTCTTCGTTCAACCCGCTGGCCATGGCCCACACCAGCACCGGCGCACCCAGCACCCCGAGCACGCAGGTGAACGTCAGAGCCCAGGCCAGCACGGTGGCGATCTGGTTGACCATGGCCCGGGTGGCGTCGTCGCCCTCCTTTTCCCTCACGCCGGCCAGCACCGGCACGAAGGCCTGGCTGAACGCGCCTTCGGCAAACAGGCGACGCAGCAGGTTGGGGATGCGGAAAGCGACGTTGAAGGCGTCGGTGAGCGCACTGGCACCAAAGGTGGCCGCCATGAGCAATTCGCGCACCAATCCCGTGATGCGGGATGCGAGGGTGAGCAGCGAAACGAGGGAGGCGGATTTGAACAGGGTCACGGCGCGAGTGTAGCGACGCGAGTGCGCCCAGCCAGCGGGCCCTTGGGGGAGAGGACTGCCCGTGCTAAAATCGCGGGCTTTGCTGGCATCATCCCCAAACATTGAAGGAATCACACCATGGCAACCAAGCCGAAGAAAAAGAACCCCCGTCTGGCGTCTGGCCGCAAACGCGTGCGCCAGGACGTCAAGATCAATGCAGCCAACACCTCGCTGCGCTCGAAATACCGCACCGCTGTGAAGAACGTGGAAAAAGCCGTTCTGGCCGGTGACAAGGACAAGGCGACCGAACTGTTCGCCAAGATGCAAAAAGTGGTGGACATCGTTGCCGACAAGGGCATCTTCCACAAAAACAAGGCTGCTCGCGACAAGAGCCGCCTGTCGACCAAAGTCAAGGGCCTCGCAGCAGCCGCTGCCTGAACCCCACCGGTCTGGCCCTGCCAGACCACCAGCCCGGGCCCATCTGGCCTGCCGTTTGAAACGGGTGCGCTGCCAGCAAAAGCAAAAAAGCCGTCGCAAGACGGCTTTTTTGCGTCTGGGCTTCCATTGGGCTATTTCGGGCCTGCAGCGCTCGCCCGCGCCTCCTCCTGCAACCGCAACACCCGCCTCTGAACCTTGCCGGTGGTGGTCATGGGCAAGGAGTCGATGAACTCGATTTCTTTCGGGTATTCGTACGGCGCCAGCTTGCCCTTCACATGCGCCTGCAGCTGCTTCACCAGCTCGTCACCCGCCGCATGATCCGGCGCCAGCACCACATAGGCCTTCACCACCGCACCCCTCTCGGCATCCGGCTTGGGCACCACCGCGGCGTTGGCCACGGCCGGGTGCTTCACCAGGCAGTTCTCGATCTCGCTCGGCCCGATGCGGTATCCCGCCGCCTTGAACACGTCGTCGGCACGGCCCTGGTACCAGAGGTAACCGTCGGCGTCGCGCGTGGCCAGGTCGCCGGTGCGGCACCAGCTGTTGGCCGTGTCGCCGGTGTATTTGGCGCGGGTCGATGCCTCGTTCTTCCAGTAACCCAGAAAAAACACCGGGTCCGGATCGCCGTGCACATCGAGCCGGTGCACCGCCACGTCACCCGGTACGCCCACCGCGCACTCATTGCCGTGGTCGTCAATCACCGCCACGCGGTGACCCGGGTAGCCCTTGCCCATGCTGCCAGGCCTGGCCGGGTACAGGCGCGCGCAGTTGCCCACGATGTAGTTGATCTCGGTCTGGCCAAACATCTCGTTCACCGTCACACCCAGTTCGTCGCGACAATAGGCAAAAACCGCGTCGCCCACCGCCTCGCCCGCGCTCATCAGGCCTTCGAGCTTGAACTTGTATTGCGCCTTGGGGCGGGGCACGGCCTTCATCATGGCCTTGAGCGCGGTGGGGAACAGAAAGCTGTGGGTGACCCCATGGCGTTCGATCAATTCAAACGCGGTCTGCGGGCCAAAACGCCCGTTGAACGCCACGATGGGGCGACCGAAATAGAGCGTGGGCAGCAGCGCGTCCATGAGGCCGCCGGTCCAGGCCCAGTCGGCCGGTGACCAGAACACCGCTTTTGAAGGCACGGAAGCGTCAAATGGGTCGAAGCCGAACCAGTTCTGGCTGCAGACAAAACCGGTCAGGTTGCCGATGAGCGCGCGGTGGGGAATGAGCGCGCCCTTGGGGTTGCCGGTGGTGCCGCTGGTGTAGATGAGCACGGCGGCCTCGTCGGCCTGCGTGTTGACCGGCGCGAACGTGGCGGGCTCCTGCGCGAGCAGCCCAGTCCAGTCCAGGTCGGCGCGCATGCCTTCGGGTGTGCCGTCGCCATCGACCCCGATCACGCAGCGCAGCAGCGGGCAGTCGTCGCGCACGCCCAGCAAGGCGGGCAACGAAGGTTGGTCGCAAATGGCCACCACCGCTTCGCTGTCCTGCAAACGGAATTCCAGCGCTTCAGGGCCGAAGAGCTGCGACAGCGGCATGCCCACCGCGCCCATCTGCAGCACCGCCATGTAGGCCACGGCGGTCTCGAAGCGCTGGGGCAGCACGATGGCCACGCGGTCACCGCGCTGCACGCCCAGCGCCGCCAGTGCGTTGGACAGGCGGTTCGCCTGGTCGAGCAAATCGGCGAAGGTGTGGGTCTGATCGCCCTGACCCGGCGCACAGGACACGACGGCCACATCGCCGGCGTGCACAGGATCTTCGGCCCAACGCCGCATGCACACCTGCGCCATGTTGAAGTGTCGGGGCACCTGCCAGCCAAAGCGGCTGTGCAGTGCGTCGTACAGATCCAGGGGCGTGTGGGTCTTGTCTCTGGCTTGACTCGGGCGCATGGTTGTCTCTGTCTCGGTCTTTATGATCCGATGAATGTACCAAGCACAGAGAGCATCCAACAGCGAATTCGTCCCGGTCCGCAACCTGAGCTACCACGTGCGCGTGTGGGGCGAGCGCAGCGACAGTGTGGTACCGCTGGTGTTGGTGCACGGCTGGATGGACGTGGCGGCCTCGTGGCAATTCGTGGTGGATGCCCTGCAGGCCGAGCGTTGGATCATCGCGCCCGACTGGCGCGGTTTCGGCCACACCCGGCTCGAGGGCCCGGCGGTCGACAGCTACTGGTTCCCTGACTACATGGCCGACCTAGACGCCCTGCTCGACCACTATGCCGGCGAGCGAAAGGTCGATCTGGTGGGCCACAGCATGGGTGGCAACATCGCCATGATGTATGCGGGCGTGCGGCCGCAGCGGATTCAACACCTCGTCAACCTGGAGGGCTTCGGCATGCCCGAAACCCGTCCGGCACAAGCGCCCGGCCGCTACGCGCAGTGGATGGACGAGATCAAGACTGTGCAACGCGGCGGCAAGGCACTCAAGAGCTACGCGGACGCCGACGGTGTGGCGCGCCGCCTCATGAAAACCAACCCGCGCCTGGCGCAGGACAAGGCCGACTGGCTGGCCCGCCAATGGGCGGCGCCCAACGCGCAAGGCGAGTGGGAGATTCTGGGCGATGCGGCCCACAAGGTGACCAGCGCCCACGTCTACCGGCTCGACGAAGCGCTCGAGATTTACCGCCGCATCAGCGCGCCGGTGCTGTCGGTGACCGCTGGCGACGACAGCCTGGGCCAGTGGTGGAAAGGCAGCTACACGCTGGCGCAGTACCAGGAGCGCATCCGCGCCGTGCCGCGCTTGCAGAGCGCCGTGGTGCTTGAAGCGGGGCACATGGTGCACCACGACCAGCCCGCCGAACTGGCCCGGCTGATCGAAGCTTTTCTGTCCACCGAGCCCTGAACGGCAGCAACGCGGCGTGCGGGGCTCTGCGCCCCTGAATCGCGGGCTCAGGTGCTGCCGGGCATACTCGCGCCTTATGAAAACGATCCCACGCACCTTCTTCAAGCCCGCGGCCATGGCTGCGCTCGGCCTCGTCATGGGTGCCCAGGCCCAGGCCGGCAACTGGGACTTGTGCCCGGGTTACGACCAGCCGGCCAGCGCCGAGCCCAACGCGCCCCGATACGAGGTTTTCTTCTCGCCCTACACCCACCACTGGACACCGGACGAAGAGCACGAGCAGGTGTACGCGGTCAGCGTGAGTCGCTTGCTGCCCAACAACCGGTACTGCGGTTTCAGCGTTTTCAACAATTCGTTTGGTCAACCCTCGGCCTATGCGTTTGTGGGCAAGAGCTGGCCCGGCTTCTGGCAGGCCCAGCCCCAGCTGTACGTGTCGGTGAGCGCGGGCATCATTTATGGCTACGTGGGCAAGTACAAGGACAAGGTACCCCTGAACGTGGGCGGCTTCTCTCCGGTGATCATCCCCGCCATCGGCTACCGCCTGTCACCCAAGAGCACGCTGGAGATCCAGTTGCTGGGCACGGCAGCCATCATGTTCGGCACCACCTGGCGCTTTTGAGCGGCGCAGCCGTGTGCAGCGGCATGGCGTGAGAAAATCGCGGTTTTGAACATTGACCGCAGGAACACCCCATGGAAGCCGAACGCAGCAACGCCATCCGATCGCAGCTCGAAGACCTGACCACCCGCGTGGTCGAGCTCCGGAGGTATCTTTGACTACGATGCCAAAGCATCGAAGTTGAAGGAAGTCGAGTCGGCGCTGGAAGACCCCACGGTCTGGAACGACCCCAAGCGCGCCCAGGATCTGGGCCGCGAGAAAAAATCGCTTGAAGATGTGGTGCTGGTGCTCGACCGCCTCACCGGCGAACTCACCGACAACACCGAGCTGTTCGAGATGTCGAGCGAAGACGGTGACGAAGCCGGCCTGATCACCATCGAGGGCGAAGCCGCCAAAGTGGCGGCCGAGGTGGAGAAACTCGAATTCCGCCGCATGTTCCGCAACCCGGCCGATCCGCTGAACTGCTTCCTGGACATCCAGGCCGGCGCGGGCGGCACCGAAGCCTGCGACTGGGCGAGCATGCTGCTGCGCCAATACCTGCGCTACGCCGAGCGCAAGGGCTTCAAGACCGTCATCGAAGACGAGACCGAGGGCGACACCGCCGGCATCAAGAGCGCCACCATCAAGATCGAGGGCGACTACGCCTTCGGCCTGCTGCGCACCGAAACCGGTGTGCACCGCCTGGTGCGCAAGAGCCCGTTCGACTCGTCGGGCGGGCGCCACACCTCGTTCGCGTCGGTGTTCGTGTACCCCGAGATCGACGACTCGATCGAGATCAACATCAACCCGGCCGATGTGCGCACCGACACCTACCGCGCCTCCGGCGCCGGTGGCCAGCACATCAACAAGACCGACTCGGCTGTGCGCCTCACGCACATTCCCACCGGCATCGTGGTGCAGTGCCAGGACGGTCGAAGCCAGCACGGCAACCGCGATGTGGCCTGGAAACGCCTGCGCTCCAAGCTCTACGACTTCGAACTGCGCAAGCAGCAGGAAGAGCAGCAGAAGCTGGAAGACACCAAGACCGACGTGGGCTGGGTCACCAGATCCGCTCCTACGTGCTGGACAACAGCCGCATCAAGGACCTGCGCACCAACGTCGAGATTTCCGCCACGCAAAAAGTGCTGGACGGTGATCTCGATCCCTTCATCGAAGCATCACTGAAGCAAGGTGTTTGACCATGAGTTCATTGCGTGAAGGCCCCACCACCGTGGTTCGCCGCGAAGACTATGCCGCCCCGGCCTACTGGATCGACACGGTCGACCTCTGCTTCGACCTGGACCCGGCCAAAACGCGCGTGCTCAACAAGATGCGCCTGCGCCGCAACCCGGACGTGCCCGCGCAAGCCTTGCGGCTGGACGGTGAAGACCTGAACCTGGCTCGCGTGCTGGTCAACGGAGCGGGCTGCTCGTTCAAGATGGACGGGCAGCAGCTCGTGCTGGAAAGCTTGCCCGAAGGCACCGAGCCCTTCGATCTGGAAATCTTCACCACCTGCACGCCCGAGAAAAACACGCAGCTCATGGGCCTGTACGTGAGCCAGGGCACCTTCTTCACGCAGTGCGAAGCCGAGGGCTTTCGCCGCATCACGTATTTCCTGGACCGCCCCGACGTGATGGCCAGCTACACCGTGACGCTGCGTGCCGACAAGGCCAAGTACCCGGTGCTGCTGTCCAACGGCAACCTGGTGGAAGAAGGCAAGCTGCCCGATGGCCGCCACTTCGCCAAGTGGGTCGATCCGCACAAGAAGCCCTGTTATCTGTTCGCACTCGTCGCCGACCAGCTGGTGGCGCGCGAGCAGCGCATCGTCTCGCGCAGCGGCGGCCAGCACCAGCTGCAGGTGTACGTGCGCCCGGGCGACATGGACAAGACCGAACACGCCATGAACTCGCTGATCGCCAGCGTGGCCTGGGACGAAGCGCGCTTCGGCCTGCCGCTCGACCTGGAGCGCTTCATGATCGTGGCCACCGCCGACTTCAACATGGGCGCGATGGAGAACAAGGGCCTCAACATCTTCAACACCAAGTACGTGCTGGCCAACAGCGCCACCGCGACCGACACCGATTTCGCCAACATCGAATCGGTCGTGGGCCACGAGTACTTCCACAACTGGACCGGCAACCGCGTGACCTGCCGCGACTGGTTCCAGCTGTCGTTGAAAGAAGGTCTCACCGTCTTCCGCGACCAGGAGTTCAGCATGGACCTGTGCGCCGAACCCTCGGCACGTGCGGTCAAGCGCATTGAAGACGTGCGCGTGCTGCGCACCGCACAGTTCCCCGAAGACGCCGGCCCCATGGCGCACCCGGTGCGGCCCGACAGCTACGCCGAGATCAACAATTTCTACACCGTCACCGTGTACGAAAAAGGCGCCGAGGTCGTGCGCATGATGCACACGCTGGTGGGGCGCGACGGCTTCGCCCAGGGCATGAAGCTCTACTTCGAGCGCCACGACGGCCAGGCGGTGACCTGCGACGACTTCGCGCAGTCCATCGCCGACGCCAACCCCCAGAGCGATCTGGCCCGCCTGCTGCCGCAGTTCAAACGCTGGTACAGCCAGGCCGGCACACCGCGCCTGCGCGCCGAGGGCGTGTATGACGCCGCCGCCCGCAGCTACACGCTCACGCTCACGCAGAGCTGTGCACCCACACCAGGCCAAAGCACCAAAGAGCCGTTCGTGATCCCGGTTTCGCTCGGTCTGCTGAGTGCCGACGGTGCACAACTTCCACTGCAGCTGGCCCACTGGACGCAGCCCGAGGCCGGCAGCCGCACCTTTGTGCTGACGCAGCCCAGCGAGAGCTTCACCTTCGTCAACCTCGACAGCGAGCCCGTGCCCTCGCTGCTGCGCGGCTTCTCGGCACCCGTGGTGCTCGACTGCCACTACACCGACGCGCAGCTGCTCACCCTGCTGGCCTTCGACCCCGACCCGTTCAACCGCTGGGAAGCCGGTCAGCGCCTGGCCCTGCGCCGCGCGATCATGGCGATCCTGAGCGACGACCCGGTGCCCGAATCACCGCTGGACACGGCCTTTCTGGGCGCCATGCGCGACGTGTTGCGCCACCCCGCACTGGACGCAGCCTTCAAGGAACTCGTGCTCACGCTGCCGAGCGAAACCTACATCTCCGAGCAGCTCGGGGAAGTGGACCCACAGCGCGTGCACGCCGTGCGCGAGGCCATGCGCGCCCAGCTCGCCGCAGACCTGCAAGCCGACTGGGCCTGGGCGTTCGACGCCCACAAAGACAACGGCGCCTACCGCCCCGACCCGGTGAGCACCGGCCGCCGCGCGCTCGCCGGCATGGCGCTGACCATGCTGTGCCTGGGCGCCCGTGCCAGTGCAGACGCCGTGTGGCCGGGCCGTGCTTACCAGCGCTTCAAGGACGCCGGCAACATGACCGACCGCTTCAACGCACTGTCGGCCCTGGTGGTGAGCGACCATGCCCTGGCCCGCGACGCGCTGGCACGCTTCCACAGCATGTTCCAGAACGAAGACCTGGTGCTGGACAAGTGGTTTGCCCTGCAAGCCGGCGCGCCCGACCGTGGTGGCAACGTGTTGCCTGCCGTGCGCCAGCTCATGAAGCACCCCGACTTCCATTTGAAGAACCCGAACCGCGCGCGCAGCGTCATCTTCAGCTACTGCAGCGCCAACCCCGGTGCCTTCCACCGCGCCGACGCGGCGGGCTACTTGTACTGGAGCGAGCGCGTCATCGAGCTCGACGCGTTCAACCCACAAGTGGCCGCCCGCCTCGCCCGCGCGCTGGACCGCTGGAAAAAACTCGCCGAGCCCTACCGCAGCGCCGCGCATGAAGCCATCGCCCGCGTGGCCGCCAGGACCGACCTGAGCAACGACGTGCGCGAAGTTGTGACGCGGGCCCTGGCAGATTGAACCGAAAACCCACCATGACCAAACGCATCTCCCTCACCCGCTACCTCGTCGAACAACAGCGCGTCGACGGCCACATCCCCTCGCAGTTGCGACTGCTGCTCGAAGTGGTGGCCCGCGCCTGCAAGAGCATCAGCCAGGCCGTGAACAAGGGCGATCTGGGCGGCGTGCTCGGCGCCGCCACCACCGAGAACGTGCAGGGCGAGATGCAGAAGCAGCTCGACATCATTGCCAACGAAGTGCTGATCGAAGCCAACGAGTGGGGTGGCCACCTGGCCGCCATGGCCAGCGAAGAAATGGACAGCATCTACGTGGTGCCCAACCGCTACCCGCAAGGCGAATACCTGCTGCTGTTCGATCCGCTTGACGGCTCCAGCAACATCGACGTGAACGTGAGCATCGGCACCATCTTCAGCGTGCTCAAAAAGCCCGAAGGCAGCGTCGGTGTGAGCGAACAAGACTTTTTGCAGCCCGGCGCCCAGCAAGTGGCCGCCGGCTACTGCGTGTACGGCCCGCAGACCACACTGGTGCTCACGGTGGGCGACGGCGTGGCCATGTTCACGCTCGATCGCGAGCAAGGCTCGTTCGTGCTCACCAAAGAGAACTTGCAGATTCCGCCCGACACCAAAGAGTTCGCCATCAACATGAGCAACATGCGCCACTGGGACGCCCCCGTGAAGCGCTATGTGGACGAATGCCTGGCCGGCAGCGAAGGGCCCCGCGGCAAAGACTTCAACATGCGCTGGATCGCCAGCATGGTGGCCGACGTGCACCGCATCCTCACCCGCGGCGGCATCTTCATGTACCCCTGGGACAAGCGCGAACCCAACAAGCCCGGCAAGCTGCGCCTCATGTACGAAGCCAACCCCATGGGCTGGCTGGTCGAACAGGCCGGCGGCGCAGCCACCAACGGCAAACAGCGCATCCTGGACATTCAGCCGGGCAAGCTGCACGAACGCGTGAGCGTGGTGCTGGGCTCGAAGAACGAAGTCGAGCGCGTCACCCGCTACCACCACGAAGCCTGACCGCCATCGGGCTATAATCGCGGGCGTTGCCGGTGTAGCTCAGTCGGTAGAGCAGCTCATTCGTAATGAGAAGGTCGGGTGTTCGATTCATCTCTCCGGCACCAACATTCAAAAGCCCTGATTCGAAAGATTCAGGGCTTTTTCTCATGGGCGGGCGCAAGGGCCTTCGACGTTCAGCGAAACCGCCCGGGCGAAAACGGTTGCACATCCACCCTCGGCGTTGCCCCGGTCATCATCGCCGCCCGCAATTCCCCCGTCACCGGCCCCAGCGTGACGCCCTGGTGCCCATGACCGAAGCAGCACCACATGCCCGGCACGCCGGGCACAGCGCCAAACACCGGTTTCATGTCGGGCATGCAGGGGCGGGTGCCCATCCAGGGTTCGGGGTCCACGCGTTCGCCGAGTGGAAAGCTTTGCCTCGCCAGCTTCTCGGCGGCGTTGATCTGGCCGTGCGCGCGCGGTGAATCGACGTTGGCGAGTTCGGCGCCTGTGGTGAGGCGCAGGCCGTTTTTCATGGGGGCGATCACGTAGCCGTTTTCGGCGTCGATGATGGTGCTGTGCAGCGGCCGCTCGGGCAAGCGGGCGTAGTGCATGTGGTAACCCCGCTTGGGGATCACCGGCGCGGTGTAGCCGAAGCGCGCGGTGAGCTGGGTGGTCCAGGGGCCGAGGGCGACGACCGCTTGAGGCGCCTCCAGCGTGGGCCCTTGGGCCGTGTCCACCTGCCAGCCACCCGCATCGGTTTTGCGCAGGGTGCCGGCGTCGCCCAGGTGCAAAGCCCCGCCCCGCTGCTCGAACAGGCGAGCGTAGGCCTGCACCAGGTCGCCGGGGCTGCTGATGGCCAACGGGTCGGTCCAGCGCACGGCACCGGCAAAGCGCCCCACCAGCGAGGGTTCTTCGCGTGCCACGTCTGCGCTGCTGAGCTTGATGTGGTTCACGCCGTCCAGCGCGCGTTCGTCGGCCACCTCAAAGAAGCTGTGCAGTTCGCGCTCGCTGCGGTAGAGCATGAGGTAGCCCTGCCCTGCCACGAGGTGGTGGGCATCGGCATCGTTCATCAGCTGGGCGTGGGTTTCCAGCGAGAGTGCAATGAGGGTTTCGTACTCGCGGGTGATTTGCCGGTACGCGTCTGGCGCGGAGTTGCGGTGGTAGGCCCACAACGGGCCCAGCATGCGCACGGCGTCGCGGGCCAGGTAACGCACATCGACGCGACGGTTGGTGGCGCCCGACAACAAGAAGCCCAGGCCGCGCGGCAGCGCGTAGGGTGCGATGGCCTCGCGCTGGATGATGCCGGCGTTGCCGTGCGAAGTCTCCATCCCGGGCGCGCGCCGGTCGACCAGCGCCACGCGCTTGCCCAACGCCTGCAAATGCAGCGCACACCCCACGCCGACCATACCCGCACCGAGAACGATGACATCGTGTTTCATGCCGAACTTCCTTCTGTCTGCTATGTTTTTTGTTGCATGCCGATGACAGCCCTGCAAGCCCACAGGGCCATCTGTTGTATCTCATGGCAAACCCGCTTGTGACAGCCAAGTGTCACAGAGTTTTCTCGGCGCTTCGATGAAATAGTCGGCCCTGATTTATTCAGATTGACGCCAAGGCCACACGCGGTGTTGACCTGGTGAGTGCGTGAACAAGTGGCTTGTGGGGCATCCGAGACCAGTTCGGCGATAGGCCCACGATCTGGCACAGGCGCAAGTAAAGCCG
>JAJNQE010000164.1 GCA_021154985.1 Hydrogenophaga sp.
GCCACGTGGTCCACCACCGAAGGCAGCACCGCATCGAGGCCTTGGGGGGCCTCGTCCAGGGTGTGGACCTCGTTGCCCATGGTGTGGTCAGGCGCGAGCCGCTGGATCAGCTGTGGTCGGAGCCGGTCTGGTAGACGTAGGGCTGCTGTGGCACGCGGGCGGTTTCGGCCGCAGCCTGGAAGCTTCGGTCGATGGCCTTGTCCCACAGGAGCGAACGGCCCTGGCGCTGCGACTGCTCCAGCCCGGGCTTGTCGGCCTTGAGCTGCTCGATGAACAACGTGGCGTCGGACTTGTAGTCGGGGCGGCGGAAGAAGGACATGGTGGTCGGGGCCTGGTGCAGGGAAAGGCGCGATTTTACCGGGCGGCGTTGCGGCCCAGGCGGATCGGGGTCACTCGCAGGTGTTGAGCTTGGCGGCAAACCCGGAGCGTTCGATCAGCGAGCGCGGCTGCGGGTGCAACCCCACCATGCCCAGATGCCCGCCGCGTTTGTGCACCGCCTTGTGCAGCTGCTCCAGCGCGTCCAGGCCGGTGCTGTCCAGCGAGATCATGTGGCTGGCGTCCAGCATCACGTTGACCGGGTCGGGCGATCGTTCCACCTCGGCCACGATGGGGTCGATCTTGGCCACAGCGCCGAAAAAGAGCGAGCCGTAGAGCTTGTAGGTGGCCTGGTGTTCGGTGCGCGCCACGGGTTCGGCGCGGAAGATCTCGCTCTGGCGCCGCACGAACAGCACCACCGCGAGCACCAGGCCGAGTTCAACCGCCACCGTGAGGTCAAAAATGATGGTGACAAAGAAGGTGGACAGCATCATCAACCGGTAGTGGTTGCTGAAGTGCTTGAGCCGCACGAACTCGCGCCACTCACCCATGTTCCACGCCACGAACAGCAGCACGCCGGCCAGCACCGACAGGGGAATGTGGAAGGCCAGCGGCGCGGCGAGCAGCACCACAGCGGCCAGGGTGATGGCGTGCACCATGCCCGCCACGGGCGAGGCCGCGCCCGAGCGGATGTTGGTCACCGTGCGCGCGATGGTGCCGGTGGCCGGCATGCCGCCAAAGAAGGGCACCACAGCATTGGCAATGCCCTGGGCCATGAGTTCCTGGTTCGGGTCGTGTTTGGGTGCGTCGCCGAGCTGATCGGCCACGCGGGCGCACAGCAGCGACTCGATGGCGCCCAGCAGCGCGATGGTGAGTGTGGGCGTGACGAGCAGGCGCACGGTTTCCCACGAAAAGTCGGGCAGCTCGAACACCGGCAGGCCCTGCGGAATGCCGCCGAAGCGCGTGCCCACCGTTTCCACCGGCAAGCTGAGCACCCAGGCCAGCAGGGAGAGCGTGACCAGTGCGATCACCGGGCCGGGGATGCGCGAGGTGGCCTTGAGGGCGCTCACCGTTTCAATGGCTTCAAGCTGCCGGCGGAACTGCGAATCCACCGCCCACAGGCGCGGCCACACCACCAGGCCCAGCACGCACAGGGCGCCCAGCCCGAGCGCGAACGGATTGAGGCTGTGGATGTGGCTGGAAATGGCTGAGATCTGGCCGAAAAAGTTCGCTGGCATCTTCTCGATGTCCAGCCCCAGCAGATCGCGCACCTGAGACAGGGCAATGAGCACCGCGATGCCGTTGGTGAAGCCGATCACCACGGTCACGGGCACGTAGCGCACCAGCGTGCCCAGGCGGAACAGCCCCAACAGGAACAACAGCACACCGGCGCTGGCGGTGGAGATCAGCAGGTTGGCCAGGCCGTAGCGCTCGACGATGCCGTAGACGATCACGATGAACGCGCCCGCCGGGCCACCGATCTGCATCGACGTGCCACCCAGTGCCGAGATCAGGAAGCCCGCGATGATCGCGGTCCACAGGCCGGCTTCGGGTTGCAGGCCGCTGGCGATGGCGAAGGCCATGGCCAGGGGGAGCGCCACGATGCCCACCGTGGCACCGGCCCCCACATCGCGCGCCAGTTTGTCGCGGTTGTAGCCCTGGAGGTCTTGTATCAGCCGCGGACGGAACGGGGCGAGGGGCGGCAGTCCTTGAAACATGGGGCATGTTACCGTTGGCAACGCTTCGCGAAGCTGACAGGCGGTGCTCCAAACCGTGGGGGTTTACACTGAATTTTTCAGTCCGAAGAAGGTGGTCCGCATGCTGGGTTTGAACGGCGCTGTTCGCCGGGGTTTTGGGGTCGCCCTGCTGCTGGTGGCGTCTCTGCTGGCGGCGTGCGATGTGAAAAACATCAGCGAACTGGAAGAGGGTGTGTCCACCGAGGCCGATGTGCGCGAACGCTTTGGGGCACCCGAAGCGGTGTGGGATGGCGAAGACGGCGCGCAGATCTACGAGTACAACCGCCAGCCCGCCGGCCACGTGAACTACATGATCACCATCGGGTCCGACGGCCGCATGGCCGCGCTGCGCCAGGTGCTGACCGAGCGCAACTTTGCGCGGGTCGTGCCCGGCATGGCGATGGAGGAGGTGCGCCGCCTGCTGGGCAAGCCGATGAAGATCACCACCTACGACCTCAAGCGCGAGACCCACTACGACTGGCGCTATCTGGACGGCGTCAACCAGAGCGACTCGAAGGTGTTCACGGCGGTGTTCGACCCCGACCTGCGCGTGATCCGGACGATGTCGGTGCCCGATCCGGATCTGGAGCGCAACCGCTAGACGATCCGCCGCCGGGCCGTCCCAAGGCGGATCAGCCCCCGTGGGGGGCAGCGGACCACGCGCAGCGGGGGAGCGTGGGGGTCCTTACCTGACGCGCATGCCGGGTTTCGCACCCGGCCAGGGGTTCAGGATGTGGATGCCCGGCTCGGCGGTTTCGTCCGCATGGCTGGCGGCCAGCACCATGCCTTCGCTCACGCCGAACTTCATCTTGCGCGGCGCCAGGTTGGCCACCACCACGGTGAGCTGGCCCACGAGGTCTTCGGGTTTGTAGGCGCTGGCGATGCCGCTGAACACGTTGCGGGTTTTGCCTTCGCCCACGTCCAGCGTGAGGCGCAGCAGCTTGGTCGAGCCTTCCACCGCTTCGCAGTTGACGATCTGCGCGATGCGCAGGTCGATCTTGCCGAAGTCGTCGATGGTGATGGTGTCGGCAATGGGTTCGCCGCCGGGCACCGTGGCGGGTGCGGCGGGCGCTGGGGGTGGTTCGAACAGCGCTTCGAGCTGCTTCACGTCCACGCGCTGCATCAGGTGCTGGTAGGCGTTGATCGTGTGGCCGGCGCCCAGGAGGCGGGTTGCGTCGGTGAACTGCAGCGGCTGGACTTGCAGGAAAGCTTCCACGTTCGTGGCGAGCGCGGGCAGCACGGGCTTGAGGTAGAGCGTGAGCAGGCGGAAGGCCTCGATGCAGGCGGTGCACACGTCGTGCAGACGACCGTCCATGCCCTCTTGTTTGGCGAGCTCCCAGGGTTTGTTCTGGTCCACGTAGGCGTTCACCCGGTCGGCCAGCAGCATCACTTCGCGCAAGGCCTTGCCGTATTCGCGCTCGGCGTACAGCGCCGTGATCGACGGTGCGGCCGTTTGCAGGTGGTCAAGCAGGTTGTCGCCATCGGCCGAGACTTCACCCAGCTTGCCCTCGAAGCGTTTGGCGATGAAGCCGGCTGCGCGGGAGGCGATGTTGATGTACTTGCCGATCAGGTCGCTGTTGACCCGCGCCAGGAAGTCGTCGGCGTTGAAGTCCACGTCTTCGTTGCGCGCCGACAGCTTGGCGGCCAGGTAGTAGCGCAGCCATTCCGGGTTCATGCCCAGGCCGAGGTATTTCAGCGGGTCCAGACCCGTACCCCGGCTCTTGCTCATCTTCTCGCCGTTGTTCACCGTGAGGAAGCCGTGCACGAACACCGCGTTGGGCGTTTTGCGGCCGCTGAAGTGCAGCATGGCGGGCCAGAACAGCGTGTGGAAAGTGATGATGTCCTTGCCGATGAAGTGGAACTGCTCGGTGGTCGGGTCGGCCATGAAGGCGTCGAAATCCAGCCCCTTCTTGCCGAACCAGTTCTTGAGCGACGCGAGGTAACCCACCGGCGCGTCCAGCCACACATAAAAGTATTTGCCCGGTGCGTCGGGGATCTCGATGCCGAAGTAGGGCGCGTCGCGGCTGATGTCCCAGTCGCCCATCTTGGGCTTGCCGTCTTCACCCGGCTCGATCCACTCGCTGATCTTGTTGAGCACCTCGGGCTGCACCGCTCCGCTCTGGGTCCACTGGTCCAGAAAGGCCAGGCAGCGCGGGTCGGAGAGCTTGAAGAAGAAGTGCTCCGACTGCTTGAGCACCGGCTTGGCGCCCGAGAGTGCTGAGTACGGGTTGATCAGATCGGTGGGACTGTAGACCTTGCTGCAGACCTCGCAGTTGTCGCCGTATTGGTCTTTCGCGTGGCAGTTGGGGCACTCGCCTTTGATGAAGCGGTCGGGCAGGAACATGCTCTTCTCGGGGTCGAAGAACTGTTCGATGGTGCGGGTCTCGATCAGGCCGTTGGCCTTGAGGTCGCGGTAGATCTGCTGCGCAAGTTCGTGGTTCTCGGGCGCGTCGGTGCTGTGCCAGTTGTCGAAGGCGATGTGGAAGCCGTCCAGGTACGGTTTGCGGCCGGCGGCGATGTCCGCCACGAACTGCTGCGGCGTCTTGCCCGCCTTGTCGGCGGCGATCATGATGGGCGCGCCGTGCGCATCGTCGGCGCAGACAAAGTGCACCTCGTGACCCTGCATGCGCTGGAACCGCACCCAGATGTCGGCTTGGATGTATTCCATGATGTGGCCAATGTGGAAGTGGCCATTGGCGTAGGGCAGGGCGGTGGTGACGAACAGGCGTCGCTGGCTCATGGGGTGGGGCTTTCTGTCGGGGAACCGGTGATTTTACGGGCCGATGACCTCATGCTGCCTGTGTGTATGACCCTCGTTGGGGCGGGACGTTAGACTCCCCCACGCCGCCCTTGCCCGAGGCCACGGCGATGATGTTCTTCACGTTGGGCATGACCTGCACGCCGCGCTGCACCGCGTGTGCGGTGATCTTCATGGTCATGTTGACCGAGACGTTGTCCACGCCGGCCACGGTCTTGGCC